>NZ_CP041146.1:3979444-4285555 GCF_006494775.1 Nocardioides humi | reverse complement strand
GGGCGTAGGGGCTGTCGGCGGCGCCGCCGTGCGCCTCGGCGGAGGAGGCCTGGAACAGCCGGGCGTCCCGGCCGCGCTCGGCCCGCAGCCGCAGCAGCGCGGCGACGAGGTGCTCGACGGGCGCCGCATTGGTCGCCGCCGTCCGCTCCGGCTCCTCCCAGCTGCGCCCGACCGAGCTGAGCGCGGCGAGGTTGTAGACCTCGTCCGGCGCGACCGCGGCGACCAGCGCCTCGAGCGCCGCCCCGTCCCGTACGTCGAGCGGGTGCAGGTCGACGCCGTCGAGGTAGCCGAGGCGGGGGTCGTCGGCGGCGAAGCCGGGGGCGACGGTCCCCACGACGGCGGTCCCGGCGCCGCGGAGCGAGCGCGCGAGGTAGATCCCGTCCTGCCCCGCGACACCGGTGACGAGGGCGGTACGCACGCCGCCACTGTACTGACCGGGCCGGCGATCACCCGTTTCCAGCTTCGTCCTGGGAATGGGGGACGAACACCCGTGACGCACCCGGCGACGTCTCGTTGGTCAGGCAACGCTGGGGGGCGGAACGACGATGAGGAGTGCGCATGAACTCGGGCCCAGTTGATGTTCTCGTTGCCGGTGGTGGCGGTTTCATCGGAGGTCACCTCGTCGCCGATCTCCTTGCCCAGGGCAAGACGGTCCGGTCGGTGGACGTCAAGCCGCTCGACGAGTGGTACCAGGTGCACCCGGACGCCCAGAACGGCGTCGCGGACCTGTCCCTGCTCGAGCACGCGGAGGACGCCACGAAGGGCGCCCGCGAGGTCTACATGCTGGCCGCCGACATGGGCGGCATGGGCTTCATCGAGAACAACAAGGCGCTGTGCATGCTGACGGTGCTGACCAGCACCCACATGCTCCAGGCGGCGGACAAGTACGACGTCGAGCGCTACTTCTACTCCTCCTCGGCCTGCGTCTACGCGGCCGACAAGCAGACCGACACCTCGGTCACGGCGCTCAAGGAGTCCGACGCCTACCCGGCGATGCCGGAGGACGGCTACGGCTGGGAGAAGCTCTTCACCGAGCGGATGGCCCGCCACTTCCGGGAGGACTTCGGCCTGACCACGCGGGTGGCGCGCTACCACAACGTCTACGGCCCGGAGGGCACCTGGACGGGCGGCCGTGAGAAGGCGCCGGCGGCGGTGTGCCGCAAGATCGCGGAGGCGGTCATCTCCGGCAGGCACGAGCTCGAGATCTGGGGCGACGGCGAGCAGACCCGGTCGTTCATGTACATCGACGACTGCGTCAAGGGCTCGCAGATGATCCTGGCCAGCGACCTGGAGGACCCGATCAACCTGGGCTCCGCCGAGCTGGTGTCGATCAACCAGCTCTACTCGATCGTCGAGGAGATCGCCGGCATCAAGTGCGAGCGGAAGTACGACCTCTCCGCGCCGCAGGGCGTGCGGGGCCGCAACTCCGACAACACGATGATCAACGAGGTCTTCGGCTGGGAGCCGTCGATCAGCCTCGCCGACGGGCTCGCCAAGACCTACGCCTGGGTCTACGACCAGGTCAAGCGCGCGCAGGGCTGAGACGGGACCCGGCACGGTGCGCATCCTCGTCCACGACCACAGCGGCCACCCGTTCCAGGCCGAGCTCAGCCGCGACCTGGCACGGCGGGGGCACGACGTGACGCACTCCTACGTCGAGGGCTACGTCTGCGGCAAGGGACGCCTCGCCGCGAACCCGGGCGAGCGGATCACCTTCGAGGCCATCGGGGGCGCGAAGCCGGTCGACAACCAGCGGCTGGCGCAGCGGCTGCTGCGCGAGGTCCGCCGCGGCGTCGAGCTGGTGCGCCACGTCCGCCGCGTGGACGCCGACATCGTGATGCTCTCGAACGTGCAGATCCCGACGCTGGTGATCTTCGCGTTCGTGATGGCCGTGCTCCGCCGGCCGTGGGTGCTGTGGCACCAGGACGTGTACGCCGTCGCGGTGCGCTCGTTCACCGGCAGCAAGCTGCCGAGGCGGTTCGCCTTCGTGGCGTGGGCGTTCGAGGTCGCCGAGCGCTGGTGCTCGCGGCGGGCGTCCGCGATCGTGGTGATCGCGCCGTCCTTCGTGCCGGTCCACGAGGAGTGGGGTACGGCGGACAAGGTCACGGTCATCCCGAACTGGGCGCCGCTCGACGAGATCGTGCCGACCCCCCGCAAGAACGACTGGGCCGTCGAGCACGAGCTCGACGACGTCGCGACGCTGGTCTACTCCGGCACCCTCGGCCTCAAGCACAACCCGGCCCTGCTCGTCCGCCTGGCGCGGGCAGTGCACGACGCCGGGAAGCCGGTGCGGCTGGTGGTCGTCAACGAGGGGCCCGCGGTCGAGGTGCTCCGGGACGAGGCCGACAGACTCGACGTACCCGTCACGCTGCTGCCGTTCCAGCCCTACGACCGGCTGCCGGAGGTCCTCGGCAGCGGCGACGTGCTCGTCGTGCTGCTGGAGCAGGAGGCGGGCGCCTTCTCGGTGCCGTCGAAGACGCTGTCCTATCTGTGCGCCGGACGGCCGGTGCTGGGCCTGATGCCGGGCGAGAACCTCGCCTCGGCGCTGGTGACGAAGGCCGGCGGACTGGTGCTGCCGCCGGCCGACGGCTCGCTCGCCGACGCCGCGGCCTGGATCAGCCGCGTCCTGGACGACGCCGAGCTGCGCGCCGAGCTCGGCGAGGCGTCTCGCGACCTGGCCGAGCAGGAGTTCGCCCTCGAGGGCTGCGCGACCCGCTTCGAGCGGCTGCTGGCCGACCAGGCCGGGGTGGTGCTGAGGGTGGGTGATCGGCGATCCCTCACAAAGTTCGCGTGAGACACGTATCTCCTCGGCCACTCGGTCGTTGAGAGGTTCGCGGGATCGCCTCACCCGCATTCGGGGACACATTTCTGGTGGAGGTTACGGGTGAAGAAGCGCGCGTTCGACGTCGTCGTCATCTGCGCGGCCGCCGTGGTGTGGGTGCCTGTCGTGGCCCTCTCCGCGCTCGCCGTGCTGGTGCTCTCCGGTCGACCGATCTTCTACAGGTCGCGGCGCTGGGTGGGGCCCGGCACCGCCATCGAGATGGTGAAGCTGCGGGTGATGGTGCCCGACGCCAACAAGGTGGTCGCCCCGGTCGAGGCCGGTCGCTTCCTCAACACGCCGCCGGACTCGCCGCTCTACACGCCGATCGGGCGACTGCTGGACCGGCTGGGGCTCAACGAGATCCCGCAGTTCGTCCACGTCCTGCGCGGTGAGATGAGCATCGTGGGCGCCCGGCCGCTCACCCAGGTCGTCCGCGACGCCCTGAGCGAGCAGCACGGCGACATCGACTCCCGCTGGGTCACGCCGGCCGGCCTGACCGGTCTCCCCCAGCTGATCGGCCGCCACGGCATCGACGACCACCAGCGCCTGGCCCTGGAGTCGGCGTACTCCCTGCGCACGGCGACCGCCCCCAGCCTCCGCCTGGACTTCATGATCCTGTTCCACACGGTGCTGATCACCTTCGGCCTTCGCAAGCCGATGAGCTACGAGAAGGCCATGCGTCTCGCCGAGCCGCGCCCTCGCCGGCTGCACGCGCCCGAGCTCGCCACCCAGCGGTACGCCGCCCCGGCGGCCGAGGCCGACGTCGCCTGAGCCTGCGGCACCCGACCTGCGCAGAGAGCCCCGGACCGAGCGGTCCGGGGCTCTCTGTGTCTCCGTCTCCGTGTCGCGGTCCGCGTCCCGTGCGCTCAGCGCATCCGGATGGCGAGGTGACCGAAGTAGTGCCAGGCCGAGGCGAGCACGTCGTACTCGCGCATGTAGGCCGAGCAGTAGTTGTCGAGCGCCTGGAACTCGTTGAGCACCGAGGAGAACTCGTCGAAGACCACGATCGTGCCCGGCACCAGCAGCGCGTCGAGCCGGGTGAGGACGTAGAGCGCCGAGGAGTAGAGGTCGGAGTCCACGTGGACGACCAGCTGGCCGCGGGGCTCGAACTTCTCCAGGAACGGGTCCACCGTCCTCTGGAACCAGCCCGGCACGAACGAGACCCGGTCGTCGTCGATGTCGGGCAGCGCGCCGTCGACGTCGAAGTGCGCCTTGACCATCTGGCCGTCGAAGCGCTTCCAGTCCTCGGGCAGGCCCTCGAAGGAGTCGAAGCCGTAGAACCGGGACTCGGGGTTCTGGTTCAGCCCGGCCCAGTGCCGGATCGAGTCGCCCTGGAAGACGCCGAACTCCAGGTAGTCGATCGCCGCCTCGCCGATCAGCTGCGCGTGGACGTGGTCGTACATCTCCGTGCGCTCGGCGAAGGCGGGGGTGCCGTCCGGGACGTGCTCGCGGCGCCAGGTCTCGATCTTCGGGAGGTTGACCAGGGTGTCGAGGCGACGGCTGTCGACGCCGACCTTCGCGATCGCGACCTTGGACCTGATCCGGAAGCTGGCCAGAGCGCCCTGGAGGGAACGTGCCACGGGGTGTCTCCTGTCGGTGGGGGGAGCGGGGTGGGAGGTCAGCGGTCGCGGACCACGAGGACGTCGCACTGCAGCAGGCGCCCGGTCGGGTCGGAGAAGCCGGTCTCGAGGCTCTGCAGCCGGTAGCCGTGCTCGCGCAGGACGCCCACGGTCTGCTCGGCGAGCTGCTGGCCCTCGTAGAGCTCCACGAAGGACACCTCCAGCTGGAGGCCGTCGAAGCGGCCGACGAGATCGCCCGCGCCCGCCAGCACCTCGGCCTCGTAGCCCTGGGTGTCGATCTTCAGCAGGGTCCGGGCCGGGTCGACGGCGAACCGCTCGACCAGGTCGACGACCGTGGTGACCTCGACCCGCTCGACCGCGACGTACGCCGAGTCGGGCGCGCCGTCGAGGTGGGCCTGGGTCATGTCGAGGATCGAGGAGGAGTACGAGTTCGCGGCGACGTTGATGTCGGTCTCGCCGGGCGCGCGACCGACCGCGGCGTCGACGGTGTGCCAGTGCGGGTCCTTCGCGGCGCGGCGGGCGAGCTCGGCGTACGCGCCCGAGAGGGGCTCGCAGCTGACGATCCGGCCGGCGTACCCCGAGCGCCGCAGGCCGAGGGCGTACTGGCCGACGTTGGCGCCGACGTCGAGCACGGTGTCGATCCCGCGCGACTCCAGGGTGCGGGCGACCTGGCGGGTGAAGACGCCGCGGCTCACGTCGAGGTCGAGGCGGTGCAGGCCGCCGCGGACGGCGAGCTTGGCGCGCTCCCGCAGGCGGTTCCTCAGGCTCTGGTCGGGGCCGTTGCTCATCGGTGGGTCTCCGTCGCTGGGGTCGCGGGGATGGCGGGGCGGGGCTCGGCGGTGTCGGGTCCGTCGTCGCCGTCGTCGCGCTCGCGGCGCATGTTCATCGCGAGCAGGATGACCGGCGCCATCGGCACCCACAGGGTGCGGTCCTCCAGGCCGGGCACCGTCGGCGTGATCGCGATGAACGCCCAGGCGAGGTAGGCGATCCGGCGGTTCGGGTGGGTGCCGATGATCGGGCGCGCCATCACGAAGAGCACCATGAGGTAGCCGATCAGCCCGACCAGCCCGACGCTGGCCGCCACGGCGAGCACGACGTTGTGGACGTAGATCGCCTCGGCGAAGCCGTTCCCCACCACCGGGTGCTCGAGGAACATCTCGATGCCGAAGTTCTGGGCGTTGAGCCGGGCCTGGTCGGCGACCAGCGCATCGCCGGTGCCGGCGAGCCGGCTCAGCGCGGAGGTGTCGCCCGCGGAGTCGAGGAGCAGCGGCAGCGCCACGATCCCGATCGCCAGGGTCAGCGCCAGCACGAAGCCCTTCACGGCGGAGCGCTCGACGAACGGGACCATGATCACCAGGCCGGCGACCACCACCGCCGCCGCACGGCTGCCACTGGTCACCACCGAGAGCACGGCCGCGGCCGCGCAGCCGGCGACGAGCAGGCGGTACCAGACCGACTCGCCGCGCCGCCACAGGTACATCAGCGCGGCGAACGCCATCACGCCCGCCTCGCCGAACGCGTTCGGGTGGTGGGTCAGGCCGACGCTGCGCCCGGCGATCGAGTCGCCGATCGGCGAATACGCCACGCTGAGCGTGTGGCCGGCGACGTAGCCCCACAGCAGGAGGTCGACCGTGCGCCAGCCGGGCGCCCAGACCGCCAGCAGCCCCACCAGGCCGACCAGGACGACCAGCCACTGCACGAACTGCAGCGCGCTGATGACGGGGGCCGGCGAGAAGACCGTCGACAGGATGCCCGTGGTCAGGATCAGCAGGATGCCGATGACGTAGCCCAGCGGCAGCCGCACCGGCCGCCCGATCACGGTCGGCAGGAGCAGCACCACCGCGATCCCGAACAACAGGTCCGTCGGGGTGATGGGCGTGTCCGGGCTCGGCGCCAGGCCCTTGTACATGGGGGCGGTCGCGAAGGCGCCCAGCATCGCCAGCAGCGCGATCCGCTGCCGGCCCAGGATGGCCAGCGCCGCCACGAACCCGGCGAACCCGATCCCGACCGCCGCCATGACCGGCCCGCGGGCGGACGCCGCCGCGAGGACCATCGCCAGCAGCACCACGAAGACGGTGACCGCACGGCGCTCGACCACGCCCGTGCTGCCGTCGCCCCTCGCCGCCGTGGGCGGTCGCGCGGTGGTCTGGTTCGGCACTGCTCTCCTCGTCGGGTCCGCTGTCGTCGTACCGACAACGGCGGAACGGAGTCTAGGCGACGGCCGACTTCTCCCCGGGCCGCTCAGCCGCCCGCGAAGGGCGGCAGGAACTCCACCGTGTCCCCCGGCCGTACGACGACCGCCGCCGGGTCCTCCGAGGAGACCGGGCGCTCCCCGACCAGCACCGAGCAGACGCCCACGACGTCGGGCAGGCGGGTCCCGGGGTGACGGCCGACCACCTCGGCCCGCAGCTCGGCGAGGGTGACGGGGCCTGCGACGGCCACCTCCTCCTCCGCGATCCCGGCGGCCGCCCGGGCGGCCGCCCAGTACCGGACCCGGATGACCTGCGTCTCACTCACCTCGATGTCCTTCCCCGTTGCCTGCATGTTTCGGTATCGTCCCCCATCAGGAAACTGGCCGGGGCCCAGCGTTGCGTTTCGGTCTCGACACGGCGCCTGCGCAACCTGCGGGGCCGACGAGGAGGCCAGCGTGAGCACTCTCCTTCTTCTGACCAGCGCCCTGCAACCCTCCGCGGAGGTGCTGCCCGGCTTGGCGCTGCTCGGTCACCAGGTGCGCATCCTGCCCGCCGAGGGCAGCGCCCTGCTCGACGCGCCCGACTCGGACCTGCTGCTGGTCGACGGCCGGCAGGACCTGGCCGGCGCCCGCGACCTGTGCCGGCTGATCCGCACGACCGGCACCGACGTGCCCGTCGTCCTCATCGTGACCGAGGGCGGTCTCGCCGTCGTCCACCACGACTGGGGCATGGACGACGTCGTGCTGCACACCTGCGGCCCCGCCGAGCTCGAGGCCCGGATCCGGCTGGCCATCGGCCGGCTCACCGCGGCCCGCGACGCCGCCGACCCCGACGCCCACCTGATCCGCTCCGGCGAGGTCGTGGTCGACGAGGCGACGTACACCGCGAAGGTCGGCGGCCGCTCGCTCGACCTCACCTTCAAGGAGTTCGAGCTCCTCAAGTTCCTCGCCCAGCACCCCGGCCGGGTGTTCAGCCGCCAGCAGCTGCTGCAGGAGGTCTGGGGCTACGACTACTTCGGCGGCACCCGCACCGTCGACGTCCACGTACGCCGCCTGCGCGCCAAGCTCGGCCCGAGAACGAGACCCTGATCGGCACGGTCCGCAACGTCGGCTACCGGTTCGTGCTGCCGAGCAAGGACGCCGAGGCGGACGCCGCCGCGGTCGCCGAGCGGGACTCCCAGGACGCCTGACCTCGGCGGTCCCTCAGCGGTTCTCGGTGTCGGCGCCCTTCTCGTCGAACTTCTCCTGGGTGTGCATGAGGCGCACCACCTGCTCGGCGAGCTCCGGGCCGAGCTCGCCCCAGCCGTCCTTGTAGCCGTAGACCGACGCCAGCGACCGGGCGTCGTAGTCGCCGTTGAAGATGTCGACGTCCGCGCAGGTGATCAGCGACGGGTGCGCGACGCCGACGGCGGCCGAGACCCGGGTGAGCTCCTTGCGCAGGGTGCGCAGGTAGACCGCGCACCGCTCGGCCTTCGACACCGGGTCGAGCCCGCGGACCAGCCAGGGGTTCTGCGTCGCGACGCCCGTCGGGCAGTGGTCGGTGTGGCACTTCTGCGCCTGGATGCAGCCGATGGAGAGCATCGCCTCGCGGGCGACGTTGATGAGGTCGGCCCCGAGCGCGAAGGCGACGATCGCGTTGTCCGGCAGGCCGAGCTTGGCGGAGCCGACGAAGGTGACGTCGTCGGTCAGCCCCAGCTCGGCGAAGGTGCCGTACACCCGGGCGAAGCCCATCCGGTACGGCACGGCGACGGAGTCGGCGAACGTCAGCGGCGCCGCGCCCGTGCCGCCCTCCCCGCCGTCGACGGTGATGAAGTCGACGCCCCGGTCGCGGGGCGACATGAGCCGGGCGAGCTCCTCCCAGAAGCCCATCGCGCCCACGGCGGACTTGATCCCGACCGGCAGCCCGGTCTCGTCGGCCAGCATCTCGACGAAGTCGAGCATCGAGTCGACGTCGTGGAACGCGGTGTGCCGGGACGGCGACGCGCAGTCCTTGCCCTCCGGGATGCCGCGGATCCGGGCGATCTCCGGGGTGACCTTCGCCGCCGGCAGCAGCCCGCCCAGGCCGGGCTTCGCGCCCTGGCTGAGCTTGATCTCGAGCGCCCTGACCGGCGCCGAGGCGACCATCTCCTTCAGCCGCGGCAGCGAGAAGTCGCCGTTCGCGTCCCGGCAGCCGAAGTACGCCGTGCCGATCTGGACGACGAGGTCCGCGCCGTTGCGGTGGTACGGCGAGATCGAGCCCTCCCCCGTGTTGTGCAGGCAGCCCGCCTGCGCGGCGCCCTTGTTGAGCGCGGTGATCGCGTTGGAGGACAGCGACCCGAAGCTCATCGCGGAGACGTTGACGACCGAGCCGGGGCGGAACGCCCTGGCCCGGCCGCGTGGCCCGCCCAGCACCTTGGCGCTCGGCAGCGTCCAGTTGTGGTCCTGGTCGCTAGGCAGCTCGTCGGCGAAGGTGCGCTGCTTGATGAACGTCTGGCCCGGGGTGTGCTCGACATCGGCGTCCGTGCCGAACCCGAAGTAGTTGTTCTCGCCCTTGCTCGAGGCGTAGATCCAGCGCCGCTGGTCCCGGCTGAACGGGCGCTCCTCGTCGTTGCCGGTCACGATGTACTGCCGCAGCTCCGGACCGACCGTCTCGAGCCAGTAGCGGGCGTGCCCGATCACCGGGAAGTTCCGCTGCAGGGCGTGCCTCTTCTGGACCATGTCACGGGCGGCGACGGCCCCGAGCGCCGCGGCTGCAGCCCCGATGGCGTGGCTGAGCTTCATGAGGCAGTACTACCCCCGCCCCGCCGTCCCACGCAAAGGAGCCGCGCGGGCGGGCGATAGCGTGCGGCAGATGACCTCGGAGCTCGCCCTGCTCACCGGTACGCCGGCCCTCGACGCCATCGACCGGGTCCGGGACGCCGCCCGGGCCGAAGACGGGACCGATCCCGTCGACGAGGCGGTCGGCCTGCGGCTCAAGCACCACGGGCTCGACGGCATCGGCGCCTGGGTCGCCCGCGAGGGCTTCGCGCTGCGCCGGGGCACCGAGCTGGACCTCGCCGTCGCGCCCGCGGACCGGGGGCGGGGCCTGGGCGCCGCCCTGGGCGCGCTCGCCGTCGCCGAGCCGGGGCCGCTCACCGCGTGGTCGCACGGCGACCACCCCGCCGCCGCGGCGCTCGCCGGTCGCTGGGGCTTCGAGCGCACCCGGGAGCTGTGGGTGATGCGCCGGCCTGCCGTCGTACCGCTGCCGGGGGTGGAGCCGCCCGCCGGCGTCCGGATCCGCGACTACGGCACCGCCGACGCCGACGCCCTGCTGGCGGTCAACGCCGCGGCCTTCGCCCACCACCCCGAGCAGGGCGCGCTCGACGCGGCCGGCCTGGCCGAGCGGATGGCCGAGCCGTGGTTCGACCCCGCCGGGCTGCTGCTCGCCGTGGCCGAGGACGGCGAGCTCCTCGGCTTCCACTGGACCAAGCAGCACGACGCGTCCCTCGGCGAGGTGTACGTCGTCGGCGTCTCCCCCACCGCGCAGGGCCGCGGCCTCGGCCGGGTCCTCACGGTCGCGGGCCTGCAGCACCTCGCCGCCCGCGGCGTCGACGAGGTGCTGCTGTACGTCGAGTCCGACAACACGCCGGCCCTGCGGCTGTACGAGGATCTCGGCTTCCGGCACGCGGCCGCCGACACCCACGTGCAGTACCAGCGCCCGGAACTTGCGCGTAACTCCACGGTGGATGAGTAGATTTACCTCTCATGAGCTCTGTCACCGACGGCGAGCCGGGTCCCGAGGACTCCCGGTTCGCTGAGTCGCGTCCCGGACGCGGCCGGGGACGGAGGGGACGGCTGTGGCGGCGCCACGACGAGGACGTCCCGGCCGTCGGCGAGCTCGAGCCGGACGACGTCCAGGAGCTGCTGCGCCGCAGCAACACCTCGGTGCCGCGCGAGGACGACGCGGAGCCCGACTGGGGCGCGATGGTGGAGCCGGCCGATGACCGGGCCGCCGAGGAGGAGTCCGCCGAGGCCGCCGAGGCTCCCGGTGCCGACCGGTTCGGCCCCGGGCCGGCGACCGACTGGGCCAGCGTCATCGACCGCTCCCTGGGCCGGCCGCTCACCGAGATCGACCCGCAGGAGTTCGAGGCCACCCCGGCCGCCGCCGACGACGACCCCACGCTGCGGGGCAGCCTGACCGACCGGTTGGAGCGGATGCGCTCGGAGCCGGAGGCGGAGGCTGCCGACGAGCCGGTCGAGGAGGCTGTCGAGGAGCCGGTCGAGGAGCCGGTCGAGGAGCCTGCGGAGACCGGGGACTGGTCGGCGGTCATCGCCCGAGCGACCCGACGGCCGTTCGGGGAGACGCTCGGCGTGATCACGCCGGAGCACGTCCCCGACCCGCTGACCGATCCGCTCACGGCGGAGGCCTGGGAGGACGAGGACGCCGACGAGCCGGAGGGTGAGGCCGAGGCCGCGGTGGTGGCCGAGGAGACCGGACCGGAGACTGCGCCGGAGACCGAGCCGGAGACTGCGGTCGAGCCGAGCCTGCCGACCCAGCGCGTGAGCGACGAGGAGGCCGGCCAGCGGGTGATCGCGGCGGCCGTCGACGCCGGGTTCACCGAGCCGACGCCGGTCCCCCAGCCCAAGGGCCTGGCCCGGCTGCGGCGCCGTCCGGGCGCGAGCGCCGCGCCGAAGCCGCAGGCCCGGCCGCTGCCGGAGGTGGTCGAGCCCCCGCTGCTCGAGGAGCCGATCCCGGACATCGACCGGCCCACCGACGTACCCCGTCGCCCGGAGGAGGTCCTGGCCCACGCCCGGGCCGAGATCGAGGCCGAGCTGGTCGAGACGGTCGAGGCCGCCGACGGTGCGGAGGCCGACGAGGCGGCGGCGCCCGACAACGCCGAGGTGGTCGCCGCGCTCGCGGCCCGGCTGCGGCGCGACGCCGAGCTGGCCGCCGCCGAGCAGGCCGCCGAGCGGATCGCGGCGGAGGAGGCCGCGCGCCTCGCCACCGAGGCGCGCGCCGAGGCGGACCGGTTGGCCGGCGCCGCGGCGGCGGGCCGCGAGGAGGCGGAGCGCCACGCGATCGAGCAGGCCCAGCTCGCCGCCGAGGCGCACGCCGCCCGGGAGGCCGCCGAGGCCCGCGCCCGGGTGATGGCCGAGGCGGCGGCGGTCAGCGCCGCCGAGCACGCCGAGTTCGCCCGCCGCATGCTGGAGGAGCGCGAGGCCGCCGAGCGGACCTCCGCGGAGATCGCCCAGGCCCGCGCCCTCGCCGAGGAGGCCGCCCGCCAGCAGGCCGCCCTCGCCCAGGACGCCCACCGCGCGGCCGAGGCCGCCGAGGAGCGGGCCCGCCAGCTCGCCGAGCAGGCCGCCGCGAGCGCCGAGGAGCACGGCGCCCTGGCCCGCCAGGCCGTCGAGGAGCGCGCCGTCGCCGAGCAGGCCGCCGCCGACCACGCCCGCCTCGCCCAGGAGGCCCAGGAGTCCCGCCGGGCCGCCGAGCAGGCCGCTCTCGAGCAGGCCGAGCTGGCCCGGCTCGCCCTCGAGACCGCCGAGGCGGCCGAGAGGCGCGCCGAGGAGGCCGCCACCCGGGCCGAGCAGCAGGTCGCCATGCGGGTCGCCGCCGACGAGTCCGCCACCCACCAGGCCCGCCGCGCCGAGGAGGCCCACGAGGCCCGCCGCCTCGCCGAGGAGGCCGCCCGCCAGCAGCTCGAGCTCGCCACCGAGGCCCAGGCCGCCGCCACGTCGGCCCACGCCTCCGCCACCGCCCTCGCCGAGGAGAAGAAGGCCGCCACCGAGGCGCTCGCCCGGGCCGCCGAGTTCGCCACCGAGGCCACCCGCGCCCGTACCGAGGCCGAGGAGCGCGCCGCCGCCGCCCTCTCCGAGCTCGAGCAGGCCGCCGCCACCCACGCCGCCGCCGTCGAGGCGCTCCGCTCCGACCTCGTGCAGGCCGAGGAGCGCGCCCTCGAGCACGCCCGGGCCCGCGCCGAGGCCGAGGCCCGCGCCGCCGAGCTCGCCCGCGAACGCGAGCGCGCCCTCGCCGACGCCGCCGAGCTCGCCCAGCAGGTCGCCCAGATCCGCGCCCGGCTGGAGCCGTCGGACGACGTCGCCCCCGCGCCGGTCGAGCCGGTGGTCGAGGAGCCGGTGGTCGAGGAGCCGGTGGTCGAAGAGCCGGTGGTCGAAGAGCCGGTGGTCGAAGAGCCGGTGGTCGAAGAGCCGGTGGTCGAAGAGCCGGTGGTCGAAGAGCCGGTGGTCGAGGAACCCGCCGCCGAGGAACCGCTGGAGGTCGTGGCCTTCGTCGAGGCGCCGACTGAGCCCGAGCCTGTTGAGCCGGAACCGGAGCTTCTCGAGCCGGAGCCCGAGCTGCTGGTCGAGCCTGTGTTGCCGGTCGAGCCCGAGCCGGACCTCGCCGTCGAGCCCGAGCCGGAGCCTGAGCCGGAGCCCGAGCCGGAGCCCGAGCCGGAGCCCGAGCCGGAGCCCGAGCCGGAGCCCGAGCCGGAGCCCGAGCCGGAGCCCGAGCCGGAGCCCGAGCCGGCCATGCCGTCGGCCAGCGACCTCGCCGCCCAGATGGCCCAGATCCGCGCCCGGCTCGCCGGGGAGAGCGGGCCCGACCCGGTCGAGCCGGAGCCGGAGCCCGAGGACGAGCCGGCACCGCCGGCCATCACCGGCGCCCTCGGCCGGCACGCGGAGCGCACGCCCTCCCTGCTGGAGCAGTGGCGGGCCACGGCGAGTACCTCCGACGAGACCGACCGGATCGACGAGACCGAGGAGTTCCTCGACGACGTCGAGGCCCTCGACGTCGCCGCCGAGGACGCCGACGAGCCCGTCGCCGAGGACGAGCACATCCCCCAGGACGAGCCGGTGGCCGAGGAGCTGGCCGAGCCGGAGCCCGAGCCGGAGCCGGAGCCCGTGACCCTCGTGCAGCCGGTCGTCGACGAGCCCGAGACACCCGCCGAGCCCATCGAGCCCGCCGCGACCGCCGCCGTCCCCACCGTCAAGCGGGTCCCGTTCCACGCCAAGCGCGGCAGCGACAGCCTCGCCCCGCTGGCGATCCTGGGCGCGCTGGGCCTGGCGGCGATGGTCGGCCGGATGGCGATCAAGGGCACCCTGTGGGACGACATCGCGTTCAGCGCGACGCTCACGGCGGTGGCGGCGGTCCTACTCGGCTACGCGCTCAAGGCCAGCAACTCCTCGCGCAGCGTCAGCATCGACGAGACCGGCGTCCTCAAGGTCACCGTGGGCGACACCAACAGCACGTTCGACCTGACCAGCCCGAACACCAAGATCGAGCAGACGGGTACGCCGGGCCAGCGCTCCTGGCGCGTCCTCATCCTCCGGCGCAGCATGTCGCCGGTGGTGATCGACGCCCGCATGGTCGACGCCCCCACCTTCCTGGAAGCGCTGCGGCAGTGGCGAGCGGACCTCTAGGCGTCGACCCGGTGGTCGCGCTCCGCCTGGAGCGCGACGACCTGGCCCGTCGGCTGGCGGAGAGCCGCGACGAGGTGGCGCGGCTGACCGCCGAGCTGGAGAGCGCCCGGGCCGCGGTCGCGGCCCTCGAGGCGGAGAGCGCCGACTCGCTGTCGCTGTTCGAGGGCGAGGTGCAGCCCGGCGACCGGCTGACCGGCGACGGCAGCGACCCGCGGGTGCTCTCCCTGGTCCTGGGCGCGACCGCGGTCGTGGCGGGCATGGTGACCCTGCTGACGCTGATCAACGGCAAGCTCGGCTCGCCGTTCGGCATCGCGATGGTGCTCGTCACCATCGGCCTCGCCTGGGGCGCGGTCCGCACCCGCGTCGTCCCGGTCGAGGTGAGCGTCGTCCGCGGCATCGTGTACGTCGAGCAGGGCGAGAGCACGCACCGGTTCGACCTGCGCAAGCCGGGGACCCCCGTCGAGATGGTCGGCCGCCCCGGCGAGGCCGGGTGGGCGGTCCGGTTCGGCCGCAAGGGCCTGGACCCGTTCGTGATCGACGGCTCGATGGTCGACGCCGAGGAGTTCGTCCGCCAGCTGCGCGAGTACCGCCCCCACCTCTAGCGGAACCCGCGTCGCATCACAGCACCCCCTGGGCGCGAGAGGTCAGGACGAGCCGGGTCGGCGGGATTCCGAGGTCAGGACGAGCCGGGTCGCGCTAACCCAGCCCGGCCCGCAGCCCCGCCGCGATCTCCCGTACGGCGGCGCGACTGCTGCGGCCGACGCCGACGATGTTCAAGAAGCCGTGGATCTGGTCGACGTAGCGGCGCAGCTCGACCTCGGCGCCCGCCTCGACCATCCGGCGGGCGTACGCCTCGCCCTCGTCGCGGAGCGGGTCGAAGCCCGCCGTGGCGACGTACGCCGGCGCGAGTCCCTCGGGCAGGGCGACGTCCAGCAGGTTCATCCGCTCGTCGACACGGTCCTCGGGACGGGGCAGGTAGATGTCGTTGAAGGACGCGATGGACTCGGCGGTGAGGTAGAGGCCCTCGCCGAACAGCCGCAGGCTGTCGGTGGCGCGGTCGGCGTCGGTGCAGGGGTACACGAGCAGCTGGAAGGCCAGCGGGAGGCCGGCCCGGGCGGCGGCGATGGCGGTCCAGGCGGCGAGGTTGCCACCGGCCGAGTCGCCGCCCACCCCGATCCGGTCGGGATCCGCACCGAGCGAGTCGGCGTGCTCGTACGCCCAGCGCAGCGCGGCCTCGGCGTCGTCGAAGGCGGCCGGGAAGGCGGCCTCGGGGCCGACCCGGTACTCCACGGACAGCACGCGTACGCCGGACTCCTCGGCGAGCACCCGGCAGGGCGCGTCGTGGGAGACGAGGTCGCCGTACAGGAACCCGCCGCCGTGGAAGAAGATCAGCAGCCCGGATCCCGACGGGCGGCTCGGCACGTACAGCCGCGCGGGCAGCCCGGCCACATCGAGGTCCCGGACGCTGCCGATCGGCTGCCGGCCGCCGACCAGGACGGCGTTCTCCCGCATCGCCGCGCGGCCCCGCCGCACGCCCTCCCCCGCGAGATCGCCGGTGCGGGCCAGCCGCTGCAGCAGGAGCATCAGCTGCAGGTCGGGCGCGAGCGTCTGCCCGTCGAGCACCAGCGCGCGCCGCGTCAGCGCCTGCTGGGCCTTCGTGGGCAGTCCCATCAACGTGGACAGGGCACGGCTCTCGACGGCGGTTCGCACGCTCACGCGCCCCAACCTACTCCCGAGTAGGACACCGGTACGACGCCGGGCCGGTGCCGGCTCGACGTCACCTCCCGTTCACCCGGAGGTGCGACACTCGCGAGCATGTCGACCGAGCAGCAGCCGACTCCCCACGCCCCGGCCGAGCCGGAGACCGGCACCCTCGTCGCCGTGCCCGCCGACGACGACGGGCCGGCCGAGGAGCCTGGCTACGTCCCCGATCCCGCGCTGGTCGAGGCGATCGAGGCGGTGGACAACCGGTTCGTCGACCGCGAGCTGTCCTGGCTGCGGTTCAACGAGCGGGTCCTGGAGCTGGCCGAGGACACCGAGCTGCCGCTGCTCGAGCGGGCCCGGTTCCTGGCGATCTTCACCAGCAACCTCGACGAGTTCTTCATGGTCCGGGTGGCGGGCCTCAAGCGCCGCATCGCCACCGGCCTCGCCGTCCGGGCGGCCAGCGGCCTGATGCCGCTGGAGGTGCTGGAGGCGATCTGGCGCCGCTCGGCCGAGCTGAGCCAGCGCCAGGCGCGGCTCTTCCACGACGAGGTGATCCCGGCGCTGGGCGCCGAGGGGATCGAGCTGGTCCGCTGGGCCGACCTGGACCGCGACGAGCAGAAGGAGTGCAAGCGGCTGTTCAAGGACCGGATCTTCCCGGTGCTGACCCCGCTGGCCGTCGACCCGGCCCACCCGTTCCCCTACATCTCGGGCCTCTCGCTCAACCTCGCCGTGGTGCTGCGCAACCCGAAGACCGGCAAGGAGCTGTTCGCCCGGGTGAAGGTCCCGTCGAACTTCGACCGGTTCGTCGCCCTCGGCAACGCCCGGTTCGTGCCGCTGGAGGATGTGATCGGCGCCCACCTGCGCCGCCTGTTCCCGGGCATGGAGGTGCTCGAGGCGCACACCTTCCGGGTCACCCGCAACGAGGACCTCGAGGTCGAGGAGGACGATGCCGAGAACCTCCTCGCCGCACTCGAGAAGGAGCTGCTGCGGCGCAAGTTCGGGCCGCCCGTGCGGCTGGAGGTCGAGGAGTCGATCGCGCCGGCGGTGCTCGAGCTGCTCGTCTCCGAGCTCGACATCAGCGAGAACGAGGTGTTCCGGCTGCCCGGCCCGCTCGACCTGCGCGGTCTGCACTCGATCGCCGACCTGCCCCGCGAGGACCTGAAGTACCCGTCCTTCGTGCCGAGCACCCACACCCGCCTGGCCGACTTCGAGTCCGCCGCGCCCGTCGACGTGTTCAAGGCGCTGCGCCGGCGTGACGTGCTCCTGCACCATCCCTACGACTCGTTCGCGACCTCCGTGCAGCGCTTCATCGAGCAGGCGGCCGCCGACCCGCACGTGCTGGCGATCAAGCAGACCCTCTACCGCACCTCCGGCGACTCCCCCATCATCGACGCCCTCATCGACGCGGCCGAGGCCGGCAAGCAGGTGCTGGTCCTGGTGGAGATCAAGGCCCGCTTCGACGAGCAGGCCAACATCCGCTGGGCGCGCAAGCTGGAGCAGGCCGGCTGCCACGTCGTCTACGGCCTGGTGGGGCTGAAGACCCACTGCAAGCTGGCGATGGTCGTGCGCGACGAGCCGGAGGGGATCCGGCGCTACACCCACATCGGCACCGGCAACTACAACCCGAAGACCTCGCGGATGTACGAGGACCTCGGCCTGCTCACCACCGACGAGACCATCGGCGAGGACGTCGCCCACCTGTTCAACAACCTCTCCGGCTGGTCCCGCAAGGCCACCTACGAGCAGCTCCTCGTGGCGCCGGACTCGGTGCGCAGCGGCCTGATCGAGCAGATCTTCCAGGAGATCGAGCACGCGAAGAGCGGCCGCCCGGCCGGCATCCGGTTCAAGGCCAACTCCGTCGTCGACGAGGAGACCATCGACGCCCTCTACCTCGCCTCCTGCGAGGGCGTGCCCGTCGAGCTGCTCATCCGCGGCATCTGCGCGCTGCGCCCCGGCGTCCCCGGCCTGAGCGAGAACGTCCGGGTCCGCTCCGTCCTCGGCCGCTTCCTCGAGCACAGCCGCGTCTTCTCCTTCGAGGGTGGCGGCGAGCCGGTGACCTGGATCGGCTCCGCCGACCTGATGCACCGCAACCTCGACCGGCGGGTGGAGGTCCTGGTGCGCCTGCCCGACGCCAGCCGGGACGAGGTACGACGCCTGCTGGACCTCGCGTTCGCCCCCACCACCCAGGCGTGGGAGCTGGGCGCGGACGGCGAGTGGAAGCGCAACACCGGCGTCGACCACCTCCAGGAGACGCTCATCGAGCAGCAGCGCCGGCGTCGTACCAGCGACTGACACGCCGCTGACCTGCGACAACGTCCGCCGGGGCGGCAACGAGCCCCGCGGGTTGCGTCCGGCGGGATGTCACCCCCTAGCATGATCGCGTTCGTCTCCGCCTCAACGGGAGTCCATGTGGGTCTGCGTCTGCGTCCGGTCGATACCTCCTTCTACGACCTCTTCACCCAGTCGGCCCAGCACCTCGTGGGTGGCGCCGAGCTCCTCGCCGAGATGCTGTCCGAGTCCTCGGACAAGGCAGGCGTCGCGGAGCGCATGCGCGCCGCCGACGAGACGACCCACGAGATCGTCAAGAAGGTCAACAGCACCTTCGTGACCCCGTTCGACCGCGAGGACATCTACGCCCTCGGCTCGGGCCTCGACGACGTCATGGACATGATGGACGAGGCCGTCGACCTGATCCTGCTGTACGAGGTGCAGGTCGCGCTCCCGGCCGAGCTCTCCGAGCAGGTCGACGTGCTCCAGCGGTGCGCCGAGCTCACCGCCGCCGCGATGCCGCGGCTGCAGTCGATGCAGTCGCTGGACGACTACTGGATCGAGATCAACCGGCTGGAGAACGCCGGCGACCGCAACCACCGCCGTACCCTCGCGAAGCTCTTCTCCGGCGAGTACCCCACCATCGAGGTGCTCAAGCTGAAGGACATCGTCGAGTCCCTCGAGGGCGCCATCGACGCCTTCGAGCGGGTCGCCAACACGGTGGAGCAGATCGCCGTCAAGGAAGGCTGACCGGTCCTCCCATGACCCTCACCCTGGCGATCGTCATCGCCGTGGTCGTCATCGCCCTGGCGTTCGACTACACCAACGGCTTCCACGACGCGGCGAACGCGATCGCGACCTCGGTCTCGACCCGTGCCCTCACGCCGCGGATCGCGCTCACCCTGGCGGCGCTGATGAACTTCATCGGCGCCCTGCTCGGGCAGGAGGTCGCGAAGACCGTCGCCGACGTGATCACGATCGAGGACAGGAGCGGCACCCTTCTGGTCGGGGTCAACCACGGCCTGGTCATCGTGATGGCGGGCCTGCTCGGCGCGATCATCTGGAACCTGATCACCTGGTACTTCGGGCTGCCGTCGTCCTCCTCCCACGCCCTCATCGGCGGCCTGGTGGGCGCCGCGATCGCCGGCGGCGTGAGCGTGAAGTGGGACACCATCGTGCAGAAGGTGCTCATCCCGATGGTGGTCTCCCCGCTGTTCGGCTTCTGCGCCGCCTTCGTGGTGATGACCGCGATCCTGTGGATCTTCCGCCGCGGCAACCCGCACCGGATCAACCGGGGCTTCCGCGGCATGCAGACGATCTCCGCCGCCGCCCTGGCGCTCGGCCACGGCCTGCAGGACGCCCAGAAGACGATGGGCGTCATCCTGCTGACGCTGGTCATCGCCTACCCGGGCGACTACAGCATCGACCACCTCCCCATCTGGGTCGTGCTGGCCGCCGCGGGCGCCATCTCCGCCGGCACGTACGCCGGCGGCTGGCGGATCATGCGCACCCTGGGCCGCAAGATCATCCACCTCGACCCGGCACGCGGTTTCGCCGCGGAGTCGGTCGGCGCGGGCGTGCTCTACACCACCGCGTTCGTCTTCCACGCCCCCATCTCGACCACCCACACCATCACCTCGGCCGTGATGGGCGCCGGCGCGACCAAGCGCCTCTCGGCGGTGCGCTGGGGCATGGCGCGCACCATCCTGGCCGCCTGGGTCTCGACCTTCCCGGCCGCCGCGCTCGCCGCATGGGGCTGCTACGAGGTGCTCCGCCTCATTCTGCTTTGATTCGGCCGAGCCGGCCATTGCGAGCAACAGCTCGCGCCTATCCAACGGTGAGTGAGTAACCGCGCCCGCGGATCCGGCGGACGTCGGCGACGACGCCCAGCCGCGCGCGGAGCCGGGTGACGTGCATGGCGATGGTGTTGCCGCCGGGCCGCCTGCCGTCGCTGCCCCAGAGGGCGTCGCGCAGCTCGTCGTCGGTGACGACGCCGGGCGCGGCGAGCATCAGCGCCCGCAGCAGCTCGAACTCCTTCAGCGGCAGGTCGGCGATCCGCTCGCCGTTGACCCGGACGCTGTACGCCGTCGCGTCGAGAGTGATCGGGCCGACCTCGAGTCGCGCGTGCTCGGCGAGCGAGCGCGGGGCGTGGGTGAGCAGCTCCCACAGGTGCTGGGGCGCGTACGGCCGGACCACGACCGCCGACGCTCCCGCGAGCATGAGCGGCCCGACCCCCGCCGCGCCCGGGTCCTCGACGCCGCAGGCCCCCGCGATGACGTACGGCGAGCCGTGCTGACGGATCACGCCGACGAACTCCTCCGCGGGGATCCCCGGGGCCTCCGGTGCCACGACGACCGCGTGCGGGTCGGTGCGCCCGAACTCGACGAGGCCGTCGAGCGTGGACCCGACCCAGGTCACGTGCACGCCGCGGCCGGCCATCGCCTCCGCGAGCGCGCCCCCGTCGTCCTTGGGGTCGACCACGAGGAGGTGTGCTCCCGCGGACTCGACCCAGCGATGGAGGTAGGCGCGCACGGACTGGCGACGGGCGTCCCGGCGCCCGTCCCGTGTGCTCATGTGCTGTCCGGGGGCGGCTCAGCCGAAGCGGCCGGAGATGTAGGCCTCGGTCGCCGAGTCGTCCGGGTTCGCGAACATCTTCTTGGTCGGGTTGAACTCGACCAGGTGCCCGGGCTCGCCGGTGGCCTTGAGGTTGAAGAAGCCCGTGTCGTCCGAGACGCGCGCCGCCTGCTGCATGTTGTGGGTGACGATCACGATCGTGAACTCGTTCTTGAGCTCGTGGATCAGGTCCTCGATCGCCGAGGTCGAGATCGGGTCGAGCGCCGAGCACGGCTCGTCCATCAGCAGGATCTGCGGCTCGACCGCGATCGCGCGGGCGATGCACAGGCGCTGCTGCTGGCCGCCGGACAGGCCCATGCCGGGCTTGTTGAGCCGGTCCTTGACCTCGTTCCACAGGTTGGCGCCGCGCAGCGACTTCTCGACGATCTCGTCCGCCGCCGACCGCTTCATGCCGCCCGCGTTGAGCTTGAGCCCCGCGAGGACGTTGTCGTAGATCGACATCGTCGGGAACGGGTTGGGCCGCTGGAAGACCATGCCGACCTGACGGCGTACGGCGACCGGGTCGACGCCGGGCTCGTACAGGTCCTGCCCGTCGACGACGATCTTGCCCTGGACCCGCGCCCCCGGGATCACCTCGTGCATCCGGTTCAGCGAGCGCAGGAAGGTCGACTTCCCGCAGCCGGAGGGACCGATGAAGGCGGTGACGGCGCCGGCGCGGATCGTCATGTTGACGCCCTCGACGGCGAGGAAGTCCCCGTAGTAGATGTTGACGTCGGAGACGTCGATGCTCTTGGCCATGTGTCTCAACCCTTCTTGGGCGCGAAGATCTTGCCGATGATGCGTGCTGCCAGGTTGAGCACCATCACGATGACGATGAGGATGAAGGCGGCGCCCCAGGCGATCGCCTCGGCGGGGGCGTCGCCCCGCAGGTTCTGTCCGTAGATGAGGACCGGGAGCGTGGTCATCGCGCCGTCGAACAGGTTCATGTTGGTGCGGTCCGTGGCGCCGGCGATGAGCAGCAGCGGGGCGGTCTCGCCGATGACCCGCGAGGTCGCGAGGGTGACACCGGTGAGGATGCCGCCCAGCGCCGTGGGGAGCACGATCCGCACGATCGTCTTCCACTTCGGCGTGCCGAGGGCGTACGCCGCCTCGCGCAGGTCGTCCGGCACGAGCATCAGCATCTCCTCGGTCGCCCGCACCACGATGGGGATCATCAGCAGCGACAGCGCGACCGATCCCCCGAACCCGGACACATAGGCCGGGCCGAAGATCAGCGTGAACAGCGCGAAGGCGAACAGGCCCGCGACGATCGAGGGGATGCCCGTCATGACGTCGACCAGGAAGGTGATCGCCTTGGCCAGCTTGTTCTTCTTGCCGTACTCGACGAGGTAGATCGCCGCCATGACGCCGACCGGGACCGAGATGACCGCGGCGCCGAGCGTGATCAGCAGGGTGCCGATGATCGCGTGGTAGATGCCGACCGGCTGGTCGATCTGGGTCTTGAAGAAGGAGTAGCTGAGGAAGGTGCCGTCGATCCGGCCGGCGCCCTTGCTGATGACCCGCCAGATCAGCGAGACCAGCGGTACGACGGCGATGCCGAACGCCGTCCAGATCAGCCCGGTCATCAGCCGGTCGGTGGCGCTGCGGCGGCCCTCGATCACCAGGGACCAGACCGGCAGGGCGACCAGGAAGGCGATGACGCCGAGGATGACGGCGCTGACGATGCCCGAGCCGAGCACGATCAGCAGCGCGCCGAGCGCGACGGCGACGACGCCGACGATGGCGGGCGCCTGCCGGGGCAGCCGGGGCTGGACGAGCGGGACGTGGACCCGGGTCTGGACCTCTTCGAGGGTGTTCACCGGGGTCCCCTTGCGGTGTCGGGCCGGAGGAGCGCAGCGGGGGAGGGCAGACAGTGCAAGGGGTGGTTCACTTCGCCATCCGCCTCTCGCTGCGGCCCACGATCCAGCGGGCCATGAAGTTGACCAGGAAGGTCATCAGGAAGAGCACCAGGCCGGTCGCGACGAGGACGTTGAGCAGGTCGGCGCTGCGCTCCTTGTACTTGAGCGCGATATTGGCCGCGATCGACGTCGGGCTCGAGGTGGCGATGATGTTCCAGGACAGGTCGAAGCCGACCGAGAGCACCATCGTGACGGCCATCGTCTCGCCGAGCGCGCGGCCCAGGCCGAGCATCACGGCCGAGACCATGCCGGAGCGGGCGTAGGGGAAGACCGTCATCCGCACCATCTCCCAGCGCGTGGCGCCGAGCGCCAGCGCGGCCTCCTCGTGCAGCCGCGGCGTACGCGAGAAGACCTCGCGGGTGATGGCGGTGATGATCGGGAGGATCATGATCGCGAGCACGATGCCGGCGGTGAGCACCGAGCGGCCGGCCGGGTTCGGCTCGCCGAACAGGGCACCGATGATCGGGATCGGCCCGAGGTTCTCGTGCAGCCACACGTGCATCGGCACGAGCTTCTTGGCCAGGAAGAACGCGCCCCACAGGCCGTAGACGACCGACGGTACGGCGGCCAGCAGGTCGATCACGTAGGCCACCGGCGCCGCGATCCACCGCGGGGCGTAGTGGCTGATCACCAGCGCGATGCCGAAGGCCAGCGGGACCGCGATGATCAGCGCGATGATCGAGGCGGTGAACGTGCCGACGAGCAGCGGGACGACGTACCCGAGGAAGCTCTCGGCGTGCGGGCCGTAGACCTCGGCCGGCTTGGTGAAGCCGGACGCGCCCTTGATCGCGAGGAAGATGAAGACGCCGGCCAGGGCGGCCAGGATGGTCAGGCCGGCCGCGAGGGCGCCGCCGGCGAAGATGCGGTCGCCGACACCGGCGCGCGCCTTCGCCCAGTTCGCGGAGGCGTCCTCGACCTCGGCGGTGGGTGCTGTCACTGCTGTCACCTCATGCTCGGGTGGTGCTCGGGTGGTGCTCGGGTGGTGCGGGGGCGGCGCGAGGGGTGAGGACAGGGGATCGCCCGTCCTCACCCCTCACGCGGAGCTCACTGGGCGGAGATGCCCGCCACGATCTCCTGGGCCTTGCTGGCCGTCTCCGGCGCGAGCTTGGCGGAACCGGCGAAGTCGGCCGACTCGGCCTGGCCCTCGTCGGAGACGATGAAGCTCAGGTAGCCCTTGACGTTGTCCGCCTCGGCCTGGTCCTCGTAGGTCTCGCAGGCGATGAGGTAGGACAGCAGGATCACCGGGTAGGCGCCGGCCTCGGTGGTCTTGCGGTCCACGTCGACGGCGATGTCGGTCTCGTCGCGACCCTCGACCACCGGCGAGACCGCGACGGTCTTGGCGGCGCCCTCGGGCGACGGGGCGACGTACTCCTCGCCGACCTTGACGGAGACCACGTTCAGGTCGCCGGTCTGGCTGGCGTCGGCGTAGCCGATGGCGCCGTCGGTGTCACCGATCTGCTTGACGACACCCGAGGTGCCCTCGGCGGAGAGACCGCCGGAGACCGGGAAGGCGTCGGCCGCGGGGTAGCTCCACGCGTCCGGGGCGACCTTGCCGAGGTAGTCGGTGAAGTTCTTCGTCGTGCCCGAGTCGTCGGCGCGGTGGACCGGCGCGATCTTCAGGTCGGGCAGCGAGGCGTCGGGGTTCTGGTCGGCGATCGCCTTGTCGTTCCAGTTGGTGATCTTGCCGTCGAAGATCCCCGCGATGGTCACCGCGTCGAGGTTGATGCTGTCGACATCCGGGACGTTGAACGCGACCGCGATCGAGGAGATGTACGCCGGGACCTCGACGACGTTGCCGCCGCACCGCTCCTTGGCGGCGTCGAGCTCCTCGTCGGAGATGTAGGAGTCGGAGCCGGCGAACGACAGGGCGCCGCTGGTGAACTGGCTCCGGCCGTCGGTCGAGCCGAGCAGCGCGTAGTCGATGGTGAGGCCGCTGTTCTGACCCTGGAACGCGGTCTTCCACGCCTCCTGGGCCTTCTCCTGCGACGTCGCGCCGCCGCCCTTCAGGTTGCCGCTGAGGCCACCGGAGTCACCGTTGTCGCTGCCACCGTCCTCGTTGGACGCGCCACAGGCGCTCATCAGCAGGGCCAGGGCAGCGATGCCGGGCACCGCGGCACGGCGGATGGACTTGAGGTTCAAGGAACTCGCCTCTCGAAGTGAGGAGCGCTCGTGCTGCCCCTCGTTACGTACTGGACGTCTGCGAAGTTAGGCAGCGTCGGTAACGCAACTCCCCGGCCGATCTGAACGAACGGTGAACAGTGGCGGTCGGGGCGGAGACACCCCGTGGCCCCCGTCACGGACCCGTCACGGATCCCGGTCGCGGGGCCGCGTCGCTCAGCGCGGGCGGTGCCGCTCGACGGCCACGACGCGGCTCTTGCGCACGTGCAGCACCAGCAGCTCGGCCGGCGCGAGACCGGACTCCGGGTCGAGCTCGATCCCGGCGGCGTCGTACGCCAGGGGGAGGACGGGGCGGTGGGTGCACAGCACCGCACCGGTCTCGGTGGCGAAGAGGTCCTCGACGATCTTCGCCACCGCCTTCGGTGTGGCGTTCTCCTCGCTCAGGCGCGGGCGGAGGTCCAGCGGGAAGCCCGCCGTCTCGGCGTAGGGGCGCACGCTCTGCACGCAGCGGGTACTGGTCGACGTGACGATCCGGGTGACGCCGTACGCCGCGAGGAGGGGGACGAGCCGGTCCGCCTCGAGCTCGCCGGCCTTGAGCAGGGTCCGGCCGGCGTCCGGTCCCCGCCACGCGTCGCGCGAGCGGGCCCGGGCGTGGCGCAGGATGACGACCGCGTGCGTCTTGCGCCGCACTCCCCGCGCCGCGGCGAGGGTCTCCCGGTCGTGCTCGTAGGTCAGCCGCGCCGGCGCCTCGTCGATCGGCACCCAGGCGACGGCGTCGATCTCGTCGTTGGGCCGGTACGCCGACACGTCGTCGTCGCCGACGACCCGGCCGGTCCAGTAGTGGACGGTCTTCATCCGGCGGGCGACCGGGTACCGCTGCGACGGGAGCGGCGGGCCGAGCCGCACGTGCACACCCGTCTCCTCCGCGACCTCGCGCACCGCGGCCGCGGTGGGGTGCTCGCCGCGGTCGAGCTTGCCCTTGGGGAACGACCAGTCGTCGTACTTGGGACGGTGCACGAGGAGCACCTCGCGTCGGGGACGGAACACGACCACGCCGGCAGCGAGGATGTCGGGCACGCCCTTAGGGTACGGGCATGCGTCGCCGCTGGATCGTCCTCTCCCTGATCGCGGCGCTCGTGGCGGCGACGGCGGTCGTCGTGGTGTGGCGGCTGCGGGCCGAGGACCGCTCCCGGTTCGCCGAGGCGCTCCGGCTGGCGCCGGCGTCGGCGGCCCGGTTCAGCTGGACCGACTGGGCGGGAGTGCGCGAGGAGCTGGGCGCCGAGCTGTCGTCGTCCTCGTCGGGGGAGGACGTGACGGCCTTCCTCGCCGACGCCTTCGACCGCGACCTGTCCTCGACCACGGCCCTCGACGCCTCGGCGCCGACGGCGCAGGAGAAGCTCGGCTTCTCCCCCGCCACCCTCGACTGGGAGCTGTTCGCCCAGGGCACCGACGGCGCGCTGGTGCTGATGGGGCTGCCCGACGGCTTCGACGTCGACGGCCTGCGGGACCGGCTGCGCTCGCTCGGCTTCGAGGAGCCCGACGAGGACGACGGCGTGTGGCGCGGCGGGGTCGACCTGCTGGAGGGCCTCGACGGGCCGGTGACCCCGGAGCTCGCCGCCCTCGCCATCGACGAGGACGACGGGGTGCTGGTCGGCAGCGACGACCCCGACTTCCTCGGCCGGCGCGCCGAGCTCGCCCGCGGCTCCGCCGAGGACGGCGTCAGCGAGGTCGTCGACGCCGTCGGCCCCGCCCTGAGCGCCTCGGTCGCCACCGGCGACCAGGCCTGCTCGTCCCTCGCGATGACCGACGCCGACCCCGCCGACCGGACCCGCGCCACCGAGCTCGTCGAGCGCGCCGGCGGTGTGCACCCGATGACCGGGTTCGCGATCGCCGCGCAGCCCGGTGGCGGCGTACGGGTGGCCATGGCGTTCGAGACCGAGGAGCAGGCCCGCGCGGACGCCGACAGCCGCTCCCAGCTGGCGGCCGGCCCGGCCCCCGGCCAGGGCGGCAGCTTCCCCGAGCGGTTCGAGCTCGGCCGGGTGGTCGCGTCGGGGCGGGTGCTGACGATGGCGCTGACCCCCGTCGAGGGGGCGTTCGTCGTCTCCGACCTCAGCCACGGGCCGGTGCTGTTCGCGACCTGTTAGCGGCCCGTGAGCGGGCACTGACACGATCCGGGCGTGCCCGCCGCCCGCCTCCTGCCCGCTCTGGCCCTGCTCTCCCTCCTGGCCTCCTGCGGAGGGCACGAGCCCGAGACCGTCCCGGACGGCGAGCGGATCGCCGACGCCGCCGCTCTGCTCGACTCCCGGTGGGAGCTGACCTCCGAGGACTATCTCGAGGGCGAGAACCCGGTCATCCAGATCTGCACCGGCGGCGCCGTCCACGCCGCCCCGACCGGCCGGTCGAGCGGATCCTGCTGCGCCAGGACGGGTACGTCGACACCACCACCTCCTGCCCGGGCTCGGCCCGCCTCCCCGAGCTCGACCGCGGCGAGGACGGCCCCGACACCTGGGAGCTCGACGACGAGGGCTGGCTGCGGGTCTCCTACAACGACGGCGCCCTGCGCTGCGCCGCGGACGGCGTACGGGAGGACGGCTTCCAGCTGATCTGCGAGAACGAGAGGCAGGGCCTGGTCATGGAGCGCCGCTACGGCACGCCCGGGATCGATCTCCCGCCCGGCGTGACCCCGCCCGCCGGCATCCGGCCCTGAGCAGGTGTCGCCGACCGGTCAGCCGGCGTGCGGCACGATGCCGAGGATGCGGTCGATCTCCTCGACGGAGAGACGGTCGTCGGAGGCGCTGGCGGCGATGATCAGGTTCGTGGTCAGCTCGACCTCCACGAGGAGGTCGCTGTCCTCGAGGGTCACGTCGAACTGATCGGCCATCCGTCCCCTCCCTCGACGTCAGCACGTACTTCCACGGCCCCATCTTCCCTCTCCGGTACCCCTGTAAACCCAAAAGTTCCGGAAAAATTCGTGAGACCCCGCCGGGCGGCGGGGCCTCACGGAAGACGAGGTCTCCTCGGAGCTGATGTCAGAGGGGACGGACGTTCTCCGCCTGCGGGCCCTTGGGACCCTGGGTGACGTCGAACTCGACCTTCTGGTTGTCCTCCAGGGACTTGTAGCCCTGGGACTGGATCGCCGAGTAGTGGACGAAGACGTCGTCGCCGCCACCCTCCTGCTCGATGAAGCCGAAGCCCTTCTCGGCGCTGAACCACTTGACGGTGCCCTGAGCCATGTTGCTCGTTACTCCTCGTATCGGGGCGAGAGCCGCCACCTCGACGGCCCGCAGCGGCTGCGATGACGCGTCGCTCCGACCGTGATGAGCACACCACAAACCAGATACGCCGTAGGCCACAGACTCCGCAGGCGTTCACCTTCGAGAACTGCAGCCGCTGCGAAGTCGACCCTACCAACCAGCGGCGACAGCGGAACCTCCCAACCGCAACGAACTTCGGTTCGGGCATGAAGGTTCTGCAACACACCGATGACAGTCCGGAAAACCGGTGCCCGTGGGCGCCTGTCGGCCACGGGGAGCGCCCTCGATAGGCTCGGGCCGGGCCGTTAGCTCAGTTGGTAGAGCACCGGACTTTTAATCCGAGTGTCGCGGGTTCGAGCCCCGCACGGCCTACTCCTCCCGCTGCGCGGCCGCGCACTCCGCGCACAGGCCGACCAGCTCGACCATGTGGCTGACGTCGGAGAAGCCGTGCTCCTCCGCGATGGCGTGCGCCCACCGCTCGACCGCGGACCCGGTGATCTCGACCGTCCGGCCGCAGGAGCGGCACACCAGGTGGTGGTGGTGCGAGTCGCTGCACCGGCGGTACGTCGCCTCGCCGGCGGGGTTGTGGCGTACGTCGACGTCGCCGGTCTCGGCCATCGCCTGGAGCGTGCGGTAGACGGTGGCGAGCCCGACCTTGTCGCCGGCGCGACGCAGGCTGTCGTGGATCTCCTGGGCGCTCTGGAAGTCGGCGGCCCGGCCGAGCGCGTCGGTGATCGCCCGGCGCTGCCGGGTCGGCCGCAGCGCGGTGGGACGCTCGTCGGTGTCGGGCACCGGACCTCCTGGGACGCAGTGGGAATCGCTCTCAATCTACCGTGTGCGCCACGAGGACCATGCCGACCTGGCCCGTTCGGACCACCGGCCCGGGACCGGCGGACCGGCGACGCCCAGGACGGCGCGGGAGTACCCTGAGCGGCGGGAGAGGAAGAGGGAGGACTCGCTCGTGGGGAGCAGTGACGAGTTCGGTCCGGACACGGAGAGCATCCGTGCCTGGCTGGGCAAGCGCGCCACCTACGCGCGGGACGCCCGGGTCGTCGGAGGCCGCACCTCCGGGGCGCGCGCCGCCGGAGAGCGCGCTGCCGGAGAGCGCGCTGCCGGAGAGCGCGCTGCCGGAGAGCGCGCCGACTCGACGTCGGCGGGCCGCTCGGTGCTCGAGGCCCTCGGGGTCGACGCGCCGCCGGAGCCGCCGTCGCGGATCGCCCAGGCCGGCGGCCTCGACAGCACCGACCTCGGCCGCTCCGTGGTCGAGGCGCTCCGCGCCGACCTGCCGCAGAAGACCGGGCCGGCGGCGCCCGCCCCGACCGCCGCTGCACCCCCCGCCGCCCCGGCCCCGTCGCGCCGGCGCCCCCACCCGACCCGGTCCGGCCCGCGCCGCCGCCACGGGTCCGGGCCGCGCCCGAGGTCCGGCACGGCCGGTGGACCGAGCCCGAGGACAACCTCACCGCCCTCAACGCCAGCACGGACGCGCAGTTCCCGGTGCGCGGCGGGCTGCGGCGCACCCTGTCCGTCGTCCTGCTCGCGGTGCTGGCCGGGACCGGCCTGGCGTCGTACGTCGCCGCGAAGGAGCCGACCACGGCGACCGTCGGCGTGGCCGCGACCCTGGGCCTCCTGCTGCTCGTCGTGTGGGCGGTGCGGGCCGGCTGCACCACCACCGAGCTCGCGGTCCGGCGCGGCCAGCTCACCATCAAGCGCCACGGGACGACCGAGGTGGTCGACGTGGCGAGCCCGTACACGCCGATCGCGATCGTGGGCGAGCCCGGCGACCGCCGGTGGACGGTGCTGATCGAGCGGGACGGGCTGCCGCTGGTGGTGATCACCCGCTCGATGGTCGACCCGCACTGGTTCACGACCGTGCTCTACCGGCTCCGCCCGGGCCTGCGACCCGACCCCGCGGACGACGCGGTCGCCGGTCCCGTCAGCTGACCGCGCCCGCCGCGGGGATCCAGAAGCGCAGCCTGCCGTTGCGCTCGTCCTCGAACCGCCCGCCGCCGGCCTCGATCGTGCGGCGGGAGGCGTCGTTGCCGACGTCGCAGGTGACCAGCACCCGCTCGATCCCGAGCCCGGCCGCCGCGCGGACGCCGAGGGCCAGCGCCCGCGAGGCGTGGCCGCGGCGGCGCGCCGCGGGGCGCACGGAGTACCCGATGTGACCGCCCTCCTCGAACAGCCACGCGTTGAGCGTGTGTCGCAGGTGGAGGAAGCCGACCAGGTCGTCGTCGGGCGCGCCGTCGCCTCCCGCGATCCAGAAGTACGTCGACGCGACCCGCGTCCCGTCGAGGTCGGCGCTCGCCGTCGCCTCGGTCATGGTCACGAAGGCGGCGCAGCCGGCCGCGGTCGGGACCGGGTCGCCCTCGAGGTGCCAGTACCCCGAGCCGTGCATCTCGGTGGTCCCGCCGAAGTCCTCGACCATCGCCGCCCACTGCAGCCAGCGGGCGGAGTCGGGGGGCACGAGCACGGTCATGGCTCCATCCCACCACTCCCGGTCAACGGCTTTTCCCACCGGCAGAACGAGAACGTGTTCTACTCTGGCGCCCATGAACTGGCACCTCCCCGCCGCCGACGACACCCCCGCCGCCGTGGTCGAGCAGGAGGCGGCCGTGTGGCGGCCCCTCGCCGAGGCCGCCCGCGAGCTGATCGACCTGTGCGTGATGTCGGACGTCGACGAGGACGAGGTCCGCGCCGCCCGGGCCGACGTCGAGGCTGCGGTGGCGCGCCTGCGGAAGGTCCGTCGTACCCAGACCCTCGGCCAGCAGCACCTCACCGGCGGCCGGCGCCGCCCCTGGGGCAACCCGGTCATCGGGCTACGCAACCCGATCGCGCCGCCGCTCCAGGTCAGCACCGACCCCAGCGGCCGGGCGGCGACGGAGTTCCACTGCGGGCCGGCGTACGAGGGGCCGCCCGGCCTGGTCCACGGCGGCGTCGTGTCCCTCCTCCTCGACCAGCTCCTCGGGCACGCCGTCGGCGCGGCCGGCCGGCCCGGCATGACCGGCACGCTGACGATCGTCTACCGGCAGGGCACGCCGCTGGGCGACCTGCGCGCCGAGGCGTGGATCGACCGCGAGGACGGCATCAAGACCTGGGCCAAGGCCCGGATGATCGGCCCGGACGGCGTCACCGCCGAGGCGGAGGGTGTGTTCATCCTCCCGCGCGCCATCCGGGAACGGAGTCCCAGCAGTCCCACGGGTCACATCGGGTAGGCGGTTCATGCGCTTGTCAGGTGTTGCAACACCTGACAAGCGCATGGATCCCCGGATGTCCGGGGATCCATGCAGCCCCGCGCCGCGACCCGGCGTCAGCCGGGAACCTTCACCCCACGCTTGTTCTCGTCGCTCAGGCGAGCCTCCTCGGCGGCCTGCGCCTCGAGCTCGGCGCGACGCTGCGCCTCGTCGTACTCACCGGGCTGGGAGACCAGGTCGGTCGCGCCGCGGGCGAGGCGCTGGAGGGCGACCCGAGCGAAGATCTGCTGCTCCGTCGAGGTCCGCTCGGAGCGGCCCTTGCCGATGAACGAGACGAACCAGTGCATGACGGCGGTGACCCGGTTCTTGAAGCCGGTGATGTAGAAGAGGTGGACGACCAGCCACATCAGCCAGGCGAGGATGCCGGTCAGCCGGAGCTTGCCGACCATCGCGACCGCGCGGAAGCGGCTGATGATGGCCATCGAGCCCTTGTCGAAGTACTTGAACGGCGGCTGGGCGGGCTTGCCCTCCAACCGGCCCTCGATCTCCTTGGCGGCGTACTTCGCGCCCTGGATCGCGACCTGCGCGACGCCGGGGAGGTTGTCGAGGGAGATCATGTCGCCGACCACGAACACCTCGGGGTAGCCGGGGAGGGTGAGGTCGGGGTTGACCGAGATCCGGCCGGCGCGGTCGAGCGGGGCGCCGGTCTGCTCGGAGAGCTGCTTGCCGAGCGGGTTGGCCTGGACGCCGGCGGCCCACACCTTGGTGACCGCGTCGACCCGCTGCTCGCTGCCGTCCTTGTATTTGACGGTCAGGCCGCGCTCGTCGACGTCGGAGACCAGCGCGCCGAGCATGACCTCGACGCCGAGCTTCTCGAGCTTGGCCTGGGTCCAGGTGCCGAGCTTGGCGCCGAACGGCGGCAGCACCTGCGGCGCCGCGTCGACCAGGATCACCCGGGCGTGGCGGGAGCTGATCGCGCGGAAGTCGCGGGTGAGCGTGCGGTGGGCGAGCTCGGCGATCTGGCCGGCCATCTCCACCCCGGTCGGGCCGGCGCCGACGACGACGAAGGTGAGCAGGTGGTCGACGTTCTCGCCGCGGGAGGCGCCGAGCTCGGCCATCTCGAAGGCGCCGAAGATCCGCCCGCGCAGCTCGAGGGCGTCGTCGATGCTCTTCATGCCGGGCGCGAACTCGGCGAAGTGGTCGTTGCCGAAGTACGACTGGCCCGCGCCGGCGGCCACGATCAGGGAGTCGTACGGCGTCACGAGCTCGCGGCCGAGGACGTGGGAGGTGACCTGGCGGTTCTCGAGGTCGATCCGGGTGACCTCGCCGAGCAGGACCTGGGCGTTCTTCTGGTTGGCCAGGACCTCGCGGGTCGGCGGGGCGATCTCGCCCTCGGAGAGGATGCCGGTCGCCACCTGGTAGAGCAGCGGCTGGAAGAGGTGGTGCGTGGTCTTCGCGATCATGGTGACGTCGAGGTCGGCCTTGCGCAGCGCCTTGGTGCCGAAGAGGCCACCGAAGCCGGAGCCGATGACGACGACCTGATGACGGTCGGAGCGGGGGACGATGATGCGGTCGGGCAGGTCGGGCTGGGTGTCGCCTGCTGCCATGGCTTCCTCCTGGGCACCTCGGTTGACGACGCGGTGACGTCCTCTGCGCTCATTGTCCCGCGTTCGCTGCACGACCCCCAACCTGAGGTCAAGGTCGGGTCCGTCACATGCCGGGCGCGGCGTCGCCAAAGATCATTCGCGGTGTTGGTTTAGTGGGACTCGGGCCGGGGTATCGCACCCGGGATCGGCACCCCCACCGACCGGACAGTGGAAGGCTCATCCGTGCAGCACCGGCAGACACTGGACCTGGCCCCCGGGCCACGGATCGTGCACGACGCACGACGCTGGGTGGTCCAGACCTGCGGACAGCTGGGACGTGAGGATCTGGCCGACTGCGCCGAGCTCGCCGTCTCCGAGCTGGTCACCAACGCGGTCCTGCACGGCGCCGCCCCGGTCCGGCTCCAGGTGCGGGGCACGACCCAGCACCCCCGGTTCGAGGTCCACGACGCCTCCGTCATCCCGCCCCAGCCGTCGACCCAGGCGAGCGGGTTCGACATCGACGCCTTCGACCTCGACGCCTTCGACGCCCTCGACGAGGAGCAGCTCGCCGCGCTGACCACCGTCGGCCGCGGCCTCGACATCGTCGCCCGCGCATCGGTGGCGTGGGGCGCCGAGATCGACGAGGACGGCAAGGCGGTGTGGTTCGAGCCCGCCCCCGAGCTGTCCGAGACCGGCGGGGCGCCGTACCAGCAGACCCACAGCATGCCGTCCCTCCAGGCCGACCACACCCGGGTCGGCGAGGTCGGCGTCCAGATCAACGGCGTGCCGATCGGCCACTTCGGGCGGTTCCAGCGCCACTACCGCGACCTGCGCCGCGAGATCCGGCTGCTCGCGCTCGCCCACGAGGACGACTACCCGCTCGCCAAGGTCCTCTCCGAGCACTTCGACGCGCTGGAGCGGCCGCTGCGCTCCAACATGGGCCGCGAGCAGGTCGACAAGGCGTACGCCGACGGGCGGGACACCATCGACCTGCGGCTGCGGATGCCGCGGGAGACGGCGCGGCAGATCGGCGGCCTGATCGACCTGCTCGACGCGGCCGACGAGTTCTCCCGGGCGCAGCGGCTGCTGACGGCGCCGCGCACGCCCGAGCAGCGGGCGTTCCAGATCTGGTTCCTCGGCGAGTTCCGCCGCCAGTCGGTCGGCGCGCCCCCGGTCGCCTGGCAGGGCGGCGGCACCGGGTCCGGGACCCGCCCCAGCCTTCAGGCGTAGCCGAGGTCGTGCAGCCGCGCGTCGTCGATCCCGAAGTGATGGGCGACCTCGTGGACCACGGTGATCCGGACCTCCTCGGCGAGGTCCTCCTCGTCGTCGCACATGTCGAGCAGCGGGCCGCGGAAGAGGAAGATCCGGTCGGGCAGCTGCGGCATCAGGGACCCGTCGCGCTGGGTGAGCGCCACGCCGTCGTACAGGCCGAGGAGGTCGTCGGGCTCCCCCGCCGGCGGCTCGTCCTCGACCAGGACCACCACGTTGTGCACGAGGCGGGCGAGCTCCTCGGGGATCCCGTCGAGGGCGCGGTCGACGAGGGCGTCGAAGTCCTCGGGGCTCATCTCGACGGGCATGCGAGTCATTCTGCCGGGTTGACCCACATGCCTCGCGGCCGAAGGCCGCCACCAACACACCAGGCGACCTGGTCTGCGCTTTCCGCAGACACAGGTCGCCTGAGCCTGGCGACCCCGACGGGACTCGAACCCGCGGCCTCCGCCGTGACAGGGCGGCGCGCTAACCAACTGCGCTACGGGGCCTGGTTGTCGCTGACGCACTCGCGTGCGCAGCGGATGGAACTCTAACCCATGCTGCTCCAGGGCACCCAATCGGGAGCCGCGTCGGCTCGGAGCCGGAGACCAGCGCACCCCCAACCGGATTCGAACCGGCGTACCCGCCGTGAAAGGGCGGTGTCCTGGGCCGCTAGACGATGGGGGCCCGCCGTGGGGACGGGTCCTCCACGGCGCGGGCCAGCATAGTCCCCGGGGTGGTCGGGCCGCTCATCGTCAGGCGGTGGCCGGTCGCGGGCGCACCATGCGGAGCTCCCGGCCCTCGGGCTCGACCCGGACGGCACCGTCCGGCTCGAACCCCTGCCGGCGGTAGAACGCGACGGCGACATCCCGGTCGCGTGCGGGGCCGACCGAGACGAAGCGTCCGCAGGTGGCCGCCGCTTTCGTACGACGGCCCACCCTCCGGTAAGGTGTGCGACTGCTTGGGCAGGTAGCTCAGTTGGTACGAGCGTCCGCCTGAAAAGTGGAAGGTCGGCGGTTCGACCCCGCCCCTGCCCACAAGCAGCGAGACCCCCGCCGTACGCCGGCGGGGTCTCGTCGTTCCGGGTGCGGCGCGCTGGGAGGATGGCGGGGTGCACTCCCTCTCCGACCCGGTCACGCCGCGGCGCGGACCCGCCTGGGCCAACCGCTTCGCCCTGGCTCCGCTGACGAACGTGCAGAGCAACGACGACGGCACCCTGAGCGACGACGAGCACGACTGGCTGGTCGCGCGCGGGCGCGGCGGCTTCGGACTGACCATGACGTGCGCGGCGTACGTCACGCCGGAGGGCCGGGCCTGGCGCGGCCAGCTCGGCATCGCCGGCGACGAGCACCTGCCGGGGCTGCGGCGGCTGGCGGAGAGCCTGCGGACGACCGGGACCCGGTCCGCCGTCCAGCTGCACCACGCGGGACGGCGCGCCGACGCCGCGCTCAACGGCGTGGCCAACGTCGGACCGTGGGCGGACCCGGCCAAGGACACGGTGGCGCTGACCACCGACGGGGTGCGGCGGGTCGTCGCGGACTTCGTCGCCGCCGCGGTGCGGGCCGAGGAGGCCGGCTTCGACGGGGTGGAGGTGCACGGCGCGCACGGGTACCTCCTGGCCCAGTTCCTCGACGCGCGCTCGAACCACCGCGAGGACGGGTACGGCGGCGCGCTGGAGGACCGGATGCGGGTCCTCCTGGAGGTCCTCGACGGGATCCGGTCCGCGACCGGCCCGGACTTCCAGCTCGGGCTGCGGCTGACGCCCGAGGGCTACGGCATCGCGCTGCCGGAGGGCCGCGAGACCGCCCGCGCCGTGCTGGCGACCGGCCTGCTCGACTACCTCGACATGTCCCTGTGGGACGTGCGGATGGGACCCCGCGCCGAGGAGCACGACGGCCTGCTGATCGAGCGCTTCACCGACCTCCCCCGCCACGGCGCCCTGCTCGGCGTCGCGGGCGGCGTGCTGTCCGCCGCGGACGCGCAGTGGTGCCTCGACCGGGGAGCCGACGTGGTGACCGTCGGCATCGGCGCGATCCTGCACCACGACTTCGCGGCCCGGGCCGTCGCGGACGCGGACTTCACCGCGCGCCCGCGCCCGGTCCCGCGCGACGTGCTCGCCGCCGAGCACGTCGGCCCGGCGTTCCTCGACTACCTCGCGGCGGGCTGGGACGACCTGGTCGCCTGACGGGACCCGGTGGACCCCGGACCGAGACTCAGGCCGGCCACCAGGCCGGGCGCCGGAAGCGCGCCTCGGTGTAGGGCTCGGGGTGCACGATCCGCTGCCGGTTGTCCTGGATCTGGAACACCAGGTGCGCCATGCCGATCGACGGGTCGGGCGTCGCCATCGGGTAGGACAGCGCGGACTGGCCGGCGTTGGCGAAGCTGTAGGCGCCGTTGACGCCGCGGTGGACGCCCTGGCGCAGCGACTCGATCACCGAGGCGAAGTCGCGGGGTGAGTCCGCGCGGGCCCAGGCGGAGGCGAGGATCCGCACCCGGTCGTAGGCGATGCCCGCATGGGAGCGGCCGGGGCTGACCGCCCACGCGTCGCGATAGCGCTGGGAGAAGCGGCGGGCGACGTCGTCGGAGTAGGTGCCCGTCGTCGTGGCCCAGAGCAGACCCTCCGCAGCGGGCCCCAGGTCGATCCGGAACCGCGGGATGGAGGGCGCGTAGAGGGCGTAGAGGACGGTGGGCGCCGGGTCGGCCTGGAAGGCCCGGACGAACTGCGCGGCCTCGTCCTCGAAGTAGGTGCCGATCAGGACCGCGGCGGGGGCGAACTGCGCGACCCGGCGGCCGTGCTCGCGCCAGGCCTCGTCCCCGACGACGTCGTCGGCGAGGTAGTCGATGCGCCAGCCGTCGCGCTCGGCCCGCGCGACGGCGTCCTCCAGGCCCAGGTCGCCGAGCTTCCACCGCCCGCGGACGACGGCGAGCGAGCGGGAGTGGGGCGAGAGCTGCCCGGACTCGCGCAGGAAGCTCATCGCGTTGACGAAGCCGGGTCCGTAGTTGGTGTCGCTCGGACAGATCTGGAAGACGTTGCCGTAGCGGCCCGGGTTGTCCTCGACCACCCGCACCATCGAGTCCAGGGTGGCGGCGTGGAGGTACGGCGCCTGGTGCTCCGCGGCGATCTCGTGGGCCACCCGCTGGTCGTCGAGGTAGCCCGACACCATCGCGTCGACGTCGAGGCCGGCCAGCTCGTCGAAGGCCCGCGCGACGGAGACCGAGCTCCGGATGTCCAGGTCGACGTTGACGAGCTTCACCGGGCGGCCGCTGATCCCGCCGCGCGCGTTGATCTCGTCGATGGCGAGCTGGCTGGCGCGCACCATCTCGAGGCCGTCGTCGGCGATCTGGCCCGTCGTCGGGAAGGCGCTGCCGAGCAGGATCGGCCGGCGTACCGAGCGACGGCCGCTGCGCGGCGGCGGAGGCGGACGACGCCCGAGCAGCGGTGGCGCCGGCTCCGGGTCGGGCGTGCTGAGACGGCCGATGAGGAGCCGCTCGAAGCCCTCCGGGCCGCCCGGGACGGGCAGCACCAGCAGGCTCTCCTCGACCGCGACCGCCGCGGCACCGGCCCGGGTCGCGACCTCGAGCTTGGCCAGCACCCGCTCGACGTGCGTGGAGACGGTGCGGACGCTGGTCCACAGCCGGGTGGCGATCTGGGCGTTGCTGAGGCCGCCGACCAGCAGGGTGAGGACGTCGAGCTCGCGCTGCGTGATGCCGTGCGGGAGCTCCGCCTCGTCGACCCAGGAGAGCGAGGTGCGGGACTCGTGACCCGGCGAGCGGACGGTGGCGAAGACCACCCGGTTGTCGTCGTCGCGCCAGTAGAACGACAGCTCGTGGTGGCCTGCGAGCCGGCCGGCCCGCCGGGCGATGTCGAGCAGGCCCTCGAGGCGCCCGGCGACCTCCGCACCGACCCCGCGGACCGTGGAGAGCTCGCCGCCGGGGGTCAGGACGATCTCGTGCGCGGTCGCGACGGTGGTCTCGTCGTTGGGCACGGCCCCCTCCTTTCCCCCTCCGAGCAGAGCCCGAGCCCCTCCCCCGAGGATAGACGGCGCCGCCCGGGCCCGGCCGCGCTCGCCGATCGCCGGTCGATCGCCGCTCAGGAGCGCCGGCTGCGCGACCAGGAGTCGAGCGCGACGGCGAGCAGCACGATGGTCCCCTTGGCGATCAGCTGCCAGTTCTGCGACAGGTTGAGGCTGTAGAAGAGGTTGGTCAGCGTCGCGAAGATGAGCAGGCCGACCGCACTGCGCCACACCGCGCCCTCGCCGCCGCGCAGCGACGTACCGCCCACGATCACGATGGCGATCGCGTCGAGGGCGATGTTGGCGCCCACGTCGGCCTGGCCGACGCCGAGCCGCGAGGCGTCGATGGTGCCCGCGAACGCCGCCAGGACGCCGGTGAGGACGTAGACGCTGGCCGTCAGGTCCTTGACCCGCAGGCCGGAGAGCCAGCCCGCCTCGTGGTTGCCGCCGACGGCGTAGATGTTGCGGCCGTAGCGGGTCATCGCGAGCGCGATCCCGCCGATCACGAACGTGACGACGAGGATCAGGATCGGCGTCGGGATCCCGGCGACGCTCGAGCGGGCGAGGATCTTGAAGCTCGGGTCGGACACGATGAACGGCGCCGAGTTCGAGTAGAGGTAAGCGACCCCGGAGATCACCGACGCACTGCCGAGCGTGGCGACGAACGGGTTGATCCCCACCCGGGCGACGAGCACGCCGTTGGCGACCCCGCAGACGAGACCGGCGAGGACCGCCGCGCCGATGCCCACGACCGGCGACCCCGTGGAGAGCGCGACGCCCGCGGAGACGGTCGCCCCCAGCGCGTACGTCGCGCCGACCGACAGGTCGAAGCCGCCCGAGATGATCACGAACGTCATGCCGAGCGCCACGATGCCGACCGCGGTGTTCTGCAGCAGCAGGTCCCGCAGGTTGGCCGGGGCGAGGAAGCCCGGGTAGAGGATGCTCGCGAGCGCGACCAGGCCGACGAGCACCACGATCATCGCGAAACGGGAGGCCAGCGGCGCGAGCGAGGCGCCCTCGGCCGGCGGCATGGCGGCCACCGGCCCGGCGGGCGAGAGTTCAGTGGACGGGTTCATGGGTCTCTCCTGTGCTGAAGCCGTGACGCACGACGGCGTCGACGTTGAATTCGGGGTCGTCGCTGGGGATCTCGCGCACGACGGAGCCGTGGGCGAAGACCAGGAGCCGGTTGGCGATCGCGAGCACCTCCTCCAGCTCCGAGGAGGTGACGACCACCGCGGCACCCTCGGCAGCCAGGCGCACCAGCGAGGTGAGCACCTCGGCCTTCGCGCCGATGTCGATGCCCCGGGTCGGCTCGTCGACGAGGAAGACGTCGGGCCGGTGTCCGGCCCACTTCGCCAGCAGCACCTTCTGCTGGTTGCCGCCGGACAGGTTGCGCACCGGCTCGCCGAGCCGCGAGCGCTTGAAGGCGAAGAAGTCGGCGGTCTCGGCCGCCTCGGCCCGCTCGGCGCCACGGTCCAGGAAGACCCGTCGGCCGTCGTCGCGACCGAGCCGGTAGTTGCTGACGCCGTCCATGCCGAGCACCAGCGCCTGCTTGCGGGACTCCGGCACCATCACCACGCCCCGGCCGACCGCCTGGCGCACCGAGCGTGGCCACGGCACCGGCTCGCCGGCCAGGCGCAGCTCGCCGGACGAGGCCGGCTCGGCACCGGCGAGCGAGCGGAGGAAGGTCGTCCGACCGGAGCCGACCAGCCCCCAGAGTCCGACGATCTCGCCGGCCCGGACCGTGACGTCGATGTCGTGCAGCACCCCCGGCAGCTCGACGCCGCGCGCCGCCAGGACCTCCGCGCCGAACGGGTGGGTGCCGCGGTCGGCGAGCTTGTCCACCGTGCGCCCGACCATGTGCTCGATGAGCGTCGGCCTGCTCCACTCGCCGCGCGGGGCGCTGCGCACGACGTGACCGTCGCGCAGCACGGTGATGGTGTCGCTCAGGTCCAGCACCTCGTCGAGGTTGTGGCTGACGAAGACGATCGTCGTCCCGCGTGCCGTCAGCCGGCGCAGGATCCGGTAGAGCGTCTCCCGCTCGTGCTCGGCCAGCGCGGCCGTCGGCTCGTCGAGCACCAGCACCCGGCCGTTGCTCTCGATGCCGCGCATGATCTCGAGCATCTGCTGCTGCGAGACCGACAGGTCCCGGGCCAGCGCCGTCGGCGGTACGTCGATCTCCAGGTCCGCGCAGAGCTCGAGGTAGCGCCGCCGCATCGCGCGGCCGTCCAGGAGACCGCGCCGGGTCCGGACCTGGCCGAGGAAGACGTTCGCCTCCGCGGTCAGGCCCGGCACCATGGTCAGCTCCTGGTAGACCGCCACGAGGCCGCGCTCCCGGCTCTCGCGCGGGTTGCCTCCGTGCATCCGGTGGCCGAACACCTCGACGACTCCCGCGTCGGCGGACAGCCGGCCGCTGACCATGCCGAGGAGGGTGGACTTGCCAGCGCCGTTCTCGCCGACGAGGGCGTGGACCTCCCCGGCACGGACGGTGAGGTCGGCGCCGGCGACGGCGACCGCGCCGCCGAAGACCTTGCGCGCGCCGCGGCAGGAGATGGCGGGCGTGTGGATGTCGCTCATGACGGTCTCCAGGACCCTGCTCAGTACTCGGCCGTGAACTGCGCGACGTTCTCCTTGGTGGCGAACGGCGTGCCGGGGAGGGTGTCGGACTCGGCGAGGTTGATGAACACCGGGACGTCCTCGCCCTCGACGTACCGGGCGACGGCCTCGATCGCCTCCCGGGTCTCGACGCGGGGCAGCATCATCACCGAGCTGGTCAGCGCACCGGACGCGACGTTCTGCAGCGCCCACTCGTCGCCGCCGAAGTCGTAGATCTCGACGTCCTTGTTGCCGACCGCCTCGACGACCCCGCGGGTCATGCCGGAGAAGTTCGACATGATCACGTCGACGTCCGGGTTCGCCTGGACGATCGTCTGGGCCGCGTCGAACGCCTTGGGCGTGGTGTAGTCGGTGGTCTGCTTGGCGACGACCTCGAAGCCCTCGGCCTCCTCGAACGCCTTGGCCGCCTCGAAGAAGCAGAGCGTGTTGGCGTTGAGGTCCGGCCCGGACACGAGCGCGATCTTGGCGCCGTCGGGGTGGGAGTCGATCACGTCCTGGACCCAGTCCTCGTAGACGTCGAGGGTCTGCCCGCCGACGTACGTGATCGTGCCGGGCTGGTGCGTCTCCTCGCCGAGCTCGGTGGCGCGCCCGCAGATCGGCAGGTTGAACACCGACACCAGGACGTTCTTCTCCGGAGCCTGCTGGGTGAGGATGTCGCAGACCAGGTTGCCGTCGTTGGGCTCGACGACGAAGGCGTTGTACTTGCCGCTCGTCAGGGCCTGCTGCATCTGGTCGAACTGCACCTGCGCGTCGAACGCGCCGTCGAAGACGTCGAGGTCGGCGCCGATCTCGCCGGCGGTCTTCTTCGCCTCGTCGATCGCGGCCTGCAGGTAGGAGTTGCTGGTGCCGGCCGAGAAGTAGGCGATCTTCAGGTCGGCGGGATCGCTGACCGGGGCGTCGATGATCTCGGTCGACGCGGACGCCGTGTCCGTGACGCCCGAGGAGCAGCCGGCCATGGCCAGGCAGACGGCGACGCCGGCGACGGCGGCGGAGAGGAGGGGACGGTGCTTCATGGTGGGTTCCTTCGAACGTGGGGGTCGGGACGGGCGCGACGCTGCGCCCCGGTGAGCCCGAGACAGGTGCCGGCGGATCAGTCCTCGGTCCAGGTGTCGTAGATGTCGCTCAGCGAGGCGAACCAGACGCCCTCGTGGGACGCCATGTGGTCGAGCAGCCGCTCGAGGCCCAGCAGGTGGTGGGCGCGGGCCGCGGTCTGCGGGTGCAGGGTGATCGCCAGGACCGGGTCGGTCTCCCGCTGGTAGGCGAAGTCGAAGTGGTCCTGGAAGCGCTGGAACATGACCTCGCTGGAGCCGAGGCCCGGGTTCACGCCGGGGATGTACTCGCCGACCGGGAAGTCGTCGAGGTACCACGAGACGGGGAACTCCAGCAGCGGGCTCGGCGGGCCGAACACCGAGCCCTCCTCCCAGCGCACGTCCACCGGACGCGGGTGGTAGGGCTGGAAGTCGTGGCCCATGAGCGAGGAGTCCCACTCGAAGCCGGTCTTCTCCAGCAGCTCCAGGGTGTGCTCGGTGAAGTCCCAGGCGGGCGAGCGGTAGCCGCGCGGGGCCTTGCCGACATGCTTGAGGTGGCCCTCGATGGTCTGCTCCATGAGGCGGATCTCGGTGTCCCGGTCCAGGCTCGGGACGGACTCGTGGTAGCAGCCGTGGGCGGCGACCTCCTGGCCCGCCTCGACGATCCTGGCGAACGCGTCGGGGAAGGTCTCCATCGTGTGCACCGGCGTGCACCAGGTGCCCTGGATGTCGTAGCGCTCGAAGAGGTCGAGCAGCCGCGGTACGCCGACGGTCGCGCAGTACTCCCCGCGCGAGAGGTAGCTGGGGCTGGTCTTGTCGAAGGTGCCCATCCACACGGCGTGGGCGTCGAAGTCGGCGCCGATGTTGACGGCGATCTTCTTGCCCTCCGGGAGGTTGAGAGGCATGGCGTTGCTCCTTGGGGGTTCGGGCGGTTCGGGTCAGAGGGTGAGGTGGGCGTACTTCTCGTAGAGATCGCGACGCCGGCCGCGGTCCTTGTGGGTCGTGGCCGCGCCGGTGCGCCGGTTCTCGGCCAGCAGGTCGAGGTCGAGCTCGTAGCCGATCGCGTCCTGCTCGTTGGTGCGCGCCTCGGCGAGGACCCCGTTCGCGGGGAAGGCGAGGTCGCACGGCGACAGCACCGAGGCCCGCGCCCAGCCCGGCGCGAGCGGGGCGTCCAGGTGGGAGACGGTCGGGCAGTGCACGACGTACACCTGGTTCTCGATCGCCCGGGCCGCGGCGCAGTGCCGCACCCGCCAGAAGCCCGCCTCGGTGAACGTGTACGACGGCACCAGCAGCACCTCGGCGCCCATCGCGGTCAGCGTCGTGCAGACCTCGGGGATCTCCGCCTCGTAGCAGATCGCGATCCCCACGGTGACGCCGTCGATCTCGTGCACGGCGAGCTCGTCGCCCTCGCCGGTGTCCCAGTCGGCCTCGGCCGGGAAGATGTGGGTCTTGGCGTGCCGGTGGACCTCGCCACCGGGGCCGAAGAGGAAGGCGACGTTCTCGTGCCCGCCGGGCGTGGCCACCAGGTGGGTGCCGGCCAGGATCCACTGGCCGCGGCGCGCGGCCTCCTCGGTGAAGAGCGCGACGTAGGCGTCGGTGTGCTCGGCGATCCGGGTGAGCTGGGCGATCTCGTGCTCGCGCCAGCCGGGGTCGGTGGTGAACAGCGACTCGGTGACCAGCTCGGGCAGGACGACCACCCGCGCGTGCGGCGTCCGGTCCAGCAGCGCCCGGACCTGGTCGGCCCAGGCGTCGAAGGAGTCGACCTCGCGCAGCTCGAACTGCGCGGCGGCCACGGTCAGGGTGCGGCTCATCGGATGTCCTCTCGTCGGGTCGGTCACTGGGCGAGCAGGCCGCCGTCGATGACCAGCTCGCTGCCGGTCACGTAGCGGGACTCGTCGCTGGCGAGGTAGACGCAGCCCCACGCGATGTCGCGGGGCTCGGCGCCGTAGCCGAGCGGTGTCAGCGCGATCACCTCGGCGTTCTTCTCCGCGGGCTGCGCGTCGGTGAGCGGGGTGGTCACCCAGCCGGGGATCACCGTGTTCACGCGGACGCCGCGGCGCGCGTAGGTCACCGCGCCGTTGCGGGTCAGGCCGCGCACGCCGCCCTTGGCCGCCTGGTACGCCGCGACGCCCTCCGAGCCGACCACGCCCCAGGCCGAGGAGAGGTTGATGATCGACCCCGAGCCCTGGGCGAGCATCGGCCCGAGCGCGGCGCGCATCCCGAGGAAGACCCCGGTCTGGTCGACGCCGACCACGCGCGCCCAGTCCGCGGCGGTGACGGCGTCGATCGCGGCGTAGTCGATGACGCCCGCGTTGTTGACCAGCACGTCGAGCCGGCCGTGCCGGGCGACGACCTCGTCGACCACCCGAGCCCAGGCGTGCTCGTCGGTCACGTCCAGCTCGGCGTACTCCAGGTCGGGGCCGTCGACCTCCTGCTCGGGCTTCTCCAGGTCCGCGACGACGACCGTCGCGCCCTCCTCGGCGAACAGCCGGGCGGTGGCCAGGCCGATGCCGACGGCGCCGCCGGTCACCACGGCCACCTTGTCCTTGAGTCGGTCCATGTCGCTCTCTCTCGATCCGTTCTGTGTCGGGGCGGGTCAGCGGGCCAGGTAGCCGCCGTCGACCGGCAGGTCGACCCCGGTGATGAACCGCGCGCGGTCGGACACGAGGAACCAGACGGCGTCGGCCACGTCCTCCGGCTCGCCGCCGGCGCCCATCGGCGTGGCGTCGAGGAAGGCCTCGTTGAGGTCGTCGGTCTGGCCGAGGGTCAGCGGGGTGCGGATCCAGCCCGGGAGCACGGCGTTCGCGCGGATGCCCTCGCGGGCGTAGGTCACCGCGGCGTTCTTCGTCATCGTCAGCACGGCGTGCTTCGAGGAGTGGTACGCCGCGACGCCCGGGACCGAGGTGGCGCCGCAGATCGACGAGATGTTCACGATCGCGCCCGAGCGCTGCTGTCGCATCGGGCCGAGCGCGGCCTGCATGCCCAGCAGCACGCCGGTCTGGTTGATCGCCACGATCCGCTCCCACTCGGCCAGCGGCAGCTCGTGGAGCTGGTCGTAGCCGGAGACGCCCGCGTTGTTGACGAGGATGTCGAGCCGGCCGTGCTCCGCGACGGTCTCGCCGACGACCTCGGCCCAGCGCTGCGCGGACGTGACGTCGTGCGACCGGGTCACGATGTGGTCGCCGAGGTCCGACTGGTCGCGCACGTCGGTCGCCACGACCTGCGCCCCGGCCTCGGCCAGCCGTGTCGCGACGGCGTACCCGATGCCCTGGGCGGCGCCGGTCACGAGCGCCACGCGCCCCGTCAGGTTGTCCATGCGTCCTGCTTCCTCGTCGTGCGGTCCGGGTCACACACCCGGCGGTGACGAGGACCGTAGGAAGCCCGGGCGGGGCGGCGCGTCGGTCGTTTGACGTATCTGCGGGGCGCCCGAGCGTGGGCGAAACCAGACCTTCACGAACGGAGCGGTCCGCCGTAACGGTGTCCTCGGGAGGCTGTCCGCGGGATACGTCGATCGACCGACGCGCCCGACCGGCGGGCCGGCCTACGCTGGCCGGTCCGTGGACCCACGACGAAGGGAGCCGGCGTGAGGTACGCGCACCAGGCCCGAGGCCGGTCGTACACCTTCTCCTCGCTGGTGGAGGTGCTCGGCAAGGCGTCGCCCGCGCGCTCGGGCGACGTCCTCGCGGGATGTGCCGCGGAGTCCGCCGCGGAGCGGGCGGCGGCCCAGTGGGCGCTGGCCGACGTACCGCTGACGGCCTTCCTCGAGGAGCCGGTCGTGCCGTACGAGACCGACGAGGTGACCCGGCTGATCCTCGACGGCCACGACCGGCTCGCGTTCGCGCCGCTGCAGCACCTGACCGTCGGGGGCCTGCGGGAGTGGCTGCTCGCCACCGCCGCCGGCCCCGGGGCCTCGTCCGCGCTCGCCGCCGTCGCGGCGGGCCTGACGCCGGAGATGGTGGCGGCGGCCAGCAAGCTGATGCGCAACCAGGAGCTCATCGCCGTCGGCGCGGCGACGGAGGTGGTGACCGGCTTCCGCTCGACCGTGGGCCTCTCGGGGCGGCTGGCCACCCGGCTGCAGCCCAACCACCCCACCGACGATCCCGCCGGCGTCGCCGCGGCGGTGCTCGACGGCCTCCTCTTGGGCTGCGGGGACGCGGTGATCGGGATCAACCCCGCCTCCGACAACCCCGAGACGGTCGCCCGCCTGCTCCGGCTGCTCGACGACGTGCGGCAGCGCTACGAGATCCCCACCCAGTCCTGCGTGCTGACGCACGTCACGACCACCATCGACCTGGTCGCCGCGGGTGAGCCGGTGGACCTGGTGTTCCAGTCGATCGCCGGCACCGAGGCCGCGAACGCCGGCTTCGGCGTCGATCTCGCCGTCCTCGCCGAGGGCCGGGAGGCCGCCCTCTCGCTCGCCCGCGGCGAGGTCGGCGGACAGGTGATGTACTTCGAGACCGGTCAGGGCTCGGCGCTCTCCGCCGGCGCGCACCACGGCACGGGCGGCCGTCCCGTCGACCAGCAGACGCTCGAGGCCCGGGCGTACGCCGTCGCGCGGGCCTTCGACCCCTTCCTGGTCAACACGGTGGTCGGCTTCATCGGCCCGGAGTACCTCTACGACGGCAAGCAGATCGTCCGCGCCGGCCTGGAGGACCACTTCTGTGGCAAGCTGCTCGGGGTCCCGATGGGGGTCGACGTCTGCTACACCAACCACGCCGAGGCCGACTCGGACGACACCGACACGCTGCTGACACTGCTGGTGGCGGCCGGATGCAGCTTCGTGATCACCGTGCCCGGGGCCGACGACGTGATGCTCGGCTACCAGTCGACGAGCTACCACGACGCCCTCTACGCGCGCCGCATCGGCGGCAAGCGGCCGGCGCCGGAGTTCGAGGCCTGGCTGGAGCGGGTCGGCCTGCTCGCGGAGGACGGCGGCATCCGCCCGGTCGATCCCGCCCGCAGCCTCCTGCGGGAGCTCGTATGAGCCGGCCCGCAGGGAGCGACTTCTGGACGGCGCTGCGCGCCCACACCCCGGCCCGGATCGGGCAGTCCCGGCACGGCGAGGCGCCCGGCACCCGTGAGCGGCTGGAGTTCGCGAGCGCCCACGCGGCCGCGCGCGACGCCGTGCATACGCCCCTCGACGTCCCGGCGCTCGTCGCCGACCTCGCCGCCGTCCCGGGCCTCACGGAGCCGGTGCTCGTCGCCTCCGCGGCGCCCGACCGGGCGACGTACCTCACCCGGCCGGACCTGGGGCGCCGGCTCCGCGACCCGCTGCCGCCGGCCGAGCCGGGCGCGGACATCGTGGTCGTCCTCGCCGACGGCCTGAGCGCCACCGCCGTGCAGCGGCACGCCGCGGGCGTGCTGCGGGAGCTGTTGCCGCTGCTGCCGGGCACCCGCTGGGCGCCCCCGGTGGTCGCCTCCCAGGCCCGGGTGGCGCTCGCCGACCACGTCGGCGCGGCGTGGGGGGCACGGCTCACGCTGGTGCTGATCGGCGAGCGGCCCGGGCTGACCACGGCGGACAGCCTCGGCGCCTACCTGACCTGGGCGCCCCGGCCGGGCACACCGGACTCGGCCCGCAACTGCGTCTCCAACATCCACCCGCCGCACGGGCTCGACCACGCGACCGCCGCCCGCACCATCGCCTCCCTCGTACGCGGCGCACGCCAGCTGCAGGCGACCGGCGTCACCCTGAAGGAGGGCCGGCTCGAGCTCGCCTGACCGATGCTCAGCGGCTCGCCTGCGGCAGCACGACCGCCGATCCGCCGCCCGGCCAGCACGAGAAGCCGGCGGGGACGGGCTGCTTGTCCTCGACCATCAGCTGCAGCGTGTCGAGGCAGCGCGACACGAGCACGTTGGGGTCCTGGCTGACCGACTCGGCGAGCGCCTTGTTGGCGGCGGCCTGCGCCTCGGCGGTGGCCTTGCGCTGGAGGGCGACCTGGGTGTTGGCGACCTCGGCCTGGAAGTCGTTGATCTTCTTCTGGGTGGTCTGGCTGAGCTCCAGGTAGGAGAGGGTGATCGTCTCGACCCGGATCAGGCTGCCGCCGGCGGTCACTCGCGCGCTCATCGACTCCCCGATCTCGGCGGCCATGGCGTCGTAGTCCGGCGCGAAGTCCGCGTCGGCGGCGTTCTCGGCGGTCGGGTCGATGACCCGGATCTCCTCGGTGGGGTCGTAGCCGCCCAGGACCTGGTTGACGGCTGCCTTGAAGACCGTGGAGACCAGCGCCTTGCGGACGTTGGCGTTGACGTCGTCGGAGCGGTACGACGAGTAGATCTCGTCGGCCTTCTCCCCGACGATCCGCCACCGGATGGTCGTGGTGACGCAGGCCGTCGTGCCGTCGCCGATGCGGACCCGGATGCACCCGTCGCCGGAGTACTCCTGGGTCTGGATGGTGCCGTCGAGCTCGGTGACCTTCTCCCACGGCGCCTTCAGGTGCAGGCCGGGCCCGAACGCGGCCCGCGGCTTGCCGAAGGTGGTGACCACGCCGACGTTCTTGGCCTCGACGATGGTGGTGGCGGAGGACACCAGCACCACGACGCCCAGCAGGGCGGGCACCACGGCCATCCAGCGCCGCAGGCGCAGGCGCGGTGCGGTGACGGCGAGGGCGAGCGCCCCGAGGAGGAGCAGGACGGTCAGGACCAGGGCGGACATGGGCCAGATTCTGGCAGCCGCGTCCCGCGCGCCGACCGTGGGAGGTGGCCGGGCAGGAACGCGACCATGCCGCGTAGGGTGCGCGCGTGCTGCCGCGCTTCGAGATCGTCGCCCGCCACCGGCCCGTGGCGCTGGTGGCGGCGCCCGACACGTTCCCGCTGCGCGCGCCGTTCGGGGCGGTCGAGGCCGGGCTGACCGGTGCCGCGGCGGAGCTGAGGCTGGCCGGCCCGGACGGGACCCGGCTGGCGGTCCGGCTCGAGGACGGCCGGGCGTCGCTGCGTGTGGGCGAGCAGGCGGTGCGCAGCCGGCGGTACGGACGGGTGGCGACGCCGCCGCTGCGGCTCGGTCTCACGCTGACCGGGAGCCATCTCGCGGTGCTGACCCTCGAGGGGGACGCCTGGGTCGTGCGGGGGCGGATCGACCTGCGCGAGGCCGGCGGCCCCGACACCCGGGACCCGGAGTGGCTGGCCGGGCTGACGTGGGAGGCCTCGGGCGGGGTCGACGACGTGCGCGCCGGGGCGTTCGGCCAGCTGGGACTGCGCGACATCCGGCTGGTGTCGCACGCCGACGGGTCGCCGTACCGGACGGCGGAGGGGGACGTGCTGCTCACCGCCACCAGCGCCGGGCCGGGGTTCTTCGACACCGCGCACACGTCGGTGTGGTCGCTCTCCCCCGCCGGCGAGCTCGCCTGGCGCAGCGACCTGTTCTTCGAGCGGCCCGACCGGCCGGGCGTGTACGGCGACCACGCCACGCACCTGGTCCGCGACGGCGAGCGCTGGCTGGTCGCCACGAGCACCTGGTCGGACTTCCCCGCACGGAAGGCGGACCGGGTCCCCGGCGCGCTCGGGATCACGCTCGCCGAGTCGGCCGCCGACCTGACCCGTGGTCAGCACGTGCTGCCCACCCGGCGGCTCGACCTGCCCGCCGACGGCCCGAGCGTCGGCATGTGGGACCCGCACCTGGTGCGGGTCGGTGGGACGGACGGAACCGGCGGCTGGCTGGTCGGCTACGTCAGCGCCCGCAGGTTCTTCGACTTCCACCCGGTGCTCGCCGCCGGCCCGACCCTCGACCACCTCGCGCTGCGGGGCGCGGCGACCGACCGGCGCGCGACCGAGGGCACCACCCTGCTCCGCGTCGGCGAGGACTGGAAGGTGCTCGCCAGCGACGGCAGGGACAACCGCCGGACGGTCCGTGGCCGGTTCCCGGTGTTCGACACCGCCCTACGCGAGGTCGGCACCCTGGCCGCGCCGTACCCCACCAACATCCCGTGGCCGACCGTCGTCCCGCCCGACCCGGGCGTGCCGGGCGACGCGTGGCGGCTGGTGACCTTCGACGGGCATCGGTACGGCGGCAGGCTGGCCGGCTACGGCACCCACGGGGATGTCGTGGTGATGCGTGAGGTGCCGCGTCAGTCGCGGTCGGCGTAGTCCGACCACTTGTCGAGGTCGGCGTCGTCGGGCGCCGCCTCTTCCCGGTCGACCGGCTCACCGTGGAGCTCACGCGCGAGAGCGCTGAGATCCGTGTCGTGAGTGCGGTACTTCAGGTCGCGCGCGACCTTGGTCTGCTTGGCTTTCGCTCGGCCGCGGCCCATAGGGTCCAGCCCCCTCGCACACTTGGCCGGGTGCCCTCCGGGCCCCGGACTGCTGAATCAGAGTCTCGTGGGTCCAACGGTACATGGCCGGTGGCTGTTCCCGCACGCCGGGGACGACGCCACGCCGGAGCGTGAGGCCGACGTCACCAGCCGGGGTGCTGGCCGACCAGCTCGACGGTGCCCTTCTGCGCGGGGTCGACGGCGACCTCGCCGGCCACCCAGGAGTCGATGCCGAGCTCGGCCAGGCGGGCCAGGGCGGCGGCGGCGGCGGAGGGCGCGACGAGGGCGACCATGCCGACGCCGCAGTTGAGGGTGGCCTCGAGGTCGGGCTGGGCGACGTCGCCGAGGCGGCGGACCAGGTCGAAGACGGGGGCGGGGGTCCAGGTGGCGCGGTCGAGGGTGGCCTTGAGCTCGGGCGGCATCACCCGGGCGAGGTTGTTGGCGAGGCCGCCGCCGGTGACGTGGGCCATCGCGTGGGTCTCGGTCTCGCGCGCGATCGCGAGGCAGGGCTTGGTGTAGAGCCGGGTGGGCTCGAGCAGCTCCTCGCCGAGGGTGCGGCCGAGCTCCTCGACGTGGCGGTCGACGGTCCAGCCGGCCTGGGTGAAGAACACGTGCCGGGCCAGGGAGTAGCCGTTGGAGTGCAGGCCGCTGGCGGCCATCGCGAGCACCACGTCGCCGGGACGCACCCGACCGGGACCGAGCAGGTCGTCGGCCTCGACCACGCCGGTGGTGGCGCCGGCGACGTCGTACTCGTCCGGGTCGAGCAGGCCGGGGTGCTCGGCGGTCTCGCCGCCGACCAGCGCGCAGCCGGCCTCGACGCAGGCCTCGGCGATGCCCTTGACGATCGCGGCGATCCGCTCGGGGACGACCTTGCCGGTGGCGATGTAGTCGGTCATGAACAGCGGCTCGGCCCCGCACACGACGAGGTCGTCGACGACCATGCCGACCAGGTCGAAGCCGATCGTGTCGTGCTTGTCCATCAGCTGCGCGACCGCGACCTTGGTGCCGACGCCGTCGGTCGAGGTGGCGAGCAGCGGCTTCCGGTACGACGTCAGCGCGCTCGCGTCGAAGAGGCCGGCGAAGCCGCCGAGGCCGCCGAGCATCTCGGGGCGACGCGCCTTCTCGACCCACTCCTTCATCAGGTCGACGGCGCGGTCCGCGGCCTCGATGTCGACGCCGGCGCGGGCGTAGGCGTTGTCAGCCACGGTCACTCCATCATGGATTGTTGAGGACGGGGAGGGCCTCGCCGTGCGGACGCAGCGTGGCCTCGAGCAGGTGCTTGCCGAGCAGGCTCTCGTCGGGCAGCTCGATCGGGTACTCGCCGGTGAAGCAGGCCGTGCACAGCGTGCTCTGCGGCTGGCCGGTCGCCTCGACCATGCCGTCGAGCGAGATGTAGCCGAGGCTGTCGGCACCGACACTGGCGGCGATCTCGGCGGGGTCGAGGCCGTTCGCGATCAGCTCGGCGCGGGTCGCGAAGTCGATGCCGTAGAAGCAGGGCCACTTCACCGGCGGGCTGGAGATCCGCACGTGGACCTCTGTCGCGCCGGCCTCGCGGAGCATCCGCACCTGGGCGCGCTGGGTGTTGCCGCGCACGATCGAGTCGTCGACCACGACGACCCGCTTGCCGCGGATCATGTGCTCGAGGGCGTTGAGCTTGAGCCGGATGCCGAGCTGGCGCAGGGTCTGCGACGGCTGGATGAAGGTGCGGCCGACGTAGGCGTTCTTGACGAAGCCCTGCCCGAACGGGATGCCGCTCTCCAGCGCGTAGCCGGAGGCGGCCGGCGTACCGGACTCGGGGACCGGGATGACCAGATCGGCCTCGACCGGGAACTCGCGGGCCAGCTGGCGACCCATCTCGACCCGGGCCTCGTGGACGCTGCGGCCCGCGATGGTGGCGTCGGGGCGGGCGAGGTAGACGTACTCGAACACGCAGCCCTTGCGCCGCGTCTCGGCGAACCTGTGGGAGCGCAGCCCGTCCTCGTCGATGACGAGCAGCTCGCCCGGCTCGACCTCGCGGATCACGCTGGCGCCGACGGTCGCGAGCGCGGCGTCCTCGCTGGCGACGACCCAGCCACGGTCGAGTCGGCCCAGCACGAGCGGGCGGATGCCCTCGGGGTCGCGGGCGGCGTACAGGGTGTTCTCGTTCATGAAGACGAACGAGAAGGCGCCGTGGACCTGCGGCAGCAGCTCCAGCGCGCGCGCCTCGAGCGAGGAGTCCGGGTGGTGCGCGAGCAGCGCGGTCACCAGGCTGGTGTCGTTGGTGGACGACTCCAGGTCGCGGGCGTGGATGTCGAGCTCGCCCTCGTCGCTGGGAAGGTCCTTGACCATCGCCGCGAGCTGGGCGGTGTTGATCAGGTTGCCGTTGTGGCCGAGTGCGATCGAGCCGTCCTCGGTGGGACGGAAGGTCGGCTGGGCGTTCTGCCAGGTGCTGGCGCCGGTCGTGGAGTAGCGGCAGTGGCCGACCGCGAGATGGCCCGCGAACGACTCCAGTGTGTTCTCGTCGAAGACCTGGGAGACCAGGCCCATGTCCTTGTAGACGAGGATCTGGCGCCCGTTGCTGACCGAGATGCCGGCGGACTCCTGGCCGCGGTGCTGCAGCGAGTAGAGACCGAAGTAGGTCAGCTTGGCGACGTCCTCACCCGGGGCCCATACGCCGAAGACTCCGCACACGTTGCGCAAGCCTACCGGCCGCGCGCGGGTTTAGAGATTCCGCCAGTAGATGCCGCCTGCTGCGCGCCGCGATACACGCACGCTGGCGGCGTTGCGGCCGCTCGAAAGGCGATCCAGCCTGCCTTCGCGTCCGCGCCTTGCCATCGCACGCGCCTCGCGACGCTCGCGACGCCGCCACCTACTGGCGGAATCTCTTACTCAGTTGGCGGCGACCTTGCGCGAGGTGCGCGCCACCACGGCGGCCGCGACCTGGGCGGCCTGGGCCCGGATCTCGGGGATGGCGGTCGACTCCCACAGCGTCCCCTTGCGCGGCGGGCCGACGACGTAGAGCCCGTCGACGACCCGTCCGTCGGCGCCGACCACCTCGCCGTCGGCGCTGGAGTCGAGCCCGAGGGCGAGCGGGTCGGCGGCGGCGGTGCCGCGGGCGACGAGGGCCCGGAGGAGGGGCTCGGCGCTCTGGCGTACGTCGGCGAGCGGGCCGGTGCAGTTGACGACCGCGTCCACCTCGACCGGCGACTGGCCGGCGGCGGTGGTGAGGCGACAGCGCTCGCCGAGGTCCTCCACGGCGTGCAGGACGCCGGCGTGGACGGCCAGGCGGTCGTCGTACCGGTAGGACTGGAGGCGAAGCGCGACCTCGGGCGCCATCCGGTGCCGGCGGATCTCCCAGTCGCGGGCGTGGACGTCGAGGAAGCGGCGCCGCTCGTCGAGCGGCAGCCGGCGCCAGAGCTCCTGGGTGAGCGGGCGGAGGCCGTCGACGACCGCGCGCCAGCCGACCCCGCGCTCGGCGGCGGCCCGGCACTCCTCGGCGACGGCGTCGGCGACGGCGTCGGCGGTCAGGGCGTCGTCGGGGACCTTGGTGACCCAGGCGGTGTGGGCCTGGCCGACGTGGGGCTTCGGCAGCAGGCCGTTGCGGCTGACCATGGTGACGTGCCGTTCCGGGCCGTCCTCGAGCAGCGTGATCACGGTGTCGATCGCGGTGAGGCCGGTGCCGACCACGACGACGCGGGCGTCCGCGGGCAGCGCCCGCAGCCGGGCCAGCTCCCAGGGGTTGGCGACATGCCAGGGCGCCTCCGGCAGCGCGGCCCCGTCGAGGGTCGTCAGGGGGCGCGGCGGCTGGTTGCCGTGGCAGAGGACGACCGCGTCCGCGGTGGCGGTGGAGCGCTCGGTGACGACGTCGAAGCCGGCCCCGTTCGGCACCACGTCGAGCACCCGGCCGGCGCGGATCCGGAGCCGGTCGTCGGCGACGTCGGCGAGCCGGTCCTGGAGGTAGATCGCGTAGTCGGCGCGCGGGAGGAAGCCCTGCGGGTCGCTGCTGCGCCCGGTCCGCAGCGCCCAGTCGAGCAGGTCGGAGGGGGCGTCCGGGAACGCGCTCATGTGACGCGCCCGGACGTTGAGCAGGTGCCGCTGGTCGTTGGTGCCGTACGCCACCCCGCGGCCGACGATCCCGCTCGCCTCGTGGACCACGACCTCCAGGCCCGGGTCGTCGGAGCGGACCAGCAGGTTGATCGCCGTGAGGACCCCGCTCGCGCCCCCGCCGATCACCGCCACCCGCGTGCGCTCGCTGACGGGTGCCGTGTCCTGGATCGACGTCATGCGAGTTAGTCTAGCGGATCACTCGACTTTCACCCAGTCATCGGGCCAGATTGCGCAGGAGCAGGGCCTCGGCGAGGAGGACCCGCTCGAACTCGGCGAGGTGGAGGCCCTCGTTGGGGCCGTGGGCGCGGGTGTCGGGGTCCTCGACGCCGGTGACCAGCACCGAGGCGGCGGGGAAGGTCTCGAGGAACTCCGCGATGAACGGGATCGAGCCGCCGACGCCCATGTCGACCGGGGCGGTGCCGTCCCAGGCCTCGGTGAAGGCGGCCCGCGCGGCGTCGTACGCCGGGCCGGTGACGTCGAGCTCGATCGGCTCGCCGGTGTCCACGACCTCGATCGCGAGCCGGGCGCCCCAGGGGACGTGCTTCTCCAGGTGCGCCCGCAGCGCGGCGACGGCGTTCTCGGAGGTCTCGCCGGGGGCGGTGCGCAGCGCCAGGCGCGCGCGGGCCGACGGGATGAGCGTGTTGGAGGAGCCGTCGACCTTCGGCGCGTCGAGGCCGATGACGGAGAGCGCGGGCTGGGTCCACAGCCGCTCGACGGCGGGGCCGTAGCCGATCCACGCGACGCCGTCGGCGACCCCCGACTCGGCGCGCAGCCGCTCCTCGGGATACTCCACGTCGGCCGCGGGCCCGCTGTGCAGTCCGGCGACGGCCACCCGGCCGGCGTCGTCGTGGAGCGTCGCGATGAGGCGGGACAGGGTGATCAGGGCGTCCGGGACCAGGCCGCCCCACATGCCCTGGTGGACGGCGTGCGTGAGCGTGCGGACCTCGACGTTGACCCGCACCAGGCCGCGCAGGCTGGTGGTGAGCGCGGGGACGCCGATGTCCCAGTTGCCGGAGTCGGCGATCACGATGACGTCGGAGCGCAGCTCGTCGACGTACTTCTCCAGCAGCTGCGGGAGGGTCGCGCTGGCGACCTCCTCCTCGCCCTCGATGAACAGGCGCACGGTGACCGGCAGCTCGTCCCCCAGCAGGCGGAGCGCCGCCACGTGGGTCATGATCCCGGCCTTGTCGTCGGCGGCGCCGCGGCCGTAGAGCCGGCCGTCGCGCTCCGTGGGCTCGTAGGGCGGCGAGTCCCACTCGGCGTGGTCGTTCTCGGGCTGCACGTCGTGGTGGGCGTAGAGGAGCACCGTCGGCGCGCCCTCAGGACCCTTCTTCTCCCCGATCACGGCGGGCGGGGCGCCGTCGTACGCGCGCACGATCTGCACGTCGACGCCCTCGGCGGCGAACAGGTCGGCGGTCGCCCGGGCGCTCACCTCGACCTGGTCGAGGCGGTCGGGGTCGGCACTGACGGACTGGATGCGGACGAGGGCCTCGAGGTCCGATCGGACACCCGGGAGGATCTCGGCGAGGCGCGTACGCAGGTCGATGGTGGGGACGGGTCCGGTCATGCCACCAACCTATGGTGCAGGATCGAGGCATGGCACCTTCTCGGGCCCTCGGGGCCATCACGCTCGCGACCGCGCTCACCCTGGCCCTCGCCGCCTGCGGCGACGGCGACGACGCGGACGCCCGGGACGACGGGAACGGCGGCCCGGTCGCCGAGCCGACCTCCCCCGCCGGTACGCCGGCGGAGCCGGTGCAGTTCCGCCGCGTGCTCGAGTCCACGGCGAGCCCCGCGGCCACGCCGGCGCCGACGCCGCTGCCGGCCGACTGCGGCGGCCTGCCCGCGGAGCAGCCGGAGCCGACGGCCGAGGCGATCGCCTGCGACGGCGAGGGCATGGTCTACCGGCTCGGGCCGGCCGAGATCGTCGGCGGCGTGGACGACGCCGAGGTCGGCGCCGGCCCCTCCGGGGGCTGGACCGTGATGCTGGAGCTCGACGACGAGGCGACCGCGGCGTTCGCGGACCTCACCGCGGAGCTGGTCGGCACCGGCCAGCAGCTCGCGGTCCTGTCGGGCGGGACCGTGATCAGCGCCCCGATCATCCAGACCGCGATCACCGAGGGGAAGGTGCAGATCGCCGGCGACTTCGACCAGGACGCGGCCCAGGAGCTCGCCGACGCCCTCGAGGGCGACTGACCTCGCCCCTACCCCAGCGGCAGGTACGGCGCCAGGTCGGTCCGCTCCCCACTGGCCCGCACCTGTCCCCCGTCGACCGCGTCGGCCCACGCGAGCCGGCCGGTGGCCACCGCGATCCAGGTGGCGGCGTCGGTCTCGACGACGGCCGGCGGCGTGCCGCGGGTGTGCCGGACGCCCTCGATCACCTGCACCGCGGCGTACGGCGGCACCCGGACCTCGACCGACCGGCCGGGGGCACGCTCCTCCAGCAGCGCGAGGAAGTGCTTGGTCAGCAGGCGCAGGTCGGCGCGCTCGGCGGCGTCGGCCTCGACCCGGGCCAGGGCGGCCGCCACGGCCACGGGATCGGCTGGGCGCAGACGGGAGGGCACGGGGTGGCAGGCTACTCCCCATGCGTCCCCGCTCCCGCCCGCGTCGCATCGCGCCCGCGCTCGGATCCACCCTGATCCTGCTCCTCCTCGCCCCCGCCCTCGCGTCGTGCGGCGACGGCGGCAGCGGGGTCGAGGTCGGCGACGTCGTGCCCGCGCGCCAGGACGCCCAGTTCTCCGGCAAGGGCGTCGAGTCGGTGGTGGCGCTGCCGATCGGGCGGCTCGAGGTCACCGTCGGCGAGTCGGTCACCGAGATCGAGGCCAGGGACACCCGCCAGCTGGAGCAGCTCGAGGCTCCCGAGGGCAGCGCGTTCGTGCCGATCACCTGGCAGTACGACGCCGCGACCTTCGGCGCCCTCTCCGCCTACCTCGACACCCAGGCCAAGCCGGTCGTGGACCTCGTCGCCGACGGCGCGTCGTACCGCCTGCCGGCGCCGGAGCAGACCGGGGAGGGCGCGGAGTCGTTCTACGTCCTGGTCCGGGGCAAGGGCCGCAGCCCGCAGCTCACCGTCGCCTTCGACGGCGTCAGCCAGCAGGTCGACCTGGCCAGCGGCGACGTCGAGGCCGGCGCGGCCGCGAGCCTGTACGACATCGCGAAGCCCCGCACGAAGCGGTACCCCTGCGCGCCGGAGGTCGACTTCGGCCGGCCGACGGTGCGGCCGCCGGAGTTCTCCTGCAGCGTCACCCGGCCGATGCGCCTGCCGTACGCCGGCGACGCCTGGGCCGAGGAGGGCCGCAGCTGGCTGGTGGTGACCGTGCGGACCACGCTGGGCCGCTGGAACGAGCTCGCCGAGGACCTCAAGTCGGGCGCCATCTACTACGCCGACAAGGTCGAGAGCACCTACCGCCTCGGCAAGACCGAGGCGGCCCGGGTCATCCGCGACAACGCCAACACCGTGTGCCCCGACCCGGCCAACAGCGGCGGCTGCACGAGCGAGTTCCACGTCGTCTTCGACGTCGCGGAGAAGGCGTCCAGGACGCTCACCATCGACCAGGACTACGAGCTGCTGCTCGCCTCGACGTACGGCGGCGCCGAGGCCAAGGCCACGCTCGACCTCGGCGTCACGGCCGAGGCCCGGCTGCGGAAGTAGCTCAGGCCAGGGCGTTCGGCAGGGTGGCGGTCCACGCCTCGCGCAGCTCGGCGAGGGGGACCTCGAACTGGCCCTCGACGGCGAGGACGTCACCGCCGGTGGTACCGAGCTCGAAGGCGGGGACGGCGTGCCGCGCCGCGACCACCATCAGCTCCTCCAGCCTGTCGACGGGGACGGTGACGATCGCGCGCGCCGCGGACTCGGCGAACAGGTCGAGGAACGGGTCGCCCTGCAGCAGCTCGACCCGGGCGCCGACGCCGCCGACCAGCGCCGCCTCCGCGAGCGCCTGGGCGAGCCCGCCGTCGGAGAGGTCGTGGGCGCTGGTGGCGAGGCCGACCAGGTCGTGCAGCAGCGCGGCGAGGTTGTGCTCGGCGGCGAGGTTCACCGCGGGCGGGCGACCGCCGAGGTGGCCGTGGACGACATGTGCCCACTCCGAGCCGGAGAGCTCCTCGTGGGTGCTGCCGAGCTGCACGATCCGCTCGCCGGCGGCCTGGAACGAGGACGGCGTACGGCGGCGCACGTCCTCGACGACGCCGAGCACCGCGACCACGGGGGTCGGCAGGATGGCGGTCTCGCCGGTCTGGTTGTAGAGGCTGACGTTGCCGCCGGTGACCGGGATGCCGAGCTCGTCGCAGGCGTCCTTGAGACCGCGGCAGGCCTCGGCGAACTGCCACATCACCGCCGGGTCCTCGGGCGAGCCGAAGTTGAGGCAGTCGCTGACGGCGAGCGGAACGGCGCCGCCGGTGGCGACATTGCGGTAGGCCTCGGCGAGCGCGAGCTGCGCGCCGGCGTACGGGTCCAGCTTGGCGAACCGGCCGTTGCAGTCGGTCGCGACGGAGACGCCGAGGTGGGTCTCCTCGTCGACGCGGATCATGCCGGAGTCGGCCGGCTGCGCGAGGACGGTGTTGCCCTGGACGTAGCGGTCGTACTGGTCGGTGATCCACGACTTGTCGCACAGGTTGGGGCTCGCGACCAGCCGCAGCAGGGTCGCGCGCAGCTCGTCGCCGGTCGCCGGTCGCGGCAGCCTCTCGGCGGCGTCGGCCTGGAGCGCGTCCTGCCAGTCGGGGCGGGCGAACGGGCGCTGGTACGTCGGCCCGTCGTGCGCCACCGACCGCGGGGGCACGTCGACCACGGTCTGGCCGTGCCAGGTGATCTCGAGCCGGCCGGTGTCGGTGACCTCGCCGATGTCGACGGCCTCGACGTCCCACTTGGCGCAGATCGCCAGGAAGGCCGCGACGGCGGCGGGCTCGACGACCGCCATCATCCGCTCCTGGCTCTCGCTCATCAGGATCTCCTCCGGCGACAGCGTCGAGTCGCGCAGCGGGACGCGGTCGAGCTCGCAGCGCATGCCGCCGTCGCCGGCCGACGCCAGCTCGGAGGTCGCGCAGGAGAGGCCGGCGCCGCCGAGGTCCTGGATGCCGGCGACGACGCCCGCCGCGAACAGCTCGAGGGTGCACTCGATGAGCAGCTTCTCCATGAACGGGTCGCCGACCTGGACGCTCGGACGCTTGGCGGGTCCGTCGGCGTCGAAGGTCTCGCTCGCCAGCACCGACACTCCCCCGATGCCGTCGCCGCCGGTGCGGGCGCCGTACAGGATGACGCGGTTGCCGGTGCCGGACGCCTTGGCCAGGTGGAGGTCCTCGTGGCGCAGCACGCCGACGCAGAGCGCGTTGACGAGCGGGTTGCCGAGGTAGGTCTCGTCGAAGACCGCCTCGCCGCCGATGTTCGGCAGGCCCAGGCAGTTGCCGTAGCCGCCGACGCCCGCGACGATCCCGGGCAGCACGCGGTGGGTGTCCTCGGCGTCGAGCGGGCCGAAGCGCAGCGGGTCCATCACCGCGATCGGGCGGGCGCCCATCGCGATGATGTCGCGGACGATGCCGCCGACGCCGGTCGCGGCGCCCTGGTAGGGCTCGACGTACGACGGGTGGTTGTGGCTCTCGACCTTGAAGCTGACCGCGTAGCCCTGGCCGATGTCGATGACACCGGCGTTCTCGCCGATGCCGGCCAGCATCGGGCCGATCGGGGTCTCCTGGGCCAGCTCGCCGAACTGCTTGAGGTGCACCTTGGAGGACTTGTAGGAGCAGTGCTCGCTCCACATGACGGAGTACATCGCCAGCTCGCTGGACGTCGGCCGGCGGCCCAGGATCTCGCGGATCCGGTCGTACTCGTCGGCCTTCAGGCCGAGCTCGGACCAGGGCTGCTCGCGGTCCGGGTCACCGGCTGCCACGGCCACGGTGTCGAGCGTCGGACGGGCAGGTGCGGAAGCGGTGTCGGCCACGGCCCCAAGGGTATCGGCCGGAGGACGGATCGCCCTGATCGGCTCAGTCCTGTGGGACGGCCGCGACGTCCTCGCCCGGCGGCAGGTCGAGGTCCTCGAGCACGTCGCGCACGGCCTGCTCGCCGTTCGCATAGATCGTGATGGAGTACGGCGCCGCGCGGTCGTCGTACCAGACGGCGAGCTTGCTCCTCCACTGCTTGCCGTCCGCCTTGGTCAGCTCGACCCACGCGGCGTGGAGGTCGTCGCGGACCTCCAGCGGGTCGACGATCTCGCTCCGGTAGTTGGCGTCCATCACGTCCCAGTCCCGCCACTGCGTGTAGTGCACGGAGGAGGAGTCGTCGTGGCACCAGCGGGCCCGCACGCGGGTCGGCTTCGGCTCGGGCACCTCCGTGCAGCCGGCGGCGCGCGGGAAGGCGGCGACGAGCGCGTCGGGCGCGGGATCGGCCCGGGCGGCGACCTCGTCGCCCGGCGGCAGGTCGAGGTCCTCCAGCGCCTCGCGCACCGCCTGCTCGCCGTCCGCGCAGACGGTGACCGAGTACGGCGCCGCGCGGTCGACGTACCAGACGGCGAGCTTGCGCTGACAGTACCTGCGGTCGGCCTCGGTGAGCTCCACCCAGGCCGCGTGCAGGTCGGAGCGGTACGAGTAGTCCCGCTCGGTCCGGTCCCGGTAGTTGGCGTCCATGGCGTCCCAGCCGCGCCACTGCGCGTAGTACACCGACGACGTGGCGTCGAGGCACCAGCGGGCCTGCACCCGGGCCGACTTGGGATCGGGCACCACCGCACAGTCGGCCGCACGGGGGAAGACGGCGAGCAGCGCGTCGGCCTCCGGCTCGGCGACACCCGCCGACGGGTCGCTCGCGCGTGCCGGCGGAGCAGGGCCGGAGCGGTCGAGGGCCCAGGCGATCGCGCCCACCACGAGGACGAGCGCCGCGACGAGGCCGATCAGCAGCGGGACCCGGCGCCGCCCACGGACCGGGGTGGGCGCGACGGCCCGGGGCCGGGTGGGCGGGCCGGAGTCGATCAGGGTGGGCTCGGGGTCGTCGAGCGGGATCGCGTCGAGCGCCGCGACCAGCGCCGTCGTCGTACCGAACCGCTCGGCGGGGTCCTTCGCCATCGCCGCCGCGAGGACCTCGTTGACCGCCGCGGCGCCGGCGCTCGACGCCGGCAGCTGCGGGACCGGGCCCTGGAGATGACCGAGCAGGACCTGCCCGGTGGCCCCTTCGTACGGCGCCCGCGCGGTGAGCGCCGCCCAGAGCACGCAGCCGAGCGCGTAGATGTCCGAGGCGACCGTGGCGTCGGCGCCGTGGTGCCGCTCGGGCGCCATGTAGCCGGGCGTCCCGACGGCGCCGGTGGTGGCGAGCTGCTCGAGGTCGGCGACGGCCGCGATGCCGAAGTCGCACAGCACCGGGCGGATCCGGCCGTCGGCGAGCTCTCCGACCAGCACGTTGGAGGGCTTGATGTCGCGATGCAGGATGCCGACGTCGTGGGCCGCGCCGAGACCCAGCGCGAGGTCGCGGACCAGCGCCACGGCATCGGGCAGGGGCAGGGGACCCTCCTCGCGCAGCAGCCGGTTGAGGTCACCGCCGCGGACCAGCTCGGTCGCGATGAAGAGCGCGCCGTCCTCCTCGCCGGCGTCGAAGACCCGCACGACGTACGGCGAGTCCAGGCGGGCCAGGGCCCGGGCCTCACGCAGGAACCGGGTCCGGTAGGTCGCGTCCCCGGCGAGATGGGGCGCCAGCACCTTGAGCGCCACGGGCCGGTCGAGGTCGCGGTGCACGGCCGCGAGGACGACGCCCATGCCGCCCCGGCCGAGCTGGCCGGTGACGTCGTATCGACCGAAGGAGTCACCCGGTTGCAGCGGCACCCCGCCACCCTATGAGTCGCGGTCGCGAATTACAGGTCTGTAGTTCATGCCGATCCCTGTTACCGGTGTGAAAGTTGTGGTTATCGTGACTCGGCCGCACTCGTCATGACCCCTCTTCCCCTGGAGTCTGCAATGCCCTCCCGGTCCGTTCCCACGCCCGTCCGCCACCGGGTCCGCCCCCGGTTCCGCCTCCCCGTCGCGGGCACGGCGGCCGGTGCCCTCACCGTCCTGCTGGCCCTCGTGCTGCTGATCCCCGAGGGACCGGCTCCGGCCGAGCCGCCCGTGACGGACGCGCCGGTGGACCTGGCCGCGACGACGACGAACCCGGTCACCCCGGGCGACTTCACCGGCTACGGGTTCGACCAGTGCCAGACGCAGAGCCAGAAGAACATGGACGCCTGGCTCGAGCACTCCCCCTTCCGGGCGGTCGGCGTCTACATCTCCGGCAACTCGCGCTTCTGCCGCGACCAGCCCAACCTGACGCCGACCTGGGTCAGCACCCAGCTGGCCAAGGGCTGGCGGATCCTGCCGATCACCCTCGGCCCGCAGTCCACCTGCGTGGGCCGGTTCCCGCGCTACGGCAAGAACATCGACCCGACGATCAGCAACGACGGCGCGAACGGCTACCAGGCCGCGTTCAAGCAAGGTAAGAAGGAGGCCAAGAGCGCCGTCGCCGCCGCCAGCGCGCTCGGCATCGTGCCCCGCAGCACGCTCTGGTACGACCTCGAGGGCTGGTCGAACTACAAGGACGCCACCTGCCGGGAGTCGGCGCTCTCCTTCCTGTCCGGCTGGACCAAGAAGACACGCAAGCTCAACTACGTCCCGGGCGTCTACTCCAGCGCCGGGTCCGGGATCAAGATCCTCGACGACGCCAGGATCCAGGGCCGGGGCGACGTGATCCTGCCCGACCGGATCTGGATCGCCCGGTGGGACGGTGTCGCCAACACCTCGACCAGCTACATCGCCGAGGACGGCTGGCGCCCGGGCAACCGGATGAAGCAGTACCAGGGCGGCCACAACGAGACCTGGGGCGGCGTGACGATCAACATCGACAGCAACTGGCTCGAGCTCAGCGACGACGGGACGGCCGTCCCGCAGGCGGCCTGCGCGACCCCGGCGAAGTACAAGAAGATCACGCCGAGGAAGTCCAAGCCGAAGCAGATCCGGGCCCTGAAGTGCCGGCTCCAGGTCAAGGGCCTCTACCCCGGCAAGATGTCGAAGAAGTACAACAAGTTGCTGAGGAAGGGCATCCACGCGTGGCAGGCCCAGGCCGGGCAGAAGGTCAAGGACAAGTGGACCAAGAAGAACTGGGCCTCGCTGCTGTCCTCCGTGGGCTGAGCCTGCCCCCAGGCTGAGCCGAGCGCGGTCAGCCGCCGAAGCCGACCTGCGGGTCGAGGCCGGTGCGCATCCGCCAGCCGAGGAGCGCGATCCCGAGGCCGGTGCGGTGGTCGGGCTCGTCGAGGGAGACGCCGAGCAGCCGCTCGATCCGGGTCAGCCGGTCGTAGAGCGACTGCCGGCGGATCCCGAGCAGGGCGGCGGTGCGGGCCTTCGACAGCGAGCACGCGAGATAGGCGTCGAGGGTGCGCAGCAGTTCGCTGCGGTGCTCCCGGTCGTGGTCGATGAGCGGGCCGACCTGCTCCTGCACGAACCCGCGCATCGCCTCCGGGTCGACCGAGGCCGTGACCAGCCGGTGGGCGGCGACGTCCCGCTCCATCACGACGCCGTCGCGGTGGCCGTAGCGGCGGGCCGTGCGCAGCACCTGCCGGGCCCGGCCGACCGCCGCGGCGAGGTCGCCGGGATCGGCGACCGGCGTGGCCGCGGCGACCAGGATCCGCCCGGGCAGCCGGGCCGCGATCCGCTCCCGCGCCCCGGTGAGCTCGTCGCGGACCTGCGCCGGCACGGGGCGCCGGCCGCCGCGATGCACGACGACGACGTGCCCGCCGGTGACGCCGACCAGCACCGCCGGGTCGCCGCGCCCGTCGTCCAGCAGCGCCGCCTCGGTGGCGGCGACCGCATCGGTCAGCGGTACGGCGGCGTCGACCTCCACGGCCGCCACGACCAGGTGACGCCCCTCCGGGGGCGGCCAGCCCAGCGCGGCCAGCCGGTGCAGCACGTCGGTCCGGGCGACCACGACGCCGGCGACCAGGTCGGACACCAGGGACTGCGCCGGCCCCGGGCGGTGCCCCGCGCCGCTCCCCCGCCCGAGCTCCAGCGCCACCGCGTGGGCGGCGACCTCGGCCAGGCGCAGCCGGTCCGCGCCCTCCGCGCCGAGCAGGCGCAGCGTGCCGAGCGGGCCCGCAGGACCGCGCACGGGCGTGGCGATCCCGTCCTCGTCGGCCACCGACGCGATCCGGCTCCGCTCGACCGTCTGGCCGTCGGCGTCGCGCAGCTCGACCGCGCACCCCGCCAGCCGGGACACCTCGTCGAGCAGCGCGCGCAGCCCGTGGCCCTCGATCACCACCTGGGTCAGCGCCCGCCAGCCGGCGTCCCCGGCGTCACCGCCGGCCGCGACCCTGCGGCGTACCAGCAGCTCGTGGAAGTCCTCGACCATCCGCTCGAACGGCACCATCGCCGGGAAGGCCAGCAGCGCGAGGCCGCGGCGCCGGGCCGCGGCCAGGATCGGCTCCGGCACGGCGAAGAACGTCCTGCCCAGCTCCAGCGCGAGGGCCGCGACGCCCGCGTCGGCCAGCTGGTCGACGTACGACGCGAGGTGGTCGGCGGTGCGCCCGTGCAGGCCGAGGCCGGTGGTCAGCAGCACCTCGCCGCCCGCGAGCAGGGCGCCCATCTCGAAGACCTCCGAGGAGTGCACCCAGCGGACCTGCACCCGCTCCGGATCGCCGTGGAGCACCTCGGTGCTGGCAGCCCGGAACGACGGCAGGGCCAGCACCTCGGCGAGAGTTGCCCCCATCAGGTCATTCCGTCCGGACGATCGCGCCTCATGCCGGACAGTATGTCCCTTGCCGGCCCTCGGCGCCTCTGGTGATGTGAGCCCCGACACACTCAGGCGACAGCGGAGGCAACCATGATCACCGACGACGACCGCAGCTTCCTCGGCCTCGCGATCGAGCAGGCCCGGATCGGCTGGGAGGAGGGCGGCATCCCCATCGGCGCCGCGCTGGTGCACGAGGGCGAGGTGCTCGCCGTCGGCCGCAACCGGCGGGTCCAGCTCGGCTCCGCCATCCGGCACGGCGAGACCGACTGCATCGAGAACGCCGGCCGGCTGCCCGCGAAGGTGTACCGCGCGAGCACGCTGTACACCACGCTCTCCCCCTGCTTCATGTGCGCCGGGACCTCCGTGCTCTACGACATCCCCCGGATCGTGGTCGGCGAGAACACCAGCTTCGAGGCGTCCGAGTCGTGGCTGCGCTCGCGCGGGGTGGTCGTCGACCTCGTGGACGACCCGGTCTGCCGCGAGCTGATGGACACGATGATGCGCGAGAAGCCCGACCTGTGGGCCGAGGACATCGGGGAGGAGTCATGACGCTGTCCGAGCGCCCCGTGCAGCCCGGCGCCGGGAGTGCTCCCGTGGTCGACCCCGACTACCCGGTGACCCCGGTCCCGGCGTACGCCCGCAAGTCCTTCGTCTCGCTGGCGATCGTGCTGCTGGGCTTCACCGTCTTCACGCCGACCATGCTGGCCGGCGCCCAGCTCGGCTCGGCGTTCGCGCTGGGCGACCTGCTCCGGGTGATCCTGCTCGGCTCGCTGATCCTCGGCACGTACGTCGCCCTGCTCGGCTGGATCGGCGCCCACACCGGCCTGACCACCGTGGTGATGGCGCGCTACGTCCTCGGCAACCGCGGCAGCAAGCTCGGCTCCCTCCTGCTCGGCGGCACCCAGATCGGCTGGTACGGCGTCGTCATCGGCACCATCGGCGACCTCACCGCACAGGCGTTCTCGTGGGAGTCCGACCTCGCGAAGGCCGCCGTCATGATCGTGACCAGCGTCCTCATGTGCCTGACCGCCTGCTACGGCTACCGCGGCATGTACTGGGTGTCCGCGATCTCCACCCCCCTCATCCTGATCCTCGCGTTCTGGGTGCTCTTCCGCTCCCTCGACGAGGTCGGCGGCTGGTCCGGGCTGGCCGACGTCGAGCCCAACGGCTCGATGACGATGGCGGTCGCGATCACCACCGTGGTCGGCACCTTCGTCTCCGCCGGCACCCAGGCGCCCAACTGGACGCGCTTCGCCCGCACCGGCAACCAGGCGCTGCTCGCCTGCGTGATCGGCTTCCTGATCGGCAACGGGCTGATGATCTTCTTCGGCGCCACCGGCGCGATGACCTTCGGCCAGGGCGACTTCGTCCTCGTGCTCTACGACCTCGGCCTGGTCACCTGGGGCCTGGTGCTGCTCTTCGGCAACCTGTGGAAGTCGAACGCCGACACGGCGTACGCCTTCGGGGTCGCCGGCGCCGAGCTCTTCGAGAAGCCCACGAAGACGCCCTTCGTGATCGGCGGATCGGTGATCGGCACCGTGCTCGCCCTGGCCGGCGTGCAGAACCACCTGGTCGACTACCTGGTCCTGCTCGGCGTCTTCATCCCGCCGCTGGGCGGCGTCGTGATCGGCGACTACCTCGCCCGCTGGCGCCGCGGCGGGATGCCCGAGGGCGAGCGGCTGCCCGCCCTGAACCTGCCCAACCTCACGGTCTACGCGGTCGCCAGCGGCGCCGCCTGGATCGCCAAGGAGACCGAGTTCGGCGTACCGCCGGTCATCGGGGTCCTGCTGGCCGCCTTCGGCTCGTACGCCGTCGGGCGGGCCGGGCTCAACCGCCGGCTCAGCTGAGGCGCGGCGCCCCATGCGTTCTTGTCGCGAAAGTGTCGAAATCGCGACGAATTCGCATGGGGCGCGGAACAACACCCGCCATGCTGAGGGCGATCAGGCGAAGGCGGTCTCGACGAGCGAGGTGAAGAAGCCGAGCCCGTCGAGGCCGCTGCCGGTCAGCTCCTCGACGGCGTGCTCGGGGTGCGGCATCAGGCCGACGACATTGCCGCGCTCGTTGGCGATGCCGGCGATGTCGTGCAGCGAGCCGTTGGGATTGACCTCGAGGTAGCGGGCCACGACCTGGCCCTCCCCCTCGATCCGGGCCAGCGTCTCGGCGTCGGCGACGAAGCCGCCCTCGCCGTTCTTGAGGACGATCCGGATCTCCTGGCCCTCGTCGTACGCCGAGGTCCAGGGGGTCCGGGCGTTCTCGATGCGCAGCAGCTGGTCGCGGCAGACGAACCTGCGATGGTCGTTGCGGATCAGCGCGCCGGGCAGCAGGTGGGACTCGCAGAGGATCTGGAAGCCGTTGCAGATGCCGAGCACGGGCAGGCCGGCGTTCGCGGCCTCGACGACCTTCTCCATGACCGGGGCGAACCGGGAGATGGCGCCGCAGCGCAGGTAGTCGCCGTACGAGAAGCCGCCCGGCAGGATCACCGCGTCGACGCCCCGGAGGTCGGCGTCGCCGTGCCAGAGGGCGACCGCCTCGTTGCCGCCGATGCGGACGGCGCGCTGCGCGTCGACGTCGTCGAGCGAGCCGGGGAAGGTGACGACGCCGACCCTCACTGCTCGACGCTCACGCTGTAGTTCTCGATCACCGGGTTCGAGAGCAGCGTCTCCGCCATCTTCTCCACCTCGGCGAGCACGGCGTCGGTGACCTCGCCCTCGAACTCGATCTCGAACCTCTTGCCCTGGCGGACGTCGGTCACGCCGGAGAAGCCCAGCCGGGGCAGCGCGCCCTGGACGGCCTTCCCCTGGGGGTCGAGGATCTCGGGCTTCGGCATGACAGCTACGACGACTCGGGCCACGGCCCGGAGTCTAGTGGTCTCGACCCCGTCTCGGTCAGGGCGCCCTCCGATGCCACAGAGCCGAAACCGGGAGGACACGAGCGGGACCTACGGTGTCGCCCGATGGATCCACGTCGTCACCGGCTGCCGGCCCTCGAGCAGGCCCTGGCCGATCCCCCCAGCGTGCCCGACGTACGGGAGCGCTCGGACCTCGCGGGGCTCGCCCGCCGGACCGTGCGCCCGATCGACCTGATCGGTCACTCGGTGGCGGTCGTGGCGCCGTCGGCGAGCGCGCTGGTCAGTCCGTACCTGATGCTGCGGGTGGTCGGTCCCGGGGCCTGGCTCAGCGCGCTGATCGGCTTCGGGCTGGCCTTCCTGCTGGCGTCGGTGTTCTCGCAGTTCGCCACCCGGATGGCGGCGCCGGGCTCGATGTACACCTGGGTCACCCGCGCCCTCGGACCGGGCTGCGGGCTGCTCATCGCCGCCTCGATGCTGCTGGGCTACGCCACGCTGGTCGCCTTCGGCGTCTCCCAGAGCGTCCGCCACGGCGCCGAGGCCGGGACGAGCGCGGGCTGGGGTACGCCGAGCGTGCCCGCCCAGCTCGCGCTGGCCGTCGCGATCGTGCTGGTCTGCGTGGCGATCGCCGTGCGCGGGTCGGGATGTCCACCCGGGTCGCGCTCGCCGCGGAGGTGACGCTGGTGCTGAGCCTCGGGGTCCTGGTGATCCTCACCATCGCGCGCGAGGGGCTGGCCCTCGACGGCATCCTCTCCCTGGAGGGCGCCAGCCCGACCCGGATCCTGCTCGGCGCCTCCTTCATCATGTCGATCACGGTCGGCTTCGAGTCCTCGGCGGCGCTGGCCGCCGAGGTGGAGCGGCCGTTCCTCAGCGTCCCCCGCTCGCTGTTCGGCACCGTCGCGATCTCGGCCGTCCTCTATGCGCTCGCGTACGTCGCGATGCACGCCGTGCTCGCCGACGACGGCCCGATGCCCGGCCCGGCGCAGCGGTGGTTCCCGCCGAACGTCGACGTCCACGTCGCCGACGCGGTGCTGAGCGGTCTCCTGTGCCTCGGGTTCCTGACCCTGGCGCTGTGCGCCCTGAACGCCCTCGCCCGGGTGCTCTTCTCCCTCGCCCGCGAGGGCCTGCTGCCCGGCTGGCTGGGCCGGACGCACCCGCGCTGGCTGTCGCCGTACGGCGCGCTGGTGGCGGTGGCGCCGCTCGCGGTGCTGCCGGCCGTCGTGGCGACGGTGAGCGGGACCGGGATCGGCTCGATCACCGTCCGGCTCCTCGGAGCGGCGGTGCTGGTCCTCGCCATCGCCTACGCACTGGTCGCGCTGGCCGTGCCCGTCTTCCTCGTGCGGCTGCAGGAGGAGACCTGGCGCCCCGTCGTCGTCGCGCTGGCCGCCGCCGGCCTCGCCGGCACGGTGTCGGCGCTCGACGTCGTCGAGGACCTCCGACACGGCCAGTGGCTCGCCTGCGCGCTCGCCTGCCTGACCCTGGTCGTCGGGGCGGGCTGGTACGCGTGGCTGCGGCTGCGGCGTCCCGCGGTGCTGCGCCGGATGGGCATCCACGACGAGACGATCGCATCGGACCTGCTGCACCGATGAGAAGCCCTATGTCAAGCCGCTTTGTTCTGTTGGGTGATGACGCGTTGGAGTGCGCGGTGGGTTTCGGGGTTGTAGGCGAGGTTGTCTTGCCAGCAGTGCCAGATGATGTGGAGCCAGGCTCGGGCGAGGATGCGTACGGCGTGGGCGTGGTCGTGGCCTCGTGCCCTGGCGCGGTTGTAGTAGTCGGCGGCCCAGGGGTTGGCGTGTCTGCTGTCGGCGGCGAAGTCGACCACGGCGTCGCGGAGTTGTTTGTCGCAGGACCAGCGGAACCCGACGGCTCGGTGTTTGCCGGACTGGCGGGTCGAGGGTGCGGCGCCGGCCAGGCAGGTCAGCGATTCGGGGTGGGGAATCTGGCTCGGCAGTCGCCGATCTCGGCCAGGAGGCGTGCGGCGCGGACGCGTCCGGCTTTGGGGAGGCTGGTGAAGATGTGCGCGTCGGTGTGTGCGTCGAGCTGCCGGTCGATCTGGGTCGAGAGGATCTTGATCTGCTCGACCAGAGTCAGCAGCAGCGTCACGTAGCTCGCGGTGATCGCAGCCTGGGTGGTGGCGTGGATGCCGGTGGCGCCCCTGGGCGCGTCCAGGAGCCGGGCGTGCAGCACGGCAGGGTCGGTGCGTCCGGAGTAGCCCTGTTTGGTCAGCCAGCCGCCGAGGCGTTGGGGGGTGAGCCAGTCGGCGCGGTCTTGGGTGTCGAACCGGGTCAGGAACGTCAAGGAGATCTCGGAGTCGATGTCGCGGAAGAGGCCGATGGCGCCTGGGAAGACGTTGCGCAGGTGGGCACGGAGCTGGTTGGCGACCGCGACGCGGTGTTTGACGAGGTCTTTGCGGGCACGGCAGGCGCGTCGCAGCGCGACCGTGTCGTCGCGGTCGGGGATCAGTGGGCGCAGTCGGGTCCGGTCGGTGCGCAGGGTGTCGGCCAGGACGTAGGCGTCGAAACGGTCGTCCTTGTTGCCGGCCGATCCGTAGCGGCCGCGCAGGTTCTTGACCTGGTTCGGGGAGATCACCACCACGCTCAGCCCGGCGGCCAGCAGTGTGTCGATGACGGGTCCGTCGGGTCGTTCGATCGCGACCTCGTCGACGCCGTGACGGCGCAGGAAGCCGACCAGTTCACGCAGGCCGCTTGCGGTGTGCTCGACCGTCGTGGTGGCGACCTTGCGGCCGCGTCCGTTGACGATGCAGGCGGCGTGGTCGTCACGGGCCCAGTCGATGCCCGCGGTCACGTCGTTGGGCGCGGTCTCGGGCAGGGTCACAGAACGTTGGCTACTCATGGATTCGGTCGGGGTTTTGCTGGCAGACTTCACGTCAGCCTCCTCGCTGCTCCAATCAGTGGGGAGGCACCCATTTCTTCGGGTGTCGCGATATCTCACGGTGCCGGGACGTGTCTGCCGGTTCGCTCACTGATCGGCGCTCGCGACCACGCTGATGCTCAGCAGCGGTCTTGGCGCACAGCCCTATCGACGGTCCACACGTCCCGGGCAACCACCAGATCCTGCAGATCTCATCGTGGACGTCCTTGGCGTCAAGCGAGCAGGGCAGTGACCTGGCGGCACCCGGGGTGCATCACCGCCTCATCTGGAAGCGATGACGTCAGGAAGGTAGTCCAGTGAGCGACGGGACGCAGCTGACCGGAGCGGGGGGCGGACGAGCCGTCACCCCGTTCCGCGGGCGCGAGCCGGGCGCTCTCGACAGCGCCTTCTCGATCCTCGAGGAGGTCGCGCGCTCGGGGGCGGGCGTCTCGGCGCGGGAGATCGCGGAGAACCTCGGGCTGCCGCGCGCCACCGCCTACCGGCTGCTCAAGCACCTGGTGCAGCAGGAGTACCTCGTGCGCAGCCCCGACCTGTCCGGGTTCGCGCTGGGGCAACGGGTCCGCGACCTCGCCATCGCCGTCGGCCCGGTCGCCGAGACCGGCGACGACGACCAGCGCTGACCGGTCAGAAGCCGCGCAGCACCAGCGCGCGCACCGCCGCCACGGGCACGAAGCCGGCGCCGGGATCGCGGACGTGCATCGCCCGGGAGTCGAAGGACCGGCGGCGGTTGTCGCCCACCAGCCACAGGTGGCCGGCCGGGATCGTGACGTCGTACGTCGCGTTGGACGTGCTCTCGGGCCGGCTCGCCAGGTAGGGCTCCTCGACCACGGCATCGTTCACGACGACGAGGCCGCCGGGCGCACAGCAGACCACGTGGTCGCCGCCCACGGCGAGGACCCGCTTGACCATCAGCCCGGAGGTCAGGTCCGCGCCGCTCTCGTCGGCGGCCGCGCGCCAGGAGGCCGGCACCTCGAAGACCACCACGTCACCGCGCCGGGGGTCGGCGGAGCCCACCCGGGTCGTCAGCAGGGTGCTGCCGACGTCGTAGGACGGAGCCATCGAGACCGAGACGACGTGCGCGACGCCGACGGTGCCGGTCCCCAGCACCGCGGCCACGAGGACCGCGACGCCGGCGAGCAGCCAGCAGGCGCGGGTACGCCGGCGGCGGGTCACCGGCGCGGACACACCGATGCCTCCTCCGCCGCGCAGAGGTCGTCGACCACGTTCTCCATGTACTGGATCTCGGTCAGCTGCTCGGTGATGATGTGCTGCGCGCTGCTGCGGGTGAAGGCGTTGGCCTGGACCGGCAGGTAGTCCTGCGACATCGTGATCGCGCCCTCGTGGTGCTCGATCATCGCCACCAGGAAGGCGATCTGGCTGTCGCTGGCGGGCAGGGTGGCGATCGCGTCGACCCGGTCCTGCGGGAGCATGCCGGGCATGGCGCCGCCGTCGTGGGAGTCGTGCCCGCCCGCCGATGCCTCCCAGGCCTCGAGCCAGGAGCCCATGATGTCGATCTCGTTGCGCTGGTCCTCGACGATATAGCGCGCGGTCGCCTCCACCCGGTCGTCGAGACCCTGGTGGCCGAGCAGGTTGGTCCCCAGCTCGATCGCCTGCTCGTGGTGCATCACCATCTCCTGGGCGAAGACCACGTCGTCGACGCCCGGAGCCTCGGCCTTCTGCATCTCGGGGAACCGCTTGACCGTTCCCCAGGGGCGCTCGACCGTCGCCGCCGTCGTCGGCGTGGTGGTGGCGGACATCCCTCCCAGCGTGACCGTGGCCGGCTCCGCGTCGCCGCAGCCGACGAGCACGAGAGCGCCGAGCACGAGCAGGGGTACGACGCCCCGGCCGATCCGGTGTGCCATCGGACTCCTTCCCGAGTCACCTGACGGGTCCCCGGCGACGGGGAGGAGGGGATGCCGCCGACGGGCGACGGCACCCCCTCCTCCTGGTGTCACCGGGTCACCTGACGACCTTGACGGCCTTCGTCTTCGTCGACGCCTCGGCGGTCGAGCTGCCGAAGTAGGTCGCGACGAGGTCGAAGCTGCCGGTCTTCTTCGGGACCTTGATCTTCACCTTGCCCTTGCCGGCCACGAGGTCGAAGGTCTTGACCTTCTTCTTCAGCCGGACCTGGACGTAGCCCGTGACCGCGGCGCCTCCGGCGGTGACCGTGACCACGATCGTCGCCTTCTTGCCGGGCTTGACCTTGCCCGGCTTCACCTTGACCGCCGTCACCGACGCCGCCAGCGCGGGCGTCTGGGGTGCCGGACCCGCGCTCGGGCCGTCCGTCGGGCCGTCCGTCGGGCCGTCGGTCGGCTCGTCCGTCGGCTCGTCCGTCGGCTCATCGGTCGGCTCGTCCGTCGGGCCGTCGGTCGGCTCCTCCGTCGCGGGCGGCGTGCCGAAGGTGACCCCGGCGGACTCCACCGTGGCCGACGGGTAGCCGGCCGCCGAGGCGGTGACCTTGACGGTGATGACCGAGTTCACGTCGGCCTCGGTCAGCGTGTAGTCCTGACCGGTCGCCACCGCCTCCCCGTTGCGGAACCAGGTGTAGGCGTAGGTGAGGCTCTGCGCCGCACTGCGCCAGGTCCCCGCGCTGCCGGTGAGCGTCTTGCCCACCGCCGGGACGACGACCGCCGCCGGGTCCGCCTGGTCACTGATCTTCGGCAGGGCGGTGTTCTCCGGGGTGCACGGCTTGGTGACCGCGTTGACCGACGAGAACGGGCCGTTGATGCACTTGCGCGCCTCCTGGATGGTCGGCTTCTGGGCGAAGAAGTCGCGGGGCACCAGCTGGAACTTCTGCCAGTGGATCGGCATCGGCGACTGGTCCTCGTCCTTGTCGGTGTGGTGGAACCCGACGTTGACCCACGCGACCGGATCGGTCAGCTCGTGCGTGTCCTCGACGACATAGTCGAGGATGCTCTTGTTCGGGCAGCCCGCGTTCAGGTTGGCCGACGCGTACTCCTCACACGAGCGGTAGTTGGTGAACGTCACCGACGGCTGGGTCACCGGGATCAGCTTGTTCGCCGTGTTGTTGTTGACGATCTCGTACGAGCGGGCGTGGCCGTCCTTGTTCTTGCTGTTGGGGTTGAGGACCCGCCACCAGGTGAGCTCGTCGTGGTCGGGGCCCTCCACCGAGCTGAACGCCGCCGACTTGGTCGTCCCGACGCCCTCGACGATCGGCGCCCGCGTCCCCGCACCGGGACTGCTGAAGTCCCACTGCTCGACGGTCTGCTTCTCGCCCTTGTCGATGCCGAAGTCGACCTTGAAGATCGCGTTGTGCCAGTGCGAGGCGGCATAGGCCTGGACCTGCTTGGTGGTCGTCACCCCGCCCGTGGTCGTCGTGATCGTCGATTCACCCGACAGTGGCCAGCCCGCCTTCGGGTTGGTGCCGAAGAAGGCACCGGACGCGCTCTCCGAGGCCCACCCTGGGGCGATGTCGCCGGTGGCGCCGAGTCCGACCTCGATCTGGCCGTGGTCGTCGAAGACCACACGCTGCTGGTACTCGTACCAGCTGATCTTCGAGATCGAGGACACCGCCATCGCCGTACCGTGGTCGACATACAGGGTGCCGCCGCCGATCTGGGTCTCCTGGGCGTGGGTCATGATGCCCGTCGGATCCTCCTGGACGCAGATGCCCGGTATGGTCCGCTCGACCAGGTTGCCGCTGTAGGTGAACGACTGCGGGACGTCGAGCGCCTCGCCGGTGCAGACCTCGGGACCCTGCTCCATGAGGTACTGCTTGCCGAACCCGTACGACGTGATGTCGTTGTACTGGACGTGGCCGGTGTCGTAGGGCACGTTCAGCTGGGCGATGTTGAGCTGGTCGAGCACCCGCTTGTAGCCGGCGTACTCGTAGTCGCCCACGGCCGGCTTGAACTCGATCTGCTCCAGCACCAGGCCCTTGATCGGGTGGATGCGTCCGCACATCCGCCAGCTGGCGCCGTTCTCGAGCTCCTTGGTGATCAGGCTCGCGTCGCAGGCGAGCGGCGTGTCCTCCGCGGCCTGCGCGGCGACGGGGACAACGGTCAACAGCCCGACGGCGACCAGTGCCGGCGCGAGCGCCGCAGTGATCCGCAGGAGTGACTTCTTGCGCATCGAGACTCCCTTCTCGGTCATTGCGTCGGGACGATCGTCTTGGTGGACAGGTTCACCACGAAGTCCCAGGTGTTGAGGTACACACCGGAGGCCGTGGAGACCATGAGCTGGGCGCAGCGGTCCTTGCCGCACTCCTTGCCGGCGGTCGTGGTCTTGTCGTAGACCCAGGCCCCGGCGACGTACTCGACCTGGTCGGTCGCGATGAGCGGGACGCCCATGTTGACCTCGAACTCCTCCTTGAAGAGCAGGCCGAGGTCGGACCCGACCGCCAGCTCCATCGCGACGTCGGCCTCGGTGGCCGAGGTCGGCGGCTGCGCCTCGGCCGACGTGGTCGTCTTCACGACCTTGCCGGTCCCGAGGTCGACGAGCTGGTCGTAGGCCGCGTTGCTCGTGTAGTCGTAGAGCGAGACGACGACCTTCCGGCCGGTCAGGTTCTCACCGACGTCGGGGAGGTCGGCGTACAGGAACTCCGGGCCCTCCTCCCCCAGCACGTCGGTGGCTCCGGCCGGGATGCTCGCGTCGGCGGACGCGAGGTGGATGGCGTAGCCGGTCTCCGCCGCGCTGAGCGGCGCCCGGTCGGCGCCGAGCTTGGGCTTCTTGGTGGGCAGCTCACCGTCGCCGACGACGGTGAAGTCGGTGTTGACTCCGGGGTCGGTGCCGCTGACGTCCTCCTGGGCCACGACGTAGGCCGCCGTGGCACCGGACAGGCCGAGCACGACCGCGGCGACCGCGACCGCTCTGCGTGACGTCCAGGGCACGCGCAATGACGCGTTCACATGATCTCCTTGCTTGCTGAGGATGGGGCGGCGTTGGCGAGCCGACGCCAGGGCCGACCCCGAGGCCGGCCCGCGACTCACTCGCGGGCGTCGAGTGGGTCGCGGATCAGGGAGGGCGGGCCGGTCACCGCACGGGCACGCGCTTCTTCACGAGCCGCGCGTCGGTCGTCGAGGCGTCGCCGGTGTAGCGGACGGTGACCTTGGCGCGGCCGCTGCGCAGGCCCCGGAGGGTGAGCGTCCTCGTGCCGCCGGCCAGGGCGTAGGTCCGGGTCACGGTCTTGCCGCCGACCTTGACCTTGACCACGACGGCGCCGCTGCGGGCACCCGCCGACGTCACGCTGACCTTCAGCTTGAGCTTGTGCCTCTTCGGGGACTTCGCGACGACGGCGATGCTGCTGGCCGCCTTGGCGACGACGCTGGCGGGCGAGGCGCTCGAGGTGGTGCCGGCGGCGTTGGTCGCGGTCACGGCGACGCCGATCGCCGTACCGGCGTCGAGGGCGGTCAGCTGCAGCCGGTCCCCGGTGGCCCCGGGGATGGGCACGCCGGCGCGGGTCCACTGGTAGCCGAACGCGGTCGGGTCACCGGTCCAGGCGCCGCGTCCGGCGACGAGCGTGTCGCCGACGCGCGCGGTGCCGGTGATGCTCGGGAGCGCCGTGTTGACGGGCTTGGTGACGGTCGGCGGCGTGCTGTCCGTGATCGGGCCGAAGGCGGCCGACGAGGCGGTGGCCGCGGTCCATCCGGTCTTCGTCGCGGACGCCTGCACCCGCAAGGTGGCACCGACGTCGGCGGCCGTGGTCGTGTACGACGTGCCGGAGCCGACCACGGTCGCACCGCGCAGCCACTGGAGGGTCACGGTGGCGTCCGACGGCGTCCACACGCCCGGCGTGGCGGTCAGCGTGGACCCGACCGTCGTCGAGCCGGAGACCGCCGGCGGCGTGGTGTTGCCGATCGCGGAGACGGGAGGCTGGCCGCCGGTCACGGTCGCCGTCTCGGCGCTGAGCGCCGACTCGGTGGCGCCCTGGTGCACCGCGATCACCTCGACCGCGATCCGGGAGCCGCTGTCGGCGTCGCGCAGGGTGTACGTCGGCTGGGTCGCGCCGTCGATGACCGCCCCGCCCCGGCGCCACTGGTAGCGGAACTCCACCGAGGTCGTCGGGAACCAGGTGCCCTGGGTCGCGGTGAGCGTGGAGCCGACCGCGGCCGTCCCGGACACGGTCGGCCGGACCAGGTTCTCGCTGACCTGGGTGAGATAGGCGTCGGCGACCCGGGTCGCACCGTCCGCGAGCGCGACGGGCGTCGCGGACAGCTGGTCCGGCTGGTTGTCGTACCACTCGCTGACCGCCTCGTTCTGGTTCTCGAACCAGAGCAGGTACGACCCCGCCTCCAGGCCGGAGAACTGGTAGGCGCCGGCCTGGCTGTCGGTGACCGTGGCGGCGACGAAGGCGCCCGCGCTCGTGTAGAGGGAGACGTCGATGCCGGGAGCGATGACGTACCCGGTCTCGAGCACGGTCCCGCGGATCACCCCGCTCCCGGCGTCGGCGTGGGCGGGTGTGGTCGTGGTGGCGAGCGTTGCGGTGGCGAGGGCGGCAGCGAGCGCTGTCGGGGGACCAGGCGGGTCATGGTGCGTTTCAGCGGCATTCGGGTTCTTTCTCGTCGTTCGGGCGGCCCTCAATCTCGCCGCGACGCGTTTCGCGGCGCGCCCTCCTCGCCGCCGCTGGTGTTACGAGAGCCGCCCTCGGCGTAAAGCTCCGCCGACCTTGATTGAGACACTGAATGGGACGCCGCGAGAGGGATGCGGCGGTCCTGGGACGGCCGTGTAAACATCCCGTTGCCCCACGGATCGGGGCCCTTCTCCTGTGCCAGCATCTGCGCCGTGCTCGCCCCCGGTTCGCCCGTCGCCCGCTCGGGCCGCGCCCTGCTCGTGGGCTCGTGGGTGGTCGTGGGCGCCGTCGCCGCCCACGCGGCGCAGGGCGGCGGGAGCCTTCCCGTCGTCGCGCTGGCGCCGGTCGTCGCGCTGACGTCCGCCGTCGTCGGCTGGCTCGGGAAGCGGCGGCTGGGCTTCGCCACGACGCTGGCGGTCCTGGGCCTGGCGCAGGTGGCCGTCCACCTGCTGACCTGCTACGTCCACGGCCACGCGATGACGCCGTCGCCGTCGATGGCGCTCGCGCACCTGGTCGGTCTCGCCGTCGTCGCCGCCGGCATCGCCAGGGCGGAGGCGCTGTGGTGGTCGTGGTGGACCCGGGCGACGCTGGTCGTGCGGGTCCACGCCTGGCGTGCTCCCCTGCCCACGGCCGGCCCCGCGGCCCGTCCTCCCCTGGGGGCCGGGCTCCGCCCGCTGCTCGCCCACGTCCTCGTCCGCCGGGGACCGCCTGCTCCTGAGTGACCTCCCGCCACTCGTTCCGGCGCCCGTCCGGGCGCTCGTCCTCAGGAGAACCGCATGTCCGTCCGTACGTCCGCACGCCCTGCTGCCCGTCCCGCTGCCCGTCTGGCCGCCGTCGCCCTCGGCGCGGTCGCCGTCCTGGCCACCGCCGCTCCCCCCGCCGGGGCGCACGTGACCGTCACCCCGTCCACGACCGCCGCCGGCGCGTACGCCGTCCTCACCTTCTCCGTCGGCCACGGCTGCGACGGGTCGCCGACGACAGCGGTCACGGTGCAGCTGCCCCCGGAGATCGTCACGGTCACGCCGACGGTCAACCCCGGCTGGCAGGTGGAGAAGAGGATGGAGGAGCTCGCCGAGCCGGTCGCCGACGGCCACGGCGGCGAGTACACCGAGCGCGTCGCCCAGGTGGTCTACACGGCCAGGAGCCCGCTCCCCGACGGTCTCCGGGACACCTTCGAGCTCTCGCTGAAGCTGACCGCGGACGAGGGCGCCACCCTGGTCTTCCCCGTCGTGCAGAGCTGCGAGGAGGGGGAGAGCGCCTGGGTGCAGACCGCCGCGGAGGGCGAGGAGGAGCCGGAGCATCCCGCGCCGTACGTCACCGTCGGGGCCGCCGCGAGCGACGCGCACGGACACCGGACGGCCGAGGCCGAGATCGAGGGCGAGGGCGACGGCGGGACCGGCGTCGTCGCCTGGCTGGGCCTGGTCCTCGGCGCTCTCGGCCTCGCCGCCGGCGGCACCGCGCTGGCCCGGTCGCGTCGTTGACGGGCTCCGCGCGCGCACTGCTGGCCGGCGTCGTCCTGGTGCTGGTCCTCTGGCCGCAGGCCGCCGCGGCCCACGCCCGGACGGTCGGGACCACCCCGGCCGACGGACAGGTCCTCGCGGAGGCACCGGCGTCGCTGACCGTCACCTTCGACGAGCCGGTCTCGCTCGCCCCGGAGGGCAACCGGCTGCTGACGGCCGCCGGCGAGGAGGTGCCTGCCGACTTCTCGGTGCGCGACCACGTCCTCACCATCGAGCCGCGGCAGCCCCTCGGGCGGGGGACCCAGGTCGTGACCTGGCGCGTCGTGTCGACGGACTCGCACCCGGTGGCGGGCAGCTTCACGTTCTCGGTCGGCGCACCGTCGGCGACGGTGCTCGACCTCCCGGTCGGGACCGAGGAGCGCGAGGTGCGCCTCGCCCAGGCGATCGCGAACGGGATGCAGTACGCCGGCACGCTGGGGCTCGCCGGGCTGGCGGGCGTCGTCGTCCTGGTCGCGCCGGCCGGCGTACGCCGTCACGCGGGACTCGTCCTCGCCTGGCGGCGCGCGGCGCTGGTGTTCGCGGGCCTGGCGGCCGGCGGCGCGGTGCTCCTGGCGCCGCTGACGGCGCTGTGGGAGTCCGGCCGGTCGCTGGGCGCGGTCCTGTCCGGCGACACCTGGACCGCGGCGGTGCGCAGCGCGAGCGGTGCGGGTGCCCTGCTGGTCGCCGTGGGCGCCGCCGCGGCCGTCCTGGGCATCCGGCGGGGCCGGGACGCGCTGGCGGTGGGCGGCGCGGCCGCCGCGCTGGCGGCGCTGGCGGTCGTGGGGCACACCCGCAGCTACGGCCCGTCGTGGGTGGTGCTGCCCGCGGAGCTGGTCCACCTGGCCGCGGCCGCCTTCTGGTGGGGCGGCCTGGTCGCCCTGGTCCTGGCGCTGGCCGCGCGTCCCGGGCTGCGGGTCGGCGTACGCGCGGAGCTCCTCGCGCGCTTCTCGGGGGCAGCGGTCGTCGTGGTCGCCGCGCTCGTCGTGGCGGGCGGGGTCCTCTACTGGCGGATCGGCCACTCGCTCAGCGGCCTGTGGGACACGTCGTACGGGCGGGCGGTGCTGCTCAAGTCGGCCCTCCTCCTGCCGGTGCTCGCGCTGGCCGCGTGGAACCGCCTCCGGCTCGTGGACCGGGCTGCGGGCCGGGACGCCGCTCGCGCGGCGACCATGCTCCGACGGACCATCGGGGCCGAGGCCCTCGTCGTGGCGGCCGTCGTCGCCGTCACCGCCGTCCTCGTCAACCTCACGCCGCCCGCCCGCGCTCCCCGTGCCGCCGCGGCCGCGCCGGCCGAGCAGCGGCTCGAGCTCGCCCTGGGCGACGCGCACCGCGCCACCGTGGTCGTGGCGCCCGTGCGGCGCGGCGTGAACGGCGTCCGGGTCACGGTCACCGACGCCGAGGGCGCCGTGGTCGGGCTCGACGACGTCCCGGCGCTGTCCTTCCGGCTCCCGGAGGCCGATGTCGGACCGCTGCGCCGGCCGGTCTCGCCCACGGCGTCCGGGGTGTGGGAGGCCACCGTCGACCTGGCGCTGCCGGGGACGTGGGAGGTCTCGCTCGCCGTACCGCTGAGCCGCTTCGCCCAGCCCGTCGTCACCGGAAGGATCGAGGTCCCATGAGGCTGGCAGCACTCCTGGTCCTGCTCCAGCTCGCGGCTCCGGCGGCGGCCGTGGAGATCGCGTCCGTCGTGCCGCGCGGGGACGGCAGCGCCGACCTGGTGCTCTCCCTGTCGGGCGGGTGCGGGGACGCCGGGACGACCGCGCTGTCCGCGACGATGCCCACGGGAGCGGCGGTCGTCGCGGTCGGCGACCCGCGGCGCTGGAGCCACCGCGTGGTCGACGGCCGGGTCGAGTGGGAGGGACCGGGGATCGCCGCGGCGGAGCCGGCGCGGTTCACCGTCACCGTCCGCCTCGACGCGGAGCCGGGCGACACGGTGCTGGTGCCGGCGGAGCAGACCTGCGCCGACGGCACCAGGGTCGACTGGGCCGACGAGGCGGAGGGCGACGAGCACCCGGCGCCGCGCTTCACCGCCACCGCCGCCACCGTCGACCCGAGCGCGCGCCCGCTGCCCGCCACGGCGCAGCCCGGCGGCGCGGGGCCGCTCGCCCTCGCGCTGGCCGTCGTCCTGCTCCCGGGGCTCGCGGTCCTGGCCGTCGTCCGCCGCTCCCGCCGGGCGCGGGGCACACTGGACCCATGAGCAACCCCACCCCCGGCGCGTTCTCCCGTTCCCTGCTGGCGCTCGAGTTCCCCCAGTCCCTGGCGGTCTACGACGACTACGCCACCGCGCAGCGCACCGTCGACTTCCTCTCCGACGAGGGCTTCCCCGTGCAGAACTGCATGATCGTCGGCACCGACCTCAAGCAGGTCGAGCGGATCACTGGCCGACTGAGCAGCGGCCGGGTCGCGGCCGGTGGCGCGATGAGCGGGCTGTGGTTCGGCCTGTTCGTCGGCATCCTGTTCAGCTTCTTCGGCACCGGCGACACCCTCGCGATCATCGTGTCCACCGCGCTGATGGGCGTCGCCTTCGGCGTCGTCTTCGCGCTGGCCGGGTACGCCGTCACCCGCGGCCAGCGGGACTTCTCCTCGGTCAGCTCGGTCGTCGCCACGCGCTACGAGGTGCTCGTCGAGCACAAGGTGGCCGCGCAGGCCCGGGAGCTCCTCGCGAAGCTCCCCGGCGCACTGCCGAACCCGTTCGCGTGAGGGAGCCGGTCCTCCACCGCGCGTCGTTCGCGGACCTCGACACGACGACGCTGTACGCCCTCCTCCGGCTGCGCGTCGACGTGTTCGTGGTGGAGCAGGCCTGCCCCTACCCCGAGCTCGACGGCCGCGACACCGAGCCCGGCACCCGGCATCTGTGGCTCGCGCACGACGGCGCACCGGTCGGGTACCTGCGCCTCCTGCGCGACCCCGCGGCCGTCGTACGGATCGGGCGGGTGGTGGTCGCACCGCAGGTGCGCGGCACCGGTGCGGCCGGGCGGCTGATGGACGCGGCGCTCGACGAGATCGGCGACCGGCCCAGCGTGCTCGACGCCCAGGCCCACCTGGTGCGGTTCTACGAGCGCTACGGCTACACGCCGACCGGTCCCGAGTACCTCGACGACGGCATCCCGCACGTCCCGATGGCCCGCCCCGGCTGACGTCGTACGACGAACCGCCGTTTCAGCCGGGCGCGACCGCGGTATGCCCGCTTCGTGTCCCGGGCTCTCCGTCGTACCGCAGCGGCCGTCGCCGTCGTCCTGCTGGCCCTGAGCGCATGCGACGGCGGCGACCCCGAGCCCGGGCCGGGCGCCAAGGGCGGCGGGAGCGCGGCGGCCGAGCCGGCCGAGCTCAGCCCCGACTGGTCGCACGAGACCAGCCGGAGCGGGCTGGTCGCCCGGGTCACGCCGATGACGGACGGGTACCTCCTGCTGGACGACGGGCTCACCGCCCTCGGCACCGACGGCTCGGTGCGCTGGCGCCAGCAGCCCACCGACCTGTGCGCGACGAGCGCGCCCAACGAGGCCGGCGACGTCGCGTTCAGCCACGGGAGGAAGTGCCGCTCGGTCTCCGTCGTCGACGGCGCCACCGGCGAGCTGCGCTGGACGGTCCGGGTCCCGCTGGTCTCGAAGCAGTACGACAGCGGCGCCATGCAGGTCGCTCTCGGCGCGAAGGCCGTCACGCTGGTGCAGTTCTGCGGGCAGGTGACCCGCCTCGCGGTCGACGACGGGCGGAAGCTCGGCGTGATCGCGCCGCACGACCGCAAGTGCGCGAACGAGGCGGACTCCGACGGCCGCACGCTCGCGGTCTGGCACGACCCGGTCGACGCGAGCACGCCCGACGACCACGGCACCGGCTGGATCCCGCAGACCCCCGGCGAGGGCGCCTTCGAGCTCTACGACGTCGACTCGGGCGAGCTGCTGTGGCGTCGCAAGACGAACCGCCGCGGCGGCGACCTGGCCGAAGGCGCGGTGATCAGCTCCGACCCCCTCGTCCTCGCGCTCACCGAGAAGGGGCACACCACGCTGCGGCTCCACAGCCGCACCGATCCCACTCCCGGTGCGTACGTCGGCTGGCAGCTCGACGCCGTCGCCGGCTCCTCCTTCACCGCGCTCGGCGTCGTCGACGGCGTGCTGGTGGGCAGCGTTGCGGGCGGGCGGCCCACGCCGCTGACGGGGCCGCGCCTGTACGCCTTCGACCTCACCACCGGCGAGCAGCTGTGGATCCGGGACGTCAACCCGCCGGTCGTCAGCACGCTCAGCACCAGCGTGGCCGGGGTCGACGCCGACGGCGTGGTGGTCGCGACGTCGGCCAGCGACGGCGACGGCGGCCGGACCTGGCTCGCACGCTGGGACCTGCGCACCGGCGAGGACAGCGGCGTGATCGGCGTGCTGCCCCGGCAGTGGTCCGCGGTCGGGCTCGACGGCGAGGCCGTCCTGCTCGGCACCGGCGACTCCGTCGCCCGGGTCCCGCTGCGCCCGGCCGATGCCGAGGTCGCCGCGCCGCGCGCCGACCTGGCCTGGCGGGACGGCGACGTCCCCGCCGTTCCGGCCGACTGCCTCGCGGTCGGCGACCCCACCCTGCACCTGCTCGGCCTGGACGCGAGCCGCGACCTGCCGACGCCGCTGAGCTGTCACTGGGCGGAGAGCGCGGAGCCGTCGTACTCGAGCCGGGACCTGTGGGTGAACGTCACCATCGCCGCGCCGACCGGGGACGGCGACACCGGCACGACGGCGGAGGAGAACGCCGAGCGGACGATCCGGCAGCTGGTGGACGACCCGCCCGGCGGTGGCGGCATCCGCACCAAGCTGGAGCTCGGCAAGGCGGAGCAGGTCGCGGGGCTGGGCGACGAGGCGTACGCCGTCTCCGGCGCGCGGCTGAGCGGCTCGACCGGCTACGACACCGCCGGCTACCTGGCCGTCCGGGTGCGGAACGTCGTGGTGGTCGCGCGCTACGCCGGCGGGTTCGACATCCCCTACCGGCACGCGGCGCCCGCTCCCCTGGCCCAGGTCGAGGAGGGGCTGCTCCGGGCCGCGCGCGAGACGCTGGCGTCGTACGGCCTCGATCTCGGCCCGGACCCCACCCTCCCGGCCGACGGCGACCACACCGAGGTGCCGGACGTGTGCACGCTGCTCGACGACGACGCTCGCGGCGCAGGGCTGACCGAGAAGACCGCCGTCACGCGCAAGGGCTACGGGCCGCGGGTGTCCTCGTGCGCGTGGTCGCAGACCGGCGACCGGGCCGACGACCTGACCGTCCACGCGTACGCCGTCGAGGGCTCCCGCCTCTCCGGCGGAGACGCCGTCGCGACCGCCGAGGCGATCCACGCCGCCAGCGTCCACCGCGGCACGCGGCGGGTGAAGGACCTGGCCGACCGGGCCGACCTGTTCCGCGACGACGCCACCGAGGCGGAGGACGGCTACGACCACAGCCGGCGCGAGCTGTGGGTGCGCGACGGCAACCTGCTCATCGACATCGAGTACGCCCGCTGGGGCGCCGGCCTCGGCGACGGCACCGAGGCCGAGGTGGTGCGGCTGGCCCGGAAGGTGCTCCGGGCCAGCCGGGGCTGACGGGTCCGGCGGGCCCGGCCGCCGAGCGAGCTCGCGCTCGGCCCACCTCGACCGCGCGGTCGGCAGCGTGGCGCACGGCCGCGAAGCGGCACGGAGCCCGGCCATGGGCCCGAAGGGTCCGTGCGCCGGGCTCCGTATGCGACACGCTCGACCAAGGAGTCAGCTCAGCTCGCGCTTGAGGATCTTGCCGGTCGCGGTCATCGGGAGGCTCTCGACGATCTCGACGATGCGCGGGTACTTGTACGCCGCCATCTGCTCCTTGCCCCACGCCACGATCTCCTCGGGCGTGGCGGTGGCGCCCGGCTTGAGGATGACGAACGCCTTGATCTCCTCGCCGTGGCTCTCGTGCGGGACGCCGATGACGGCGGCGAGCGAGACGGCCGGGTGGGTGAGGAGGACCTCCTCGATCTCGCGCGGGTACACGTTGAAGCCGCCGCGGATGATCATGTCCTTGGACCGGTCGACGATGTAGTACCAGCCGTCGGCGTCCTTCCGGCCGAGGTCGCCGGAGCGGAACCAGCCGTCCTCGCTGATCGCCTCGGCCGTGGCGTCGGGGCGCTTGTAGTAGCCCTTCATGATGTTGTGGCCCTTGATGGCGATCTCCCCGATGCCGTCCGGGTCCTGGACCTCGTCCCACGTCTCGGGCTGGATCAGCTTCATCTCGACGCCCGGGATCGGCGTACCGATCGAGCCGACCCGCACCGGCGAGCCGAGACGGGAGAAGCTGGCGACGGGCGAGGTCTCCGAGAGGCCGTAGCCCTCGAGGATGGTGACGCCGAAGCGCTCCTCGAACTGGTGGTGCACCTCGACCGGGAGCGCCGCGCCGCCGGCGACGGCGACGCGCAGGTTGGCGGCGAGCTCCTTGACGTCGACGGTGTCGTCGAGCGCGTTGAGCAGGCCCCAGTACATGGTGGGGACGCCGGCGAAGAAGCTGACCTTGTCCTTCAGCATCAGCCCGATCGCGGGCGCCGCCTCGAACCGCGGCAGCATCACGACGGTGCCGCCGAAGGCGAAGGCGCCGTTCTGGATCACGGTCTGGCCGAAGGAGTGGAACAGCGGCAGCACGCACAGGAAGGTGTCGGGGCGCTCGGCGTCGGCGCCGAACAGGTCCTTGCCGATGAGCGCGTTGTCGCGCATGTTGCGGTGCCGCAGCTCGGCGCCCTTGGGCTGACCGGTGGTGCCGGAGGTGTAGAGGATGACCGCGGTGTCGTCGTCGGCCACGTCGACCGTGTCGAACGTCGGCGCCTGGCCGGCGAGCGCCTGGCCGAAGGTCTCGGTGCCCTCGATCGGCGACGGCGCCGCCGGGTCGGCGGTGACCACGAAGAAGTGCTCGCAGCCGTCGGCGGCCCGGAAGCCGTCGTACGCCTCCTGGCCGATCGGCAGGTCCGGCGTGCCCTGGAAGGCGAAGTAGGCCTTCGCGTCGGAGTCGCCGAGGTGGTAGGCGACCTCGCGGCCCTTGAGCAGCACGTTGAGCGGGACGACGGTCGCGCCGGCCTTGAGGATGCCGTAGTAGATGATCGTGAAGTACGGCAGGTTGGGGCAGCTCAGCGCCACCTTGTCCCGGGCCGGATCCCGCGCGAGACCAGGAGGTTGGCCACCTGGTTGGCCGCGCCGTTCACCTGCGGGTACGACAGCCGGGTGTCACCGAAGACGATGGCGGTGCGGTCGGGGTAGGACTGGGCGCTGTTCTCGAGGAACTCGGCGAGGTTCGTCATGGCGCACAACCTACTGGGCGGTCGTGACCGGGGTCACTGGTCGCGGGACCAATCGCGCCGGAGTGGCCTTGTGCCCGGGACCAACCCGCGGGCGCGGCACTCAGAACCTCTCGCCGGTGAGCCGCTCGTAGGCCTCGAGATAGCGCGACCGGGTCCGCGCGACGACCTCGGCCGGGAGCGGCGGCGGGGCCTCGCCGGAGGCCTTGTCCCAGCCGCTGGCCGGGGAGAGCGCCCAGTTGCGCACGATCTGCTTGTCGTACGACGGCTGGGCGCGGCCGGGCCGCCAGTCGTCGGCGGGCCAGTACCGCGAGGAGTCGGGGGTGAGCACCTCGTCGGCCAGCACGATCGCGTCGCCGGCGCCGCCGGCCGCCGTACCGAACTCGAGCTTGGTGTCGGCCAGGATGATCCCCTGCTCGCGGGCGATCTCCTCGGCGCGGCCGTAGACCTGCAGGGTGAGGTCGCGCAGCGTGGCGGCGGTGTCCGCGCCGACGGTGGCGACGACGGCGTCGAAGGACACGTTCTCGTCGTGGTCGCCGAGGTCGGCCTTGGTGGCGGGGGTGAAGATCGGCTCCGGCAGGCGGCTGCCGTCCTCGAGGCCGGCGGGCAGCGCGATGCCGCACACCTCGCCGGTGGCGCGGTAGTCGAGCAGTCCGGAGCCGGTGAGGTAGCCGCGGGCGACGCACTCCACGGGGAACATGTCGAGCCGCTCGCAGATCACGGCCCGGCCGCGCACAGCCTCGGGGACGTCGGTCGAGACCACGTGGTTGGGCACGAGGGACGCCAGCTGCTCGAACCACCACAGCGACATCCGGGTGAGGATCTCGCCCTTGTCGGGGATCGTCGTCTCGAGCACGAAGTCGAAGATCGAGAGCCGGTCGCTGGCGACCATGAGGAGCTTGCCGGCGTACGGGCCCTCGGTGAGCTCGTAGAGGTCGCGCACCTTCCCGGAGTGCAGGTGGCGGGCGCCGGGGAGCTGCGGGGCGGGCGGGATGTTCGCGAGCGTCACGCCGCGACCCTATCCGCCCTCCGGCGCCGGGCCGGAGGGCGGATCGGCGAGTGCCGCTCAGGGGGCGGGAGTCTCGGGAGTCTCGGCCGCGACCGGGCCCCGCCCGGCACAGCCGAGGCCGTCCCGGTAGCCCGCCAGCTCGTTCTTCGGCCCGTCCGTGCCGGAGCCGGCGACCACCAGATCGGCGTAGTCCCAGATCGCCTCGGACCAGCCGCCGTCATCGGCGATCTCCCGGAGCACCGCCCAGTCCCGCGCGGTGCCGAGCGCCTCCTGCGCGGCGGTGGTCCCTACGGCGTCGCCCGACTCGCGGGCGGCGAGGTAGGAGTCGATCCAGGCGCAGGTGACCGCGGCGGTCACGTTGGCGATCAGGTGGTAGCGCTGGGGCTCGTCACTGGCCACTGTCGCGGGGTCGAATCCGTCGGGCAACGGCAGCTGCGCCAGCATCTGCGCGATCGCGTCCGGGCGCTCGTCGTCGGTGACGAACGCGTCGGGCAGGTGGGCCATCAGCCCGGCCCGGTCCACCAGCCGGAGCCGATCCAGCAACGCCAGATAGCCGGCCTCGTCCATTCCCCCGCCCCGCACCTCGATCATGAAGGCGCCCGACGGCGGGCGGATGACGGTGTGGTCGAGGTCGGAGTAGGCCCACAGCAACGAAGGCTCGCCGAGCAGCACGACGTCGCGGGACGGTCCGATGTCGGCGCGGTCCTCGACGTAGCCGTCGTACTGGTCGGCCGGCCTCCAGTGGATCTCCAGACTCTCCTCACCGCGGACGTAGGCGATCTCGCCGCCGTCCTCGCGGTCGTCGTTGACATTGTCGATCGTCCAGCCGGGCTCGTCGAGGACCGCGCGGTCGCCGGTGCCGACGCCGCCGGGGCTCTGACCGGCAGGACTCTGGGCGACGGGGGTGGACCCCGGCCCCTGATGGCCGATCCACACGGCACCACCGACGACCGCGAGCACGGCGGCGGCCGCGGCGACCGGGATCCAACGGCGGCGCGCGGGCGCCGGTCCGCCGGGGGAGGTGGGCGCGAGGGCGGGCTGGGACATGATCTCCTCCAGGAGCTCGGCGCGCCCGTGGCGGAGGTCGAGACCGGCGACGCCGGCGTCGGTGATCTTGCGGTTCATCGGGTTCCTCCGTCCCGGGTCGACGCGGTGGGTTCACTGGTGGAATGTCCGCCCTCGTCCGGATCGTTGCCGAGCAGGTCGCGGAGCCGGGACCGGGCCCGCGACAGTCGCGGCCGGACGACGGTGGCCGGGATGCCGAGCACCTCGGCGATCTCGCGCGGCTCGAGGCCCTCCCAGAGGTGCAGCTGGAGAACCTCCTCGTCGCGGGCGCTGAGCCGCTTCATCGCGGCGGTGACGTCGGCGCGGTGGACCACGTCGTCGGCGAGGTCCGCGACCGCGTGGGCGAGCTGGAGCCGCAGCCGCTCGCCGAGCGCAGTGCGCCGGGCCTCGCCTCGGCGCTGGTTGGCGAGGGTGCGCCGCGCGACGCCGTACAGCCAAGGGCCGGCGGCCTCGCCGGACGGCACGTGGGAGAGGCGACGCCAGGCGACGAGGAAGGTGTCGGCGGTGACGTCGGCGGCGTCCTCCGGGCGGGCGGTGCGGCGCAGCGCGAAGCCGAGGACGGGGTCGAAGTGCGCGGCGTACAGTCGCCGGAAATCGTCCTCGCGAGCGGCGATGTCCCTCATGCCCCTCCCATGTCCGGATGGAGGACGATCGTTGCAGGCTCGCTGCCAGCGCACGAGACACTCGCGCTCGACGTATTTATGTATCTAGACTGACCTACATGACTTTGCGGGAGCCGCGCCCCTACTTCCTCCTGATCGGGGCGCCCAAGGCCGGCACCAGCGCGCTCCACCTCGCCCTGGCCGCCCACCCCGACGTCTTCGTCACGACGCCCAAGGAGCCGAAGTTCTGGCTCTGCGAGGGCGCTCCCCCGCCGCACTGGCGCGGCCCCGGCGACCGGCACTCCCAGCAGGAGTGGATCTGGCGGGCCGAGGAGTACGACGACCTGTTCCGCCCCGCGCCGCCGGACGCGGTCCGCGGCGAGAGCACCCCGTTCTACCTCTGGCACCGCGGCGCGCAGCGCCGGATCGCCGACGCGCTGCCCGAGGTGCGGCTGATCGCCGTCGTCCGCGACCCGATCGACCGCGCGTACAGCAACTGGATGCACCTGTGGTCCGACGGCCTCGAGCCGGAGGCCGACTTCGAGACGGCGTTCCGGCTCGAGCCGGAGCGGATCGCCGCCGGGCACGCACCGTTCTGGCGCTACCGCGACCTCGGCCTGTACGGCGAGCAGCTGCGCGACCTGGTCAAGCTCGTCGACCCGGCGCGGGTCCTGGTGGTGCGCTATCGCGACATCGTCGACCGCCCCGCGGAGACCGTCGACCGCGCCTGCCGGTTCCTCGGCATCCGCGAGGGCCAGGTGACGTCGATCCCGCGCGACAACTCCCGGCCGTACGTCGCGCCCGGCTGGCGTCCCCGCGTCCTCGGCCCGGCGGTGCGTGCCGGGGCGTGGGCCGTTCGCCCGCCCGGAGCTGTGGCGGCGGGCCAGCGCACCCCTCGTGGCCCGGCTGCAGACCGGCGACGCGCACCGGCCCTCGCTCACGCCCGCGCAGCGCGAGCGCCTGCTGCCGGCCTTCGCCGACGACATCCGGCTGCTGGCCGAGATCACCGGCGAGGACTTCTCCGACTGGACCTCGACCCGGGACCGCGGGTCGTTCGCCCAGCGGACCCGGAGCGGAACAGGCTGAGGGGCCGTCCGTCCGGGCCCCGACATCGCCGCGGGGAGCAGCCGTGCGGCGCCTGCGGCGCCCGGACGGACGGCCGACCAGCGGCCTCAGCGCACCACGGTGACCAGGTCGTGCGCGCCGTCGGGGCGCGCTGCCTCGACGTAGAAGCGGGTCCGGCCGTCGGGCAGGGGGACGGCGGAGGCGTAGCGCCAGGCGCCGTCGCTGTGCGGGGAGGTGATCGGCGGGCCGGCGGCGGCGACCAGGCGGGCGCCGTCCCAGGTGGCGGTGCCGGTGGTCTCGAACCAGTTGGAGGCGGCGTCGGGGCGGCCGTCGTACAGGACGGTCAGTGGGCTGCCGGCGACCGGCGGGAGCACGGTCGTGACCCGGGCGCCGCGGGCGTCCCACTCCCCCGGGCGGCCGGCGAGGACCTCGCCGTGGTCGGTCCAGGCGAGGCCGTCGGCGCTGCGGAGCAGGCGCGTGGTCATCCGGTCCTCGTGGCCGGGCTCGGTGAGGGGGTGGCAGCACAGCCACATCTCCCAGCCGTCCGGGCCGTGGGTGACGACGGGGTCCTTGACCGCGACCGCGTCGTCGCCGGGGAGGACCACCCGGCGCCGGCCGCCGGGCAGGTCCTCGGGGGTGGCGGCGGTCAGGCTGTCGACCCACCAGTGCTTCGAGCCGGGGGTCGCGCAGGAGAGGTAGAGCCGCCAGCCGACGCCGGGAACGGGCACCAGGACCGGTCGCTCGAAGGACTCGCAGCCGAAGGCCTCGCGGTGCACCTCGGCGACGGACGTGAACCGCTCGCCGTCGTCGGAGCGCGCGACGACGACGGAGACTCCACGCCCCTCGTCGAGCGGGCGACGCACGCGATAGGTCAGCCAGAAGGTGCCGTCGACCAGGACGGCGCTCGCCGCACCGGCCCAGTTGCCGGCACCGGCGGCGGGGGCGGGTACGACGACCCGCGGGTCGTCGTACGTCGGGACGGCGAGGGCTGCCAGGGTCATGGCGAGCATGATACTGCACCAAGTCACACGACTTTGAGGTCACGGGTCCGGCCGGCCGACAGGGGGCGGCCGTCGGCACGCGGGGCCCGGGTGGCAGAGTGTCGCCATGACGGAGTCCGCGCAGCCGCTCATCGACAGCACGTCCTTCGCCCCGGCCAGGTGGTCTGGGAGGACGAGGTCTGGATCCTCGCCCGCCACGACGCCGGCGGCCGCCTCGGCCTGACCCTGCACCACCGCGAGCCCGAGGCCCTCGGCCAGCTCTCCGACGAGCACGCCTCGCAGCTCGGCCGGATCGGCAACCGGCTGATCCGGATCATCGAGCACCTGCCCGAGTCCGGGAAGGTCGGCCTCGCCCGCACCTCCGACGACCACGTCCAACTGGCCTTCGAGGCCGAGGGCGTCCCGGAGAGCCGGCTCCACGACATCGCGGTGAAGCTCGCGAACTGGGGCGGGGAGGCCCGCATCTGACCCGGAGGCCCTAGTAGCGCGTCGCAGCTAAAACGCGGGCTGGGAGCCGTCCAGGCACGCACCTCGCCGCGTTGGCGAAGTGCGTGCCCTGGGTGCGTGAGGTGGTGAGCCATTTCTGCGACGGACCACTAGAGTCAGGGCCGGGAGGGGGACGGCCGAGAGAGGACGACTCATGACGGGACCCGTCCTGCTCGCACGCCCGCGGCTGCACGCCCGGCTCGACCGGGGCGAGTCCCAGCTGGTCGTGCTGTCGGCTCCCAGCGGGTCCGGCAAGACCAGCCTGGTCCGCTGCTGGGTCGCCCCGCGCCCCGCCGGCTCGGTCGTCTGGGTCACCCTCGAGACCGACCACGTCCCCCGGACGACGTTCTGGCAGGCCGTGCTGACGAACGCCGGCCGGCTCGGGGTCCTGCCCGCCGACGAGGCCGCCGCGCTGGTGGACGACGTCGAGCGCACCGCCGACCTGCCCGCACTCGTGGCCGGAGCGCTGACCGGAACGCTGACCGGAACGCTGACCGGCGCATCGACCGGGCACGACCCGCTCGTGCTGGTGGTCGACGCCCACGAGCGCCTGCGCGACGACGCCGGCGCGGTCGACGCCGACCTGCTCCGACTGGTCCGGCTGTGCCCCGGGCTCCGGGTCGTCGTGACGACCCGGACCACCACCGGCGTGGCCAGCCCGGGCCGGACCCTGCGCGGCGAGGTGGAGCTGCTGACCGCCGCCGACCTCGCCTTCACCGAGGACGAGACGCACGAGCTGCTGGCGGCCTTCGGCGAGCCGGGAGCGGCCGGGCACGCCGCCGAGCTGCAGGCGGTCACGGGCGGCTTCGCGCTCGCGATCCGGGCCGGCATGCTCTCGCTGGCGCGCACCGGCGCGGAGCCGGGCAGCCCCGACTGGCAGTCGCTCGTCGCCGAGGACCTGCGCGTCCAGCTCGCCGCCGGCGCAGCCTACGAGCTCGTGCTGGCGACCTGCCTGCCGCCGTACTTCGACACCGACCTCGCCATCGAGCTGACCGGCACCACCGACGTCAAGCAGACGCTCGCCGAGCTGGAGTGGAACGGCTTCGGCCGCTGGATCCCGTTCGCGCCGGGCCGTCAGGTCTTCCAGTACGTCGAGTCGCTGCGGACCGCGATGCTCGCCGACGCCGCGCGTCTCCCGGCCGCGACGCAGGCACGGGCGGCCCGGCTGGCGGCGACCTGGCTGTACCGCAACGGCAACTTCGAGACGGCCTTCGACGTCGCCGTGGGCGCCCGGCAGTACGACGTCGCCGGCCGGGTCTACGCGGCCCTCGTGGCGAGCAACCCCGAGACGATCACCACGGCGCGCTTCGACCGCCAGCTGGCGAGCGTGCCGAGCCGCGCGCTCAGCCAGTACCCCGCCCTCGCCCTCGGGCGCGGCCTGGCCTGTCACCGCGATCCCGCCACCCTCGGCGCGGCGGCGGAGTACTTCAGGATCCCGGCGTCCTGGGTCGGCCCGCCGGCGCCGGGCTCGACGCCGGGCGAGGTGCTGATGCTGCACACGGCCAAGGTCGCGAGCCTGCGGGCACTGGGCCGCTTCGGCGAGTCCGGCCGCGCCGCCCAGCAGGCGCTGGTCCACGTCGACACCATCCCCGACGGGGAGCAGCACCACGTCGCCGACCTCGGCGCGACGTCCCTGCGCCATCTCGCCTACTCGCTGTTCCAGGACGCCCAGGTCGAGGCCGCCCGCACCGCCGCGATGCGCGCGATCACGCTGAGCTCGCGGCCGGAGTCGCTCAACCACACGGCCGTGTACGCCGTCGGGCTCAACGCGATCGACGGCCGGTGCGGCGAGGCGCGGGCTGCGCAGGCCCACGTCGACCCGGCCGCCTGGCGCCCGGGGCAGACGCACAGCTACGTCAACGCCCTCGGCCGGATCGGCCAGGCCGCGCTGCTGCTCGACGACTTCGAGCTCACCGCCGCCGTGGCGGAGTACGACGACTGCGCCTTCGTCGCCACCTCCGAGTTCTGGCCCTTCCTCACCTGGACCCTGATGCACGCCCGGCTCGGGCTCGGCCAGGCGGCCACCGAGGCGCACCGGGTCGAGGCCGCGCTGGCCCGCACGCCCGGCCCGCCCGGCACGGCCGACAGCCTCGGCTCGGCCGCGGTCCGCGCCGCCCTCGCCGTGCTCTGGCTGGCCGCGGGCAACCACACCAAGGCGGGGCCGCTGCTGCGGCTGCGCACCAGGTACGCCGGCCAGGTGGCGCCCGCCGTGCTGCTCGCCCGCCTGCTGGCCGGCGAGCCCGACGGGGCGCTCACCTCGCTGCCCCGCCTGGAGTCCCGCGCCGGGCACACCACCCGCTCGCGGGCCGCGGTGCTCACCCTGGGCGCGGCGGCGGCGCTCCGCACGGACCGCCCCGGGACGGCCGCGGCCCTGCTGGACCGCGCCCTCGCGCTCGTCGGGCGGGAGGGCGCCCGTGTGCACCTGATGTACCTCCCGGCGGCCGACCTGGCCCGCCTGCGCGCGCTGGCCGCGGAGCAGGGCGACGCCGCGCTGCGCGACCACCTCGCCGCGCCGGTCCCGGACTGCATCACCGGCGAGATCCTGGCCGCGCCGCTGACGCCGCAGGAACGGGTCGTCATCGCCGCCTTCGCCCGCCATCCCACGCGGGCCGCGGTGGCCGCCGCGCTCCACCTCTCGGAGAACACGGTGAAGACCCACCTGCAGCGGATCTACCGCAAGCTCGGGGTCAACTCCCGCGACGCGGTCATCGACAAGGCGATCGCTCTGGACCTGCTGGCACCTCGCTGACGACGGCGCGGGCGCGCGCGGTGAGCGCCAGCACGAGGGCGGCCAGGAGGCCGGAGACGGCGCAGATCGACCACACGGCGTAGTAGCCCGCCAGGCTGCCGCCGCTCACCTCGAGCGTCCCGGTGCCGGCCAGGCAGATCGCGAAGACCGACGACGCGATGCCGCCGCCGATGGTCTTGGCGGCGTTGGTGAGACCGGTCGCCGAGCCGACCCGGCCGGGCGGTGCGGCCGCGGCGGCCGCGGCGGGGATCGCCGCCACCAGGCCGCCGGTCCCGAGACCGACCACCGCCATCACGCCCCACGCCGCGCCGGGGCTGGCGTGCAGGGGCAGCCAGGCGGCGTACCCGACGGCGTAGACGACGCAGCCGACGGTCATCGCCCGCCGGGCGCCGAGCAGTCGGCTGACCGGGCCGAGGGACAGGGCGCCGACGGCCAGGCACGCGACGTAGAGGGCGATCCGCGCCGAGCCCTCGGCGGCGGTGAGCCCGAAGCCGTAGCCGTGCACGGCCGGGTCGCTGCGGAAGTACGTCGACAGCGGCACCTGCGCGCCGAGCAGCGACATGCCGACCAGGAAGGCCGTGGCCTGGACGCTCCACTGGGCCGGGTGCGCGAGCAGCCGGACGTCGACCAGCGGGTCGGGGTGACGGGTCTCGTAGCGCCACCAGGGCACCAGCAGCGCGGCGCCCAGCAGCACCAGCAGCCAGGCGGGGACGGAGCTCGCGCCGTCCACCCGGATGAGGACGAGGCCGCCGAGGACCGCCAGCACCGCGAGGGTCATCAGGCCCAGCCCGCCCCAGTCGAAGCGGCCGCCGCGCACGCCCGGGACCTCCTCGAGGAACGCGAGCACCGGCAGGCACACAGTGACCACCACGGCGGGCAGGACGAGCATCGTGGTGACCGAGACGCGGTCGGCCAGCTGGCCGGCGAGGACCGCGGCCGCGATGACCGACAGCTCCAGGGTCGCCACCAGGATCGCCGCCACCCGACGGGTCACCCGGCCCTGGTCGGGACGGCCGGCCGTCCGCCGATGGATCACGGCGACCTCGATCGGCAGCCACACGACGTACGTGCCCTGCAGGGTCCAGGCGAGGAGCATCAGCGGGAAGCTCGGCGCGAACGCGATCCCCCACGTCGCCGCCGCGGTCACGGCCGTCGCCACGACCAGCACCCGCCGGTGCCCCACCAGGTCACCGAGCCGGGCCAGCGGCGGGACGACGAGCGCCGAGAAGATCAGCTGGGCGGCCTCGAGCCAGTTGAGGTCGGCGTACCGGACGTCGAGGTCGTGGGCGATGTCGACCATGATCGGGCCGTAGTAGCCCTGGATGACGCCACTGGCCACCTCGACCGCGGCCAGCAGCGCGATCACGGTCAGGAGCGGGTGACCCGGCGGGCGACATCCGGGACGGAGCATTGTCACCCGGGCAATGGTGGGGGTTCGCTGGTCCCGCCGGTGCGGCGTCCGCACCTCGGAACGAAAGATGCTCCCTCTTGCGTGCTCCCGGGTTCTCGGCCGCCTGCGCCGTGGCTGCTGCCGTCCTCGCCCTCAGCGGGTGCTCGGCCCCGCAGCGGCCTGACGCGGGCAAGGAGCAGGTGGCACCGCCCGGCCGTACGTCGGGCGTGGCGATCGACACGTCCGGAGGCGTGGTCCTCGGCAAGACGCCCGGGCAGCCGCCCGAGGAGTTCGCCGGCGTCCAGCACCGGCTCCCGAAGGGAGCAGCCCTGCGCAACGTCCCAGCGCTCTACGAGCAGGTCGCGCTGACCGGATGCGCGGCCAAGGCCGACGGCTGGCGGGCCGAGGGCACGGCCGACAACGCGGACCCGGAGGCGCTGACCTTCGCGGTGGTGGTGTTCTTCACCGACCCGCAGGCCCGGATCGTCGACTCGGCCACGACGACGGTCGCCGTCGCTCCCGGCGGGAGCGGCACCTGGACCGCCGAACGGGAATTCGAGGCTCCGGCGGGGACGCGCTGCGTCGTCCGCGCCGTCCATCAGGCGAAGTGAGGACCCCATGAAGCTCCCCCGGATCGTGCTCTCCGCAGCGCTCGCCGTCAGCGGCGCGCTGGTGATCACCGGCGCCACTGCGACGCTCTCACCCATCGCGCAGGCGGCGACGGTGGGCTGCGACACCCTGGAGGCGTCCGGCTATCGTCAGTCGACCATCGCCACCGGCCTGGACACGCCCCGCGGCATCGATGTCGACGCCGACGGCGTGGTCTACGTCGGCAACGGCGGGCAGATCGACAAGCTGACGCCGTCGGGCGACACCTACACCCAGAGCTCCGCGGGCGGGTCCTTCTCTCCGTACGGCGTCGCGGTGGGGCCCGACGGCTCGATCTATGTGACGGACGGGCCGAACGGCAAGGTGGAGCGGCTGATCCCGTCGGGTGGCAGCTACACCCAGGAGAACGTGGCCTGGGGCTTCGGCGGCGGCTTGGCGGGGCTGGAGGTCGACCCCTCGGGCACGGTCTACGCCGGTGACCTGCCCAACCAGCGGATCGTCAAGCTGACACCGGGCGGCAGCGGCTACACCCCCTCCGGGATCGACTCGCTCCCGCTGCCGACCCAGGTACGCGGCATCTCCGTGGTCGGCAGCACGCTGTTCTTCACGATGGGCGACACGGTGCGCAGCCTGAACATCCCGGGCAACACCCAGGGCACTCCGCTCCCGACGAGCGGGCTGTCCGGCCCGGGCGGGCTCGACCTCGACCCGACCCACGCCACGGCGCCCATCGTCGTGGCCGACACCGGCAACGACCGGCTGGTGCGGGTGGGAGGCGCGATCGAGGACCAGAGGACCCTGCCGACCGAGGGCCTCGACCAACCCCAGGACGTCGCTGTCGACGCCGAGGGCAACATCTACGTCGCCGACACCGGCAACAACCGGGTGGTGATGCTGACGTCGCTCTCGGTCACGGCGCAGGCCGACACCTCGAGCACGACACTCGGCAACGCCGTCACCACCGACGTCCGCGACAACGACACGGCCACCGGCGCCGACCTCGCGGCCCCGACCGTCGCGAAGAACCCGAGGCACGGCACCGCGACGGTCAACGCCGACGGCACCATCACCTACACCCCCGACGCCGGCTTCTCCGGCACCGACAGCTACTCCTACGCCGTCCGCGACGACGCCGACCCGGCCAACGTCTGCGCGACCGCGAAGGTCACCGTCACCGTCACCCAGGGCAACGCCTGCGACCCGCTCGGCACCAGCGGCGCCGACACCGCGCTGCCGATCGAGACCGGCACCGACTACCCACAGAACTTCGACGTGGACGCCGACGGCAGCATCCTCGTGACCGACTCCGAGGAGGGGCAGATCGTCAGGCTGACCCCGTCGGCGTCGGGCTACGACCGCTCGGTCGTCGCCGCCGGTGTGGGCAACGTGACCTCCATCGCGGTCGACGACTCCAACGCCAACGGCGACCTGTGGGTCGTGCGCTATCCGAACGAGGTGCTCAGGCTCACTCCCTCGGGGGCCACCTACACGATCGCCGACACCTACACCGACCCGCTCCTCGTCAACGTCGGCGGCATCGACGTGGCTCCCGACGGTGACGTCTTCGTCAGCACCCACGCCACCTCGTCCAGCGCCGGCAGCGTGGTCCGGATGGCCAAGGCGTCCGGCTATGCACCCACGCTCGTGGCAACCGGCTTCCAGTTCGTGCACCAGGTGAGCGTCGACGACGCCGGCGCGGTCTACCTGGCCAGCTACGCCCGGGTCGTGAAGCTCGTCGACAACGGCTCCGACTGGACCCAGACGAACGCCGTCACCGGCCTCGGCAGCGGCCAGGGCGTCGCCGTCGACAGCACCGGCACGATCTGGGTCAGCACCTCCGAGGACCCCGGCGTGTGGACAGCCGCCCCGTCCGGCGCCGGCTACGCCGCCAAGCAGCTCTACGCGCCCTGGGGCGAGGAGTACGCCAGGACCATCGTGATCACCGACGACGACGCGCTCCTCGTCGCCGACGGCTTCGAGAGCCTCTGGACATTCGGCCCCACGACGCTGCAGACCACCGCCGACACCGCCACCACGACGTCGCCGCGGCCGGTGACCACCGATGTCCGCGCCAACGACCTCGCCAACGTCCGGCTGGGTGTCCCGACCGTGATCAGCGCGCCCGCGCACGGTACGACGACCGTCAACGCCGACGGCACCATCACCTACACCCCCAACGCCGGCTGGCACGGCACCGACACCTACAGCTACCAGGTCCGTGACGGCGAGTCCCCGGCTCGCGTGTGCGGGATCGCCACGGTCACCGTCACCGTGACCGCCGACGCCGGCTGCGGCGTGCTGCCCACCTCGGCGTACGTCTCCCGGACCGAGCACACCGTCGCCGGCCTGGACCGGCCGACCGGCGTGGCCGTGGACGCGGACGGCATCGCCTTCCTCGCGAACGAACGGGTCTCCGGCAGCGTCGGGCAGATCGTCCGCTGGGACCCCGACGACGGACCGACGACGATCGACGGCACCACCGGCATCGACCCGCAGGGCATCGCGGTGGATGCCGACGGCAACGTCTACTACTCCGACGAGGGCGACCACGAGGTCGTCAAGCTGACCCGGACCGGCTCGACCTACACCCGCGCGGTGCTCGCGAGCGGCCTGCAGCGCCCCTCCGGCATCGCCGTGGACGCCGACGGCAACGTCTACTTCGCCGAGAACTCCAGCGGGCACGTGCACAGGCTGACGCCGGCCGGTGCGGGCTACACGACCTCGCTGGTCGGCTCGGGCTACGAGCGCCTGCGCGGACTCGCCGTCGACGCGGACGGCGACGTCTTCGTGGCCGACTGGGGCGACGAGGACAAGATCGTGAGGCTCAGCCCGTCCGGCTCCTCGTACACGGCGTCGATCGTCGCACTCGGCCTCGACAACCCCTACGGCGTCGCCGTCCGGCCCGACGGCAGCCTGATCGTCGGCGACTCCGAGGCCGACCGGGTGCTGCGCCTGGTGCCGAACGGCACCGGCTACGACCAGGAGACCATCGCGGTCTGGGGCACCAACTCGCCGACCTGGTTGGCCAGCACCGCCTCCGGCGACCTTCTCGTCACCGACGTCGACGCCCGCCAGCTCGTCACCCTGCGCAGGGTGAGCATCACCGCTGTCGACGACACGGCGTCCACTCCTGTGTCGACGCCCGTGTCCAGCGCCGTACGGGCCAATGACGCCAAGGTCCCGGCCAGCCCGGCCATGTCGCTCCCGATCCTGACCGGCAGCCCGATCGGCGGCGGCGCGTCCGTCGCCGCCGACGGCCGGATCGTCTACGTTCCCGATCACGGGTTCTCCGGCCGCGACATCGTCCGCTATCGCGTCACCGACGACGCGGACCCGGCGAACGTCTGCGCCGCGGCCGGGCTCGAGGTCACCGTCCAGAACGTCTTCACGCCCGGCAGTGTGACCACCCCGCAGAACACACCGGTCACGACCCCGCTCGCCGGCCTTGCCAGCACCAGCGGCGCCCCGCTCGACCCGAACCACATCTGGTCGGTCGGCAGCCCGCAGCACGGCAGCATCGCGATCTACGACGTCCCGTGGGACCGGCCGATCCGAGTCGTCTACACCCCCGAGCCCGGCTACAGCGGACCGGACAGCTACGCACTCAACCTGTGCGACGCGTCCGAGCCCCAGCAGTGCGCCGACGTCACCGTCCCGGTCATGGTCGGCGCCAACACCGTGACCGCCGGCGACGACAGCGGCGCGACCACCGTCGCGACCCCGGTGACCGTCGACGTCGCGGCGAACGACAGCTCCGGGACCGGCCAGGCACTGGGCGACCCGACCGTCGTCATCGCCCCGCGCACGGCACGACGGACGTCGGCACCGACGGCATCACCTACACCCCCGACGCCGGGTTCTCCGGTGAGGACGCCTTCGACTACGAGCTCTGCGACACCAGTACCCCGACCCCGGCGTGCGGCATCGCGACGGTCACCGTGACCGTGCAGAACCAGTTCACGACGGGCGCGGTCGTGCAGACGCCGCAGGACACGCCCGTCACCACGGCGCTGCACGATCTCGCCACCGCGACCGGCGCCGCGCTGGACCCGACCGGGGTGACCTCGGCGACCGATCCCGCTCACGGCGCGATCTCGGTCGACCCGGCGTCCGGCGCAGTCACCTACACCCCGGCCGGTGGCTTCCACGGCACCGACAGCTACACGGTGCGAGTCTGCGACGTCTCTGCGCCCGTGCAGTGCGCCGACGCCGCCGTGCAGATCGCCGTCACTCCGCGGACCGGCCCCGCGACGTCGCCGACGATCTCGGTGACCGCACCGGACCTGGCCACGCTCGCGGTCACCAGGACCGGCCGCACCAAGCCGCTCCCCCTGTCCGGCACGGTCACGATCACCGGCCTCGACGCCCGTCGTACGACGACCGGGACCGCCACGCTCTACGGCCCGGCCCGGAAGCCCTCCGCCGGCATGTGCACCCCGGCCACCGCCGTCGGCACCGTCCCCTTCACCCCCGCCAACGGCAGCACCGCCGTCCCGGCGGTCACCGTCACCCGGCCCGGCTACTACACCTGGGTGGTCTCGACGGGAGCCGACGCGGGCAATCTCGCCGCGACGACCGCCTGTGGCCGGCCGGCCTCGACCACCCTGGTCCACCGGCCCGGCCTCGGCCGGGTCGAGGTCAGCACCGGATACCGCGGCGTACGCGCCGAGGGCTCCGTGGCCGGCCGCAGGATCCGCCCGGTCCGGCTCACCGTCCCCGCGGTCGGCCTCGAGGCGAAGGTCCGGACCGTCGGCCTGCGCAGGGGCGCCATGACGATCCCGGCCGACATCACCCGCGGCGGCTGGCTCGCCGGCTCCGCCGCACCCGGCGAGGCGGTCGGCGCCACCGTCATCGCCGGCCACGTCTCCGACCGTCGGGACCGGCCCGGCGCGTTCGGCAGGCTCCGCAAGGCCCGCCCCGGCCAGGTCGTCACCGTCCGTACCGGGGACGGGAGCCGCCAGCGCTACCGGATCACCACGATCACCGTCCAGCCCCGGACGAAGGGTCTCGCGGGCGCCGCAGTCTCGACCACGGGCGAGCACCGGCTGACCCTGGTGACCTGCACAGGCAGGGTGACCTACCGCAACGGCCGCTTCCACTACACCAAGAACCTGGTCGTGACCGCCGTGCCGATCGACTGACCCGCCACCGGGACCGGCGCGCCCGCGCGTCGTACGCGATGATGGGACGGCGAGGCGGTCGACTCGGGTCGAGGAGGAGCCATGGCCGGTGGGGGTCCTGTGCTCCTGCCGCGTGCCCGGCTGCACGACATCCTCGACCGGACCGAGCCGCGGCTGACCGTGCTCGCCGCACCGAGCGGCTTCGGCAAGACCAGCCTGGCCCGGGCGTGGGTGGAGACCCTCGACGGCACCGACGTCGTCTGGGTGACCCTGGAGAACGACCTCGAGTCGCGGTCGGCCTTCTGGCACACGGTGCTGGCCGGCGCCGGACGGCTCGGCATGATGGGCGGACCGGCGCCGGCGCCGGTCCTGCTGACCGAGGTCGAGTCCAGTCCCGACCCGGCCGCGGTGATCGCCCGCGGCCTGGCGGGCAGCACCCGCCCGCTGCTCGTCGTCGACGCCTACGAGAAGGTCCGGGCCGCGGCGGCGCAGGTCGACGCCGACCTGCTGCAGCTGGTCCGGCTCGTCCCGCAGCTGCGCGTCGTCGTCACCACCCGGACCTCGGGCGGCCTGGCCGCCCCGCCCGGAGCCTGCGCGGCGAGGTGCGGCTGCTGACCGAGGACGACCTCGCCTTCACCCTGGAGGAGACCCGCGACCTGGTGGCCGCCTTCGGCGCGCCCGGTACGACGGACGCGGCCCCCGGCCTGCACGCGGCGACCCACGGCTACCCGCTCGCACTGCGGGCCGCGATGCTCGCCCGCTCCCAGGAGGACCAGGCGCGCGCGGGCCCGGGCCGGCACGACCCCGCCTGGCAGGCGCTGGTGGCCGAGGACCTGCGCATCCAGCTCGAGCGCGGCGCGTCGTACTCCTTCGTGCTCGCGACCAGCGTGCCGCCGTACCTCGACGCCGATCTGGCGGTGGAGCTGTCCGACCAGGTCTCCGGGCCGGCCGAGGTGAAGGAGATGCTCGACGAGCTGGAGTGGAACGGCTTCGGGCGCTGGATCCCGTTCGCGCCGGGCCATCAGGTCTTCCAGTACGTCGAGTCGCTGCGCGACGCGATGCTCGCCGAGGCCCGACTGCGCCCGCCCGCCGAGCAGCGGCGGGCCGCGGAGCTCAGCGCGGCGTGGCTGCACCGCCACGGCAGCTACGAGGCCGCGCTCGAGATGGCCGTCGGGGCGGGCCTGTTCGGCATCGCGGCCCGGGTGTACGCCGCCGTCGTGGTCACCACCCAGGACGCCCACTCCACGAGCCTCGTGGATCGCCACCTCGCCTCCGTCCCGAGCCAGGCGCTCACCCAGTTCCCCGCGCTCGCCTTCGGGCGCGGGCTCGCCTGCTTCCGCGACCCCTCCCTGCGCGGCGCCGCCGCCGGCTACTTCGAGATCTCCGCGCGCTGGAACCGGCCCCGGTTCCCGAACCCGACCGCCGGCGAGTACCTCCTCGGGCACGTCGCGAAGGTCGTCAGCCTGCGCCTCCTCGGCCGGGTCGGCGAGTCCGGCCGGGCCGCGGCGGAGGCGCTCGCGTTCCACGACCGGATGCCCGACGCCGACCGCGAGCGGCTGAGCTTCCTGGGGCCGATGGCGCTGCGCCATCTCGGGTACTCCCAGTTCCTGGCCGGCGACCTGGCGGGGGCGCGCGCCACCATCTCCCGGGCGGTCGCGATGGCGACCGACCCGGTGGTGCGCAACCACACGGCCGTGTACGCCGTCGGGCTGGGCGCCGTCGAGGGCCGGACCGTGGAGGCGCGATCGGCGCAGGCCCTCCTCGCGCCGGACGCATGGCGTCCCGGGGAGGACCGCTCCTACGCCAACGCGCTGGGCCGGATCGGGGACGCCGTCCTGCGGCTCGACGACTTCGACTTCGCCGGTGCCGCGGCCGCCTTCGACGACACCACCTTCCGCGACACCACGGAGTTCTGGCCGCTGCTGACCTGGACGCTGCTGCACGCGCACGTCGGCCTCGGATCGGCCGCGGCCGAGGCCCGCCGGGTCGAGGAGCAGCTCCGCCGCCGTCCGGCACCGCCGGTGATGGGCGACAGCGTGGCCGCGGCGGCGGTCCGCGGCGCGCTCGCCGCGGCCTGGCTCGCCACCGGCGACCGCGCCCGCGCGACGACGCTGCTGCGCTCGCGGACGAGGTACGCCGCCCAGCTCGCTCCCGCGACCGCGCTCGCCAGCCTGCTCGCCGGTGACGCCGCCGGCGCCCTGGCCGCGCTGCCCGACCTGGAGGCGCGTCCCGGGCACACGCCCCGGTCCCTGGCCACGCTGCTCGTCCTCGGCGCCGCCGCCGCGGCGCGCACCGGCCAGGAGGAGGCCGCGGCGGCACTGCTGGAGCGGGTCCTCGCCCAGGCCGGGGCCGACGGCGCCCGGCTGCACCTCCTGTACCTCCCGCCCGAGGACCTCGCCGCGCTGCGTCGTACCGCCGCCGAGCGGGGCACCGCCGCGGTCCGCGCGCACCTCGCCGCTCCCGTCCCCGCCTGCTTCGTCGCCGCCCGCACCGCCGTCGCGCTGACCCGCCAGGAGCGGGCGGTGCTCGCGGCCCTCGTGCACCACACCAGCCGCAGCGAGCTGGCCGCCGCGATGCACCTGTCGGAGAACACGGTCAAGACCCACCTCCAGCGGATCTACCGCAAGCTCGGCGTGCGGTCGCGCAAGGCGGTGCTCGAGCGGGCGATCGAGCTGGACCTGCTGTGAGCCGTCGCGAGCCGTGGTGGGGATTGGGTGACTTTCGGGGCGACATCGGGCCCTGAGACGTTGCCGGGGATGGAGGCCCGGGGGTTCGGTGGAGTCGCCCGCAGCGTGCTCGGCCTGCGGCGTCCCCGATCGGAGTCTCCCCATGCGCCCACGTCGTCGTCCGGCCCTCGCCGTCGCCCTCGGCGCGGCCGCCCTGCTGCTGCTCACCGGCATGGCGCCGGCCGTCGCCGACGACCCGCCCGAGGACCCGCCCGCCGCCGTGCCCACGGACGTGCCGTCGGAGGCGGAGCCCGAGCCGACCCCGGAACCGGAGGCGGAGCCCACGCCGGAGCCCGAGCCCACGCCCGAGCCCACGCCCGAGCCCACGCCCGAGCCCACACCCGAGCCCACACCCGAGCCCACACCCGAGCCCGCACCACAGCCCGCCGAGCTCCCGGAGGACCGGGCCGCGGAGGCCGCCCCCGCGGCGGTCGAGCCCGCCGGCATCGCGATCACCCCGACCGCCGCGGAGGTCACCGTGGGCGATCCCGCGACCTTCACGGTGTGGACCGTCGACGACACCGACACGCACCTGGCCGACGTGACCGGCGAGGCGGCCTTCGAGTTCGTGGGCGGCAGGGGGTCGTGCGCCGCGGGAGCCTGCACGACCACCGTCGCCGGCTACCACGTCGTCAAGGTGACGTGGGGCGGGTTCACGGCCGTCGCCGGCGTGAGCTCCCGCCCCGGCGCGCCCGCGGGAGTCTCACTGAACCCGGCGAGCGCGACGGCGGGCGTGGGCCAGCAGCAGCTGTTCACCGCGCTCCTGGTCGACGCGTACGGCAACCAGCTCACCGTGGCCGGCGACGCCGACTTCACCAGCGACGCCGGGCTCGACTGCACCGGCAGCGAACCCGGCCGCGCCCAGTGCTCGGCGACCGCGACGGGCACCTACACCGTCACCGCGGCCCTGCCCGGCGACCCCTCCCGGACGGCCGCGGCGACCCCGACCGTCGTCGAGGAGAACCTCGCCCTGACCGGCATCGACATCAGCGTGCAGCAGTCCACCGTCACCGCCGGCGAGCCGATCGTCGTCACCCTCACCGGGTACACCGCCGGTGGTCGCACCCTCGACGTCACGGACCGGGCCGCCGTGTGGATCCGGCCGGGCGACAGCGGCGACGCGGGTCCGGCGACCCCGACGCCCTGCCCCGGCGGCAGCTGCGCCACGGCCCGGGCCGGCGACCACCTCATCACCGCACGGGTCGACCAGCTCGCCACCGGCACCGCGGTCCGGGTCGTCCCCGGCGCCCCGACCGGGTTCGCGATCTCGCCGGACGGCGCGGCCGTCACCGTCGGCGAGACCCGGACCTTCCAGGCCGAGGACGTCGACGCGTTCGGCAACCGGACGCCGGCCGACTCCGCGACGTACACGATCGAGGATCCCGGCACCTGCACGGCGAACGCCTGCACCTCGGCCACACCCGGGACCTACACCGTCACCGCGACCTCCGGCGGGCGCCGGGCCACGGCACGGCTGGACGTGCACGCCGACGCCCGGCCCACCGACGGCATTGCCCGGATCGAGCTCCAGGCGACCGCGCCGAGCGTGACCGCCGGGGAGCCCGGGACCTTCGTGGTCTACGCCTACGACGCCGACGACCGCCCGCTCGGCACGGCCACCGACGCGGCGACGCTCGAGATCGAGGGGGCGGGCAGCTGGAGCTCGCCGTACGGCCCCCGCACCCTGAGCTGCACCGGCGACACGTGCACGTCCACCGTCGCGGGCGAGCACACCGTCACCGCGCACCTCGACGGGCTCACCGCGACCAGCACGCTGGTGGTGGCGCCCGGTGACCTGGCGGTCAGCGGGCTCGCCCCGGCAACGCCGTCATCCAGGCCGGCACGACGCAGGCCTTCACGCCGGGGGTCATGGACCGGTACGGCAATCTCGCGGAGCCCTCACAGGTGCCCGTCGACCTCGAGCTGGAAGCCAGCGCCGGGGCCAGCTGCACGGGCCAGGTCTGCGGGTCGACGACGGTCGGCATGTACGTCGTCACGATCAGGTCCGTCAACGGGGAGGATGTCGGCTCCGGGCTGCCGCTGGTCGGCTTCCTGACCGTGGTCCCCGGCCCGAGCGACCACATCGCGCTCGACCCGCCCGTCTCGACGATCGCCGCGGGCGAGAGCGCCGACCTCACCGCCCGGGCCTACGACGCGTACGACAACCTCATCGGCGACGTCACCGACGAGACCACGTTCACGGCGCCGGCGGGGGCCACCTGCGCGGCCAACCGGTGCACGAGCACCGTCGCGGCGTCGTACCCGATCACGGGCAGCCGGTCCGGGATGTCCGCCACCGCGCAGCTGAGCGTGGTGCCGGGGCCGGTCGACCGCGTCGTCCTCGCCCCGGGGACCGCCACGATCACCGCCGGGCAGACCCAGGCGTTCACGGCCGCGGGGCTCGACGAGTACGGCAACGAGGTCGGCGACCTCACCGGCGCCGCGACCTTCTCCATCTCCGAGCCCGGCTCCTGCACGGCGAACGCCTGCGGCTCGGCCGAGGCCGGCGAGCTGACCGTCACCGGGTCGTACGTCGTGCCCGGGCCGAGCCTGCGGGAGCGGCTCGTCTCCGGCCGGTTCGGCGCCCTGCTCGCCGCCGCACCGGGCGACACGGTGACCGGCACGGCCGTGCTCACCGTCTCCACCGCCGGCTCCCCGGGCACGGGGACCCCGGGGACCACCGATCCCGGGGCGGGCACTCCCGGGTCCGGCGGCTCGGGCGGCTCGGGCGGGTCCGGCGGCTCCGGCGGCTCCGGCGGCTCCGGTGCCGGCGGGCAGGGCGCGGGGCCGGGGAGCCCGGCGCCCTGCCCGCCACCGGGTCCGCCGTGGACTGGTGGCACGGCCTGGCGGGCGTCCTGCTGCTCGCCGGCGGCGCCGCCCTGCTCCGCGGAGCCCGCCGGTCCCGGCGGACCGTCTCCGCCCCTGAGCGGTGGCCCGGGCGGCCCAACCCCCAGGTCCGCCCGGGCCACCTCCGCACGACTCGACCGTGGACGCGCCACCACCGATCCTCGTTGTTGGTTAGGCTTGCCTAATACGACATGAGGAGGTCCGGTGAGCCGCGGATACCAGGGCGCGATGATGCGCGCATTCGGCGCCGGCGAGTGGGTCCTGACGGTCCTCTCGACCGAGGACGTCACCGAGCACTACCGGCGGATCGTGGTCCACGCTCCCGGCATGTTCGACGGGACGCCGTACGGCCCGGCGTCGTACATCCGGCTCTGGGCGCCGGATCCGGAGGACCCCGCGAAGGAGTACCAGCGCGGCTACACGATCGCCTCCTGCGACGAGGCGAGCGAGCAGATGACGCTGGAGTTCGTGATGCACGAGCCAGCCGGGCCGGCCTGCCGGTGGGCCGCCGACGCGCAGCCCGGCGACGGGATCGCCGCGACCCGCTGGGGCGCGCCGCGCTTCGTCCCGCCGTCCCCCGCCCGGCCGGCTACCTGCTCGTCGGCGACATCGCCGCGCTGCCGGGCATCAACGGCATCCTGTCCGTGCTGCCCGACGACGTGCCGATCGCGCTCTACCTCGAGTACGTCCACGACGACGACCGGTCGCTGCCGGTGGTCGAGCGCGACGGCCTGGACCTGACCTGGGTACGCCGCACCGGCGACCCGGAGGCGCTGCTGCGGGCGATCCGGCCCCGCGACTGGTCGGACTGGTTCGCCTGGGTCACCGCGGAGGCGGGCGCGACCAAGGCCGTCCGCGCCCGGCTCAAGGAGTGGGGCTTCCCGCGCTCGCACCTGAAGTCGCAGGCCTACTGGACGCAGGGCAAGGAGATGGGCACCACCCGTGACGACGCGCCCGTCACCGAGGCGGTCGCGGAGACGGCCACGGAGACGGTCGGCGGAACGGCCGCAGCGGTGGAGGCCGCCGCGCCGGCACGGTGGAAGGCCGCCTCCGGCTCCCGGCTCCTGGCCCCGCTGCGCCGCCCGCTGACCATCGCCGGCATCGTCCAGGCGCTGGTCAGCATCGCGGAGCTGGTGCCCTTCCTCCTGCTCGCCGAGCTCGGCTCCGACCTGCTCGACGGCAGCCGTGACACCGACCGGTTCTGGGCGCTCGGCTGGTGGGCGCTCATCCTGCTGGGGGCCGCCGCGACCACGAGCGCCGTCCTCCTGTTCGCGCTCCACCTGATGGACGCCCGGTTCGGGCACGCCGTACGACGAGCGCTGGTCGACCGGGTGGCGCGGGTCCCGCTCGGCTGGTTCACCGACCGCAACTCGGCGACCGTGCGCGGCGAGGTGCAGGACGACGTCGCCGGCATCCACCACCTCACCACGCACGCCGTCATCGACGTGGTCGCGGCGGTCGTCACGCCGCTGGCCGTGCTGGTCTACCTCTTCGTCACCCACGCCGGGATGGCGGCGTTCCTGCTCGTCCCGGTCATCGCGGTCTACATCATCTCGATGCGGGTCTACAACGCGTCGTCGTACGGGCTGGAGCCCTACGAGCGCTTCAAGGCCGAGGTCGGGGCGGCAGCCGGCTCCCACGTCGAGGGCCTCGGCACCGCCCGCATCTACGACCGCGGTCCCGACGCCCGGCTGGGCCGCACCCTCGCCGAGCGCGCGGTCTTCCTCGACTCCTGGCAGCGCCCGCTGACCGGGCTGAAGACGACGACCGACCTGGTCACCCGGCCCACGAGCATGCTCGCGTTCCTGCTGCTGGTCGGCGTCCCGATGCGGGTCGCCGGCTGGATCTCCCCGGGCGACCTGCTGGTCTTCCTGCTCATCGGCACGACCTTCACCGCCCGCCTGCTCGCCATCGCCTGGGGCCTGACCCCGCTCCGCGAGGGCGCCGCCGCGGCCAAGCGGATCGCCGACACCCTCGCCGAGCCGCTGCTCGACGAGGCGGTCCGGCCGGCGTCCCTGCCCGATGCCGTCGCGGGGACCGGGCGCACGGTGCGCTTCGAGGGCGTCTCCTTCTCCTACGACGCCGGGAACGCCGGGCATGACGTGCTGCAGGACGTCGACCTGGAGCTCGCCCCCGGCACCGTCACCGCCCTGGTCGGGCCGAGCGGCGCCGGCAAGTCCACGCTCGCGGCGCTGCTCGCGCGCTTCCACGACGTCGACTCCGGCCGGATCACGATCGACGGCGTCGACGTGCGGGAGATCGCGACCGCCGAGCTGTACCGCTGCGTCGCCTTCGTCTTCCAGGGCCAGTCGGTGGTGCGCGGCAGCGTGCACGACAACATCGCGCTGGCCCGGCCCGACGCCACCCGCGAGGAGGTCGAGCAGGCCGCGCGGGCGGCCCAGGTCCACGACCGGATCGCCCGGCTCGAGCACGGCTACGACACCGTCGTCGGCGATGGCGGCGGGCTCTCGGGCGGCGAGGCGCAACGGGTCGCGATCGCGCGGGCGATCCTCGCCGACCCGGCCGTGCTCGTCCTCGACGAGGCCACCGCGCACGCCGACCCCGAGTCCGAGCACGCCGTCCAGGCCGCCCTCAGCACCCTGGTCCGCGGCCGCACGGTGCTGGTGGTCTCCCACCGGCTGCACACCCTCACCGGGGCCGACCGGATCGTCGTCCTCGACCGGGGACGGGTCGTGCAGCACGGAGGGCACGACGACCTGCTCGCCTCCGACGGCCTCTACCGGTCGCTGTGGCTGGCGGACGCGACCGCCGACAGCGCCGACAGCGAGATCGAGACCCCGGAGGTGGCGGCGCGATGAGGACCTTCCTCGACCTGGTCGGCGACCGGACCGCCGTCCGCCGGTTCGTGGGCAGCGCCGTCGTGGCGATCCTGCTGCGCGCCGGCGTGCTCCTGCTGCTGTTCCCCCTGCTGTCCGCGCTGTTCTCCGGCTTCCCCGCCGACGCGTGGCCCTGGCTGGGCGCGCTCATCGCGGCCGTGGTCGCGAACTGGTGGGCCGAGCAGCGCCTGTTCGCCGCCGGGTACGGCATCGGCTTCGACCTGCTGACCGGCGTGGAGCGGCGGATCCGCGAGCGCCTGGAGCAGCTGCCGCCGGGCTGGTTCGACGCCCGGCGCCGCGCCGAGGTGCAGCGGACGCTCACCACCGCGGGCCAGGAGCTCTGCACGTCCTTCGCGTACGTCGTCACCCCGACCGTCAGCGCGATCGGCGCCTCCTTCGCGGTCGGCGTGGGCCTGCTCCTCGTCGACCCGCTGCTCGGTGCCGTGGCGCTGGCCGGCTCGCTGGTCGTCGCGATCGCGCTGCTGGTGGGCGGCCGGCTGCTCCGCGCCTCGGACGCCTCCTTCGCGGCCGCCTCGAACGAGGCCGGCTCCCGGATCGTGGAGTTCAGCCGCTCGCAGCGACTGCTGCGCGCGTCCGGGCGGGCCGGGTCGGCCGAGTCGGAGCTGGGCACCGCCCTGCAGCGGCAGCGGCGCGCGGCCGTACGCCTGCTCGGGTGGACGGTCCCCGGCAACCTGCTCTTCACCGTCGCCTACCAGCTGATGCTGCTGGCGGTCGCCGCCACCACGGTCCACCTGTTCCTCGACGGCGCGCTCGACGCGGCCGAGGTGGTGGCACTGCTGGTCGTGCTGGTGCGCTTCCTCGAGCCGTTCGTGACGCTCTCCGAGCTGGCCCCCGCCGTCGAGCTGCTCCAGGCCGCGCTGCGCCGGATCCGCACCTTCTTCGACGCCGAGGTGCTGGCCGAGCCGTCGTCCAGCGCCGCCCGCGACCTGTCCGCCCCTGCGGTGGAGCTGCGCGGCGTCCGCTTCGCCTACCCGGGCGGGCCGGACGTGCTCGCCGGCATCGACCTCGTCGTCCCCCGCGGATCGACCACCGCCGTCGTCGGGCCCTCCGGATCGGGCAAGTCGACGCTGCTGGACCTGGTCACGCGGGTCGCGGACGTCGACGAGGGCACGGTGCTCGTCGACGGCGTCGACGTACGCCAGCTGCGCCTCGACGACCTGCTCGGAGGCGTCGCGATGGTCCACCAGGACGTCTACCTGTTCGACGGCACGCTCCGCGAGAACGTCGCCGCCGGCCGCCCCGGCGCGACCGAGGACGAGCTGCGGGCGGCCTGCGCCGCGGCCCAGCTCGACGGCGTGGTCGAGCGGCTCCCCGACGGCTGGGACAGCCGGGTCGGCGAGGACGGCGCCCGGCTCTCCGGCGGCGAGCGGCAGCGGGTCAGCATCGCCCGCGCCATCCTCCGCCGCGCGCCCCTGCTCCTCCTCGACGAGGCGACCAGCGCCCTCGACGTCCTCACCGAGCAGGGCCTGGTCTCCACCCTCGAGCGCCGCGCCGACGACTCCACGGTCCTCGTCGTCGCCCACCGGCTCTCCACCATCGCCCGCGCGGACCAGATCGCCTTCCTCGAGGACGGCCGGATCGTCGAGTGCGGCACCCTCGACGAGCTGCTCGCCGCCGGTGGCCGGTTCGCCGACTACTGGCGACTGCGTGAGCAGGCGGCCGGGTGGAGCCTGGTCTGATCCGGAGCCGCCGGCGCAGCTGTTAGCGATCTGTTGGCGCTCGGCGGATCTAATGGCCCTGTGGGAGCTCTGTGGGGACGGTCGCCGCGCGCGATCGTGGCACTCGCCGTCGGCGCACTGGTGGTAGGGCTGCTCGCCCTGCTGCCGGTGCCTGCCGCCACGGCGGAGGACGGCGGGTCGCGGATCGTCGGCAAGGTGTACTGGCAGGACCGGACCGACGAGGCCGCGGTGATCGCCACGTTGAGCGTGTCGCCCGCCACGTGGAAGGCGGGGGACCCGGTCCGGCTCAGCCTGCACTACACGCTGCCCACGACCAGCCACACCGGCTGCACCGCACCCGACCAGGCGTTCAACGACACCTATTTCGGCGGCCAGGTCATCCGGCTCGGCTGGCACGGCGCGCCCACGACGTTCAGCTCGCCCGGCCAGCCCGCCGAGCCCGAGTTCGAGAGGTACGAGTGGCACGAGAACCCGTACCCGAGCTACTCGCTCTACAGCTGGTCGACCAAGAACGGCGGTCTGTACAACGACGGCCACTTCGGTCCCGGCACGTTCAGCATCACCGCCACCGCGCCCTCGGACACCGCCCGGCCGGTGGCGTACGTCGCGGCCAGCGAGATCAACCCGAGCCGGCCCTGCTCGACGGGCTACAGCACCGCGACCTGGAGCCGGACCGTCTCTCTCACGAGCGGCTTGGCAGTCACCATCGCGCAGTCACCGGAGAGGCTGACCCTCGGCAAGGACAACGACGACGACGGTGACGTGGACGACGACGACGCGATCCTCGACCTGCGAGTCACGGTCGCGAACATCTCGGACACGGTGATCGAGGACGTCGAGGCGGTCGGTCCGGTGGAGATCACCCAGAGGCCCGATCTCGAGGACGCGCTGGAGCCGATCGACGACGATCCGGTCGCGACGGCGTTCGGCACCTTGCAGCCCGGGCAGCGGGCGACGCTCGTCCGCCGCTACCGGGTGACGGGGCAGGTGGACGCCGAGGCGAAGGTCACCGTGCAAGGGCGCCGGAACGGGTCGACGGTGACCGAGCAGGGACGGGGACGGTGAAGGCCGGACAGGTCGTCGCGCCGGTCATCTTCCTGCCCGGGGTGCTCGGGTCGGAGATCTGGTGCGCTCCCGCGGCCCCCTTGGACCGGATCTGGCCGCCTTTCCCGGGGCCGCTCGAGAGCCCGGCCACCTTCGCGTTGCCGGTGCAGGAGCGGCTGATGCTGCTGGGCCCGGACGGTAACGCCAACGCCTCGTCGGAGTGCCCGCAAGCAGGCCCGCGCGATGCCGAGTACGACGCGGAGCACCACCTGGTTCCGGGCACGTCGGGCGTGGTCGAGAGTGTCGGGCCGGTGGACGCCTACGGGTCCGGCATGGGCGAGCTCACCCGGCTCGTCGGCCCGGAGAGCTTCTACGCCTTCGGCTGGGACTGGCGCAAGGACACCTCGGCGTCGCTGGATCGCCTCGACTCCCTGATCGACCAGGCGATCGAGGACGCGCGCGAGAACCAGGACTACCCCGACGGCGAGGACCCGAAGGTCCAGCTCGTCGCGCACTCCTACGGCGGCCTCCTCGCTCTCGACTACGCCAGCGACTCCTCGCGTCGCGCCAAGCTCGAACGGGTCACGACCGTCGGCACGCCGTACCTCGGTGCGCCGAAGACCGCCTTCTCCCTGCTCACCGGCACCGAGAGCGCGGTCGCCAACGGCTGGTCCCGATTCACCTCCATGCAGACGATCTTCGGCGGCACCAACGACGTACGCAGCTTCGCCACCACCGCGCGCGGCCTCTACAACCTGTGGCCCGCCGCGAGCTACGGGCGGTTCCTCGACGTCGCCGGAGTCGGCTCGCCGATGGACGACGCCCAGATCCGCGACCTGATCACCGCGGCCGGGGGCGTCCCTGCCTTGTGGGAGGCCGCGCAGGCCAAGCACGCAGCACTGTGGGACAGGCTCGACATCGGCGACCTGCCCTGGCACATGGTCGTCAGCGGCGGCGTGCCGACGATCAGCCGGGTCAGGTTCGATCCGAGTGGCGCCGGCACCGGTACCCCGTTGACGATCGGGATCGAGCTGTCCGCCGGGGACGGCACCGTGCCGCTCCCCTCGCAGACGATGCTCGGGGCGACCGGAAGCGGCGTGAGCACCGGCACGATCGGCGGGGTCCACCCGAAGCTGACCGTCGGGGAGCTCTGCGCGGTCGAGCACGGATCCCAGATGGCCGCGCCGGGACTGTACGCGCAGATCGAGGACTGGCTGCTCGACGGAACGAGCCCCGAGTCCGGCACGGCCTGCCGCGCCGACAAGGCGATCGTGATCGACGCGATCGGCAGCACCCTCAACCTCACCGAGGAGGAGGACGACGAGGACCCGGTCGTGCCGGACCCGTTCGCCTCCACCGGGTCGCCGCGTTCGGCCCGCGCCACCGTCCCCGTGCCCGGGTCCTCCGCGGCGCCGTCCGTGCGCGCGGCGTCCGGCTCATCGGTCCTCACCGTCAAGGAGGCCGAGGAGGCCGGCCTGGTCACCGTTCTCCGGTCCACCGGCCGGGCGCTGGTCCTGCTCGACCCCGGCAGCGAGCTGAGGCTGCGACTCGATCCGGCTCCGGGGCAGACCCTGCGGGTCTCCACCTCGGTGGTGGACGGGTCCGTGACAACGCCTCTCGCCGCCCCCGTTGCGAACGCCGGGCCGCTCTACGTCGTGGCCGACGGAGCGGGAGGCGCCACGCCCACGGTCACGATCGGGTCGGCCGACCCGAAGCCACCGGCAGGTCCGACACCACCGCCGTTCGACGTCTGCGCCTCGCCGGTCGCGGCCGCGGCGGGAGCGATGCCGACGAAGGTCTCGGCCAAGCCCGCGAACAAGACGATCCGGAAGAAGAGCCGGGGCAAGGTCGTCGTCGCGGCGACGTACAAGAAGGCCGGCGGCCGGAAGAGGGCAGGGAAGGCGACCGGCATCGTCGTGCTCTGCGAGGGCACGGCCCAGCTCGCGCAGGCAACGTTGAAGAAGGGCAGGAGGACCGTCAAGCTGCCCGTGCTGGGGCCGGGCAGGCACAAGGTGACGGTTCGCTACCTCGGCAGCGCGAAGGCGCGGCCCCAGGACAAGACCGTCGTGATCAAGGTGAAGAGATAGGCAGCTCACGAGTGGGGGACGGCGGCGCGGCCGGTCACGAGACCGCCGGGGGCCAGGTCTGGCATGATCGCAGCAGGAACCATGACCTAGGAGGACCCCATGCCCCGGGACTGGCTCAATCTCTCCTGGCAGCTGCTGGTCGCGCGCGGCGTGATCGGCGTCATCTTCGGCATCCTGGCGATGGTCTGGCCGATCAGCACGGCCATCGCCCTCGCCCTCCTGTGGGGGTTCTGGGCGCTGTTCGACGCGATCACGTCCTTCTACCACGCCTTCGAGGCGGGTGCCCCGACCCAGGTGCGCGTGCTGATGACGATCCTGGGCCTGATCGCGCTGGCCGCGGCCTTCTTCGCGATCTTCAGCCCCGCGGTCACCGCGGTCACGCTGACCTGGATCCTCGGCATCTGGCTGATCATCCGCGGCCTGTCCGAGGCCCTCGGCGCCGTCTCGGCGTCGGCCGCCGGTGCGCGCGGGCTGCTCCTCGCCAGCGGCGCCCTCGACATCCTGCTCGGCGTGCTGTTCGCCGCCAACCCCGGCCGCGGGGCGGTGACCATCGCCTTCGTGCTCGGGCTGGTGGCCTTCGCCTGGGGGGTCGTGTTCCTCGCGACCGGCTTCGTCGTACGACGCCAGGTCGGCCGACTGCCCGCGGAGCCGGCCGCGCCCTGACCCGTCCGAGCAGGGTGTCCGCCTCGCTAGTAGTGTGTCGCGGCGACGCGACTAGAGCGCTGCTGCCTGATGACGCTCCCCGCGGAGCGGTGTCCACCTTCTGTGCCGAACACGGGTCGTCGAGGGAAACGTTCTACATGCTCAGGCGGCGTGCAGCCGCCGACGGTCCGGCAGCGGCCCTGGAACCGCGATCGAGACGTCCGCGGACCAGCCCCAACAAGGTCGGCGACCATATGCGCGAGCAGGCCCTGGGCGTGCGAGCAGCGCTGGTCGCCTCCCACGTCGCCTCGCACGTCGCGGACGGCGAGACCTCCGCGGCCGCGATCGTGGTCTTCGACAAGGCCGTGGCCGCCCACGGCGTGCCACAACGGCTGCTGTCCGACAACCAGATCAAGGGGGACCGCGCTCAACCCCTCCCGACCCATCGCGCCGCGGGTTCGTGGGCCAACTCGTCGAGCACGTGTCGTCCTTGGGTGTCGAGGCGATCACCGGCAAGCCCTACAAGGCCCTACAATCCCACGACTCAGGGCAAGAACGAGCGCTTCCACCAGACCCTGTCCCGCTCTCTCGACAAGCAACCCCTCGCCGCCACGCTCGCCGGACTCCAGGCACAAGTCGATGCGTTCGACCGCACCTACAACACCGAGCGAGGATGTTGTGTCGCAGGACATCGGTGACAGTTCTGCATCAGGACATCGGTGACACTTTGAGGGTTCGTGGTGGTGACACTTCTGCCTCGAATCTCGGGCGGTGGCTGCGAATGAACTCATCGATCCTCGTGTCCGTCTCGCGATCGCTCAGTGGCCCGATGACGCCCCGCGCGGGGCGGTGTCGACGTTCTGTGCTGAGCACGGCATCTCGCGCAAGTCGTTCTACGAGCTCCGCAAACACGCCCAGGTCGACGGGCCGGCGGCGGTGCTTGAACCACGTTCGAGGCGACCGCGGTCGAGCCCGTCGCGGTTGAGCGAGGAGGCCAAGGCCTCGGCCCTGCAGGTCCGCGCGGCGCTGGAGTCCTCCGGTCTGGACTGCGGGCCGATCAGCGTGCACGACAAGATGAAGGCGATGGGGTTCGAGGCCGTGCCGTCGACGGCGTCGCTGTCGAGGATCTTCCGCGAGGCCGGCGTGGCTCGTCTGGAGTCGAGGAAGAAGCCCCGCTCGGCCCGCCACAATATGGCGGCGGTTCGTCTATCCCGCCCCGAACGCCTGCTGGCAGCTCGACGCCACCGAGCCGATATGGGTACGTCCTCACGGGCGGCCGCAAGTGTGTGATCTTCCAGCTCATCGATGACCACTCCCGCTACGCGGTCGCCTCTCACGTCGCGGAAGGCGAGACCGCTGACGCCGCGATCGTGGTCTTCGACAAGGCAGTCACCGCGCACGGTGTGCCGCAGCGGCTGCTGTCCGACAACGGGCTCGCGCTCGACCCCTCCCGGCGTGGCTATCTGGGCCAGCTCGTGGAGCATGTCTCCTCGCTGGGTGTCGAGACGATCACCGGCAAGCCGTACAAGCCCACCACCCAGGGTAAGAACGAGCGCTTCCACCAAACGCTGTTTCGGTATCTCGACAAGCAGCCCCTTGCCGCCAGCCTGGCCGAGTTGCAGGCCCAGGTCGACGCGTTCGACCACCTCTACAACACCCAACGCCCCCACCAAGGCCTCCCCGGTCGGTTCACACCACAGACCGCCTGGCAGACCACCGAGAAAGCCGAGGCGCCGCGACCCAAGCCCGAGGAGCCGTTCTTCGTCCAGACCGCCGCGAAGCGCCTTCGACCCGCGCCCGTGCCGCAGGACCTGCCCGCTGGCACCAGCGTCAGGAGGTTGAGCACCGCCGGCACCTTCATGCTGGCCGGGGTCAACTACAAGGTCGACGGACGCTACGGCTTCCAGGACGTTCTGGTCATCGTCGAGGGCGACAACATCACCGTCGCCGACCTCGACGGCGAGATCCTCATCGAACACCAACGACCCGCACCCGGCATCACCTACGTCGGCAACGGAAGACCTCGTGGAGGTCGAGGAGCCGCACCCCACGACTGAAGTGTCACCGATGTCCTGACACAGCAAGTGTCACCGATGCCCTGATGCAGAACTGTCACCGATGTCCTGAGACAGCAAGTGTCACCGATGTCCTGAGACATCACACAACACCGAGCGAGGATGTCATGTATCAGGACATCCCTGACAGTTCTGTATCAGTAGATTCCTGACGTTTGGGCGGCGTTGGGTCCTGACACTTCTGGCTCTGTTGAGCAGTGTCGAATGAACCTGTTGATCCCCGTGTCCGACTCGCTATCGCACTGTGGCCTGATGACGCTCCCCGCGGAGCGGTGTCCACCTTCTGTGCCGAACACGGGGTGTCGAGGGAAACGTTCTACATGCTCAGGCGGCGTGCGGCCGCCGACGGACCAGCGGCGGCTCTGGAGCCGCGATCGAGGCGTCCGCGGACCAGTCCCAACAAGGTCGGCGACGATGCGCGTGAGCAGGCCCTGGGCGTGCGGGCAGCGCTGGAGTCTTCCGGCTTGGATCACGGGCCGATCAGCGTCCACGACAAGATGATCACGATGGGCCTCGAGCCCGTCCCGTCGGTCGCGACGCTGGCGCGGATCTTCCGCGAGGAAGGTGTGGCGCGCAAGGAGCCTCGCAAGAAGCCGCGTTCGGCCTGGCGCAGGTTTGTGTATCCGGCCCCGAACGCGTGCTGGCAGATGGACGCCACCGAATACGTGCTCACCGGCGGCAGGAAGTGCGTGATCTTCCAGCTCATCGACGACCACTCGCGCTACGCCGTCGCCTCTCACGTCGCGTGGGGCGAGACATCCGCGGCCGCGATCGTGGTCTTCGACAAGGCCGTGGCCGCGCACGGAGTCCCACAACGGCTGCTGTCTGACAACGGGACAGCGCTCAACCCCTCCCGACGCGGATTCGTGGGCCAGCTTGTCGAGCACGTGTCGTCCTTGGGCGTCGAAGCGATCACCGGCAAGCCCTACAAGCCCACCACTCAGGGCAAGAACGAGCGCTTCCACCAGACCCTGTTCCGCTACCTCGACAAGCAGCCCCTGGCCGCCACGCTCGCCGAACTCCAGGCACAAGTCGACGCATTCGACCTGATCTACAACACCGAGCGCCCCCACCAGGGACTGCCAGGCCGCATCACGCCCCAGACCGCTTGGGAGGCCACCGAGAAAGCCGAAGCGCCACGCCCCAAGCCCGAGGAGCCCTTCCTCGTCCAGGCCGCCACCAAGCGACTTCAGCCCGTACCAGCGCCGCAGGACCTGCCGGCCGGCACCAGTCTCAGGAGGTTGAGCACCGCGGGCACCTTCATGCTGGCCGGAGTCAACTACAAGGTCGACGGACGCTACGGCTTCCCGCAAGTCCTGGTCATCGTCGAGGGCGACACCATCACCGTCGCCGACCTCGAAGGCGAGATCCTCATCGAGCACCAACGCGCCCCCGCCGGCGTCCGATACGTCGGCAACGGCCGACCACCCGGAGGACGCGGACCCGAAGAAGTGTCAGGGAAGTCCTGAGACACCTTCTGTCAGGGATGTCTTGATACAGAACTGTCAGGGATGTCCCGAGACATCACAACACCGAGCGAGGACTTGCATCACACTCGAACATATGTTTGAATAGCGACAGGTCGGCGCAATACTCCTCGGTGGCTGATGGCTCCGGCTCGGTCCGTCGCAACGTGCGGTGGGCCGCCTCCCCTCACAGGTGTCTGCCCCGAGACGTGAGGACCCGTTGCTGGTTCGTGGGTCCGCTGCGCTCGGAGGTGGTCATGGTGTCTGTTGCGATGGTGATCGCGACACATCCCGTGCTGGCTTGCGCCGATGCGGTCGAGGCTGCGGTCAAGGACGTGGCCGACCTGCAGCCCGTCTTCATGTCGACCGCGGAGAAGCAGCAGGCACTACGCCGCCTGGCAGTTGTGGAAGCCCGGCTGGCCGAGCTGCGGCTGCGGGTGCTCGCGGCCTCGGGCGAGGTCGGCGAGCAGTCGGGTGCACGGGACGCCGCCGCGTGGGTGGCACACGAGACCCGGACCGACGCCCGAACCGCGCGTGCCGACTGGCATCTGGCGAAGGCGTTGGAGCAGCGTCAAACCGTGGCGGTGGGAATGCGCGAGGGCCGGGTGTCCCCCACCCAGGCGCGGGTCATCACCGCCAGCCTCGAGGCGCTGCCCGCCCACCTCGGCCCAACATTGGCGTGCGAGGCTGAGCAGACGCTGGTGGGGTACGCCGCCCACCACCCGCCGCGGGAGCTGCGGCACCTCGGACGGCGGATCCTCGAGGTCGTCGCACCCGAGGTCGCCGAGGCCGAGGAGAGCAGGCGACTGGAGGACGAGGAACGCCGTGCCCGGGAGAAGTCGTCGCTGCGGTTCCGCGATCTCGGCGACGGCCGGGCCCGGATCGCCGGGATCCTGCCCACCTCGGTCACGGAACGGCTGAAGACCTACCTGCAGGCCTACACCTCGCCACGCCATCACAGCCACAGCTGCCCGGGCGAACCGGCAGGCACCCCTTCGGGCGGGCCGTTCGAGCGGATGCCACAGCATCGTGCCTATGCCCGCGCCTTCGCCGCGTTGCTGGAGAATCTCGACCCCGACGGGCTACCCGAGCACGGCGGAGACGCCACCACGGTCATGGTCACCATCAGCCTGGAGCAGCTCCGCGCCGAGCTCGCCACCGCCGGGATCCTCACACCCGGGGGAGACGAGTCCGTCTCCGCCGCCCAAGCCCGCCGAGTGGCCTGTCAGGCATCGATCATCCCCGTCGTACTCGGCGGAGACGCAGAGATCCTCGACGTCGGGCGGGCCCAGCGGCTGTTCACCCGCGCCCAACGCCGGGCGCTGCGGCTGCGCGACCGACGGTGCCGGGCCGAGGGCTGCACCGTCCCCGCCACGTGGACCGAGGCCCACCACCTCCGGCCCTGGTCGGAGGGAGGCCCAACCGATCTCGCCAACGCCATCAACCTCTGCGCCCACCATCACCATCGCATCCACGACCGCTCCTACGAGCATCGACTCCTGTCGAGCGGCGACGTCCGCTTCCACCGACGGACATAGGCCGGCGGCCTCGACAGACCTCCGGAGCTGCCCGCTACCCGTCGAGGGTGGCGCGCAGCCGGCGCAGTCGCAGGTGCGCCCAGGCGGCGTACGCCAGCGCGAGCATGCAGACGGCCAGCCCGCCGCCGACGAGGGCACCGGTCGGGACGTAGACGCCGTTCTCGTCCCGCGCCGGTCCGGTCGCCACGCCGGCCGCGGCCGGCGTCGTGGCCGCGGGCGCCCCGGGAGCGGCCACGGCGGTCGCGGTGGCGAAGGGGTCCGCGACCGGCTCGGTCGGCACGTCGGGTGCCGGGGCGGCGCCGGCGGGCGCGGGGGCCGCGGTCGCCTGCGACGTCGCCCCGCCACCGGCCTCACCACCGGCCTTGTCGCCGGCCTTGCCACCGGTCTTGCCGCCCGTCTTGGCCGCGCTCGCGGCCCGGGCGACCGGGATGTCGGCGACCACGCCCTCGGAGGCCTGCGGCAGGTAGCAGGAGAGGTCGTACTTGTAGGTGCCGAAGCTACCGGAGGCCTGTGCCCGGCCGTTGAAGGCGACGGTCGCCGGCGCGGGATAGGTGGAGTTCTTGACGACGTTGTTCTGCGGCAGCCCGATCCGGACGCTGCCGCTGGTGCCGGCGGGGACGACGAAGGTGGGGAAGGTGACCGGAGCCCGGACGACGAGCGGGTTGCTGCGCTGGGTCTTCGGCGACTGCCACCGGTCGGCCTCGAGCACCGTCGTCCGGCCGCCGATGGTGAGCGCGACGGAGAAGCTGTCCGAGTAGCCCTCGAAGGTGTCGAAGTAGCCCTTGCTGATCGAGCTGAGGTACTCCGAAAACTGCAGCGCCAGGGTGCCGCGCAGCGAGACGCTCTCGCCCGCGCTGACCTCGGTGGGGACGTCGAGCTGCAGGGAGAGGGTCGTCGGGTCGGCGTACTCCTCGGCGTTGGCGGCCTGGCCCTCGTACTTCATCTGGCAGGCGTACGCCGCCTGCGCCGTGGCGGTGCGGGTCGCGGCGGCGCGTTCACCGGGCGTCGCCGCGGCGGTGGTCGCGAGCAGGGTGAGGACCGCGGCGGTGGCGGCAGCGATGGGGCGGAGCATGGGTGACCTTTCGTTCAGGCGGCCGCGACGGTGGCGGCGGCCGTCCGGGCGCGGCGCAGCCGGCCGCGGAGGACGAGTGCGTAGCCCACGGCCAGCGCCGGCAGGGGCAGCCCGGCGAGGGCGAGCGCCCAGGCGGGGACGAAGATCCGGCCGTCGCGGGTGCGGGGCGGGATCGCGGCCTCCGGCCGGGCCTCCTGGCCGGGGACGGCCGCGGCCGGGACGGCGTCGGCCGGCTGCGGGGCGGCGGCCGGGTCGACGGCCGGCGCGACCGCGAGTGGGGCGGCCGCGGGCGGGGGCGCGGCGGCCGCCGCGGAGGGGCGGGCGTGGCGTCGGCGCCGGGCTGCGCAGCCCCGGGGCGGGGACGGCGGCCGCGCGCCGCACGGGGATCCGGGCCAGGACCGGGAGCGCGACGTCGCCGGTGGTCCAGCACGACAGGTTGCGGGTGGTCACCAGGCCGTCGTGGGCCAGCACGCCGCTGAAGGCGACGTCGGCCGGGGAGGCGGTCACCGTGTTGGGCGTCGCGGCCCCGACCGGGAGGGAGACCACGAGGTCGCCGGTCGCGCCGGTGGGCACGACGAAGCCGGGCAGCGTGAAGTCGGCCTCGACGGTGAGCGGGGCGCCGACCTTCACCCGGTCGCCGTCGATCCGGGTCGGCGCCAGCAGCCGGGTGCTGGCGCCGGCGGAGGCGGTGAGGCCGAAGGAGGTCGCGGTGAGCTCGACGGTGCGCGCGAGCGTCAGCTGCGACTGGAGCGCGGCGCTGTCGGGGAACCGGAGGACGAGGTGGCCCGCGAGGCTCACCTCCTCGCCGGGAGCCACCGCCGCCGGTACGGCGTCCAGGTGGACCTCGAGCTCGCCGGCCTGCGCGCCCCAGCCGGCGCTGAGCCGGCAGTCGTAGCTCATCGCCGCGGTGGGGCCGGTGTCGTCGGCCCGGGCGGGGCCGCGCCGGAGGTCAGGGCGGCGCCCGCCACGGTCAGGGCGGCGAGCACGGTCCGGGCACGCATCCTCCACCTCCTCATCGACGTCCTCATCGCCGGGCCAGCACACGGGCCGGCGGGACGAAGGACACCTGCTCCAGCGCGGCCGTCGCCGCGGCGCGCACGACCAGCACGGTGAGCACCGCGATCGCGACCACCGGCAGGAGGGGGACCCGCACGACCGGCGTCAGGTCGATCCCGTCGGCGATCGCCCGGGTGAGCAGGACACCGACGGCGCTGCCGAGCAGGATGCCGCCGACGGCGGCGACCAGCCCGACCAGCGCGACGCGGGTCACCAGCATCCGGGCGAGGGCACGCCGCTCGAGGCCGAGGGCGCGGAGGACGGCGTACTCCCGGGTGCGCTCGCTGATCGTCACCGCGGCGGTCGCGACCGCGCCGACGATCGCCACGAGGACGCCGACGGCGAGCACCGCGATCCCGGCCGAGCGGGCGGTGCGGATCGCCCGGTCGGCGCGGACGTCCGCGATCACCGGGCCCGCCACCGGGAGCTCGCCCCCGAGCACGGCGACGCCGGTGACCTCGTCGACGACCCGGGCGCGGTCGACGCCCGCGTCCAGGCGCAGCCAGGCCTCGCGTACCTCGCAGGCGTGCGCGGCCGCGCGCAGCGTGTCGGGCGCGACCGCGGACGGGACCGGCAGGTCGGGCACGTAGACCACGGCGAGATCCCGTACCCGGCCGTCGGGTCCGGCCAGGCTGAGCGTGGAGTCGCGCGGGAAGGGCGGGAAGGCGGTCTCCGGGAGGTAGACCGCGTCGCCGCGGATCTCCGGGATCGCGTCGCCCGCGGGCAGCACCGAGCGCAGGTCGCCGGCGTCGAGGGCCACCGTGCCGACGGAGAGCTCCACGCGCTCGCCGCCGCTGCGGCCGACCACCCGCACGCCGGCGCCGTAGGGCACCGGGACGACCGTCGCGACCCCGTCGACGTCGGCCAGGCCGGCGAGCGTCTCGTCGCCGACGACCGCGGCGCCGGCCGGCGCGCCGATGGTCAGGTCGGGCGCGACGGTCGCGTCGAGCCGCGCCGAGGTGGAGGCGGCCACGCCCGCGGCAGTGACCCAGGTGAGGGCGAGGACCGCCACGGCGAGCAGGACGGCGACCGCCTCCGTGGCGGCGGCCACCGGGCGGCGGACGATGTCGGCCAGCGCCAGCCGCACGGCCGGGGTCGTCGTACGGCGTCGGGCGAGGCGCGCCACCGCGGACAGCACCGGCGCGACGAGCAGGAGCGTCCCGGCGACGGTCAACAGCACGGCCGGCGCCAGCAGGCGCGGCGTCCCGCGGTCGACCGCGAGCCCGGCCAGTGCCGGCCCGGCGACGACGGCGACCGCGCCGGCCACGACCGGCCAGCGCCGGGGGCGGGCGGCGTCGGCGCCCGTCGCGCCGCCGAGCGCCGTCCAGGGCGCGACCCGGGCCGCGAGCACGGCCGGGACGAGCGCCGCGACCGCCGCCAGCAGGACCATGACCAGCAACGGTCCGAGCAGGGCGAGCGGGCGCAGGGTGAACGCGTCGGCGCGCAGCGGGTAGAGGCCGGGCACCAGGTCCAGCACCGGCAGCAGCAGCCGGGCGACCAGTGCGCCGAGCACGACGCCGAGCACCGCGCCGAGCGCGCTCGGCAGCAGCACCTCCGCGAGGGTCAGGCCGACGACCTGCCGCCGGGTGGCGCCGAGGCAGCGGGCCAGGGCCAGGGAGCGGCGCCGCGACCGGGTCGCCGCCCCGGACGTCGTGGCGAGCGCGACGACGCCGATGCCGAGGGTGACCCCGGCCAGCGCGGCGGCCACCAGTCCGAGCGCACCGGCCCGGACGCCGTGGACGTCCTCGGCCGCGCGCTCGAGATCGCGGGTCAGCTGCGGCCAGCCGACCGGCGCGCGCTCGTTGATCGCCGCGACGATCGCGTCGAGGTCGGCGCCCGGCTCGGCGTCGACGAGCAGCACGTTGGGGCCGCTGCCGCCCGCGAGCGACTGCGCGACCGGCGCCGTGACGACGCCGTACGCCGATCCCTCGCGGCCCAGCGATCCGCGGACGTCGACCACGCCGACCACCCGGAACAGGGCCCGCCCGACCCGCGGGCTGCCGACGGCGACCTGGTCGCCGAGGCCGATGCCGAGGTCGCGCAGGGTGTGCGCGGTCAGCGCGATCTCGGTGCCGTCGGCCGGCGGCCGGCCGGCGCTCCACCCCTGCCAGACGAACCGCCCGGCGTCGGGCAGCGACTCGAGCGCGATCCCGCGGGCGGTGCCCCGGGTCTGCGCGACCGCGGTGGCGCGCACCGAGGTCGCCACCTCCGCGACGCCGTCGAGGCGCTCGATCCGGCGTACGGCGGCCGACGGGATCCCGTCGCCCCGCGCGGGCTCCGTGCCCGCCGGGTCGAGGTCGGAGCGGACCACGATGTCGGCGCCGCGGTACTCGACGGCGAGGCCCTGCTCCACCGACGCGCGCAGGGTGTCGCCGAGGACCAGCGCCGCGGTCAGCAGGGCGGCGCCGAGGGCGACGATGACGACGACGGCGCGGGCGCGGCCGGGACGGGCGCGGCGTTCGGCGGCCGCCAGCCGGAGCAGGGGGCGGGCACGCCGGGGCACGGGCACGCGCACGGCTCAGACCCGCTCCGGGTCGACGGCGTACAGGCGCCCCGCCACCATCCGGTGCAGGCGGTCGGCGCGCGCGGCCACGGCCGGGTCGTGGCTCACCACGACGACCGCGTGCCCGCGCTCGTGGGCCAGGGCGACGAGCAGGTCGGCCAGCTGCGCGGCGGCGTCCGGGTCGAGCGCGCCCGTGGGCTCGTCGGCGAAGAGCACGTCGGGGTCGACGAGCAGCGCCCGCGCGACCGCCACCCGCTGCTGCTGGCCGCCCGAGAGCTGGTGGGGCAGCCGGTCGAGGAGGTCGCCGATCCCGAGCTCCTCGACCAGGCGGGTCAGCACGTCCGGTGCCGCCGTACGACCGTCGAGCTCGAGGGGCAGCACGATGTTGTCCCGCACGGACAGGCTGTCGATCAGGTTGAACGACTGGAACACGAAGCCCATCCGGCGCCGGCGCAGCTCGGCGAGCCGCCGGTCGCCGAGGCCGGTGATCTCGACGTCGCCGAGATGCACCGTGCCGGCGTCGGGCCGGTCGAGACCGGCGACGATCTGCAGCAGGGTCGACTTACCGGACCCCGACGGGCCGGTGATCACGCTGATCTCGCCGGGCAGCACGGCGAGGTCGACGTCGTCCAGGGCGACGACCCGCTCCCCACCCGCGGCGGGGTGGGTCTTGCGGAGGCCGGAGGCGCGCACGACGGGCAGCACGAGCCCTCCTCGAAGGTTTGGTTAGGCTAACTTCATCTCCAACGAGGAGGGCGGGTTCGCGTTACCGGCCGTGAGGGACGTCTCCTCCCACGGCGCTCCGGGAGACGCCGACCGCTATCGTGCGCGACACCGAGAGCAGTGGAGGAGTCACCCATGTCCGTCGTCAAGATCAACGCCATCCAGGTCCCCGAGAATGCCGGCCCGGAGCTGGAGCAGCGGTTCGCCGCCCGCGCCGGCGCGGTCGAGGGCTCCCCCGGGTTCCTCGGCTTCCAGCTGCTGCGGCCCACCGCCGGCGAGGACCGCTACTTCGTCGTGACCCACTGGGCCGACGAAGAGTCCTTCGCCGCGTGGCGCGACGGCCCCGCCCGCGCCGCGCACGCCGAGAAGCCGGGCGAGGCGCCGCGCAAGCCGGTCGCCACCGGCGCGGACCTGCTGGAGTTCGAGGTCGTGCTGGACGTCAGGCCGGCCTGACCTGTCCGGGCTCCCCGTCGTACCGGCGGGCGAGTAGATCCGGAAGGTTACCGACGGTCGCGGACAGCGGCGGCCGCCCGGCGCAGATCGGCGGCGACGGTCGACCGGCCGGCGACGGTGATCGCCCGCCCCAGCCCGAGGCCGCGGACGGCGAAGTCCGCCACCACCCGGCACCCCGCCGGATCGGTGGAGTCGGGCTCGAAGACCAGCTCCAGCCGGGCCCGGAACGGGCCCCATCGGCCCTCCTCGACCCAGCGGCGCGGCCGGTCGGCGAGCGTCGTACGCATCCGGGGCCGGACACCCGGCACCACCGTGACGTCGGTCCAGGCCGCGCCTTCATCGCGGACGTCGGCGACGGCGCGGAGGCTGGACTGCCAGGCCGGCCGGTTGCGCGGGTCGGCGAGGTAGTCGAACGCCCGGTCCGTGGGGACCGGGAAGTCGACGACGATCCGCATGGAGTCGACCGCCCGGTCCCTACCTCCGCTTGGCCTTGAAGCTCACGCTGGCGAAGCAGCGACCTGGTCCGGAGTAGGTGAAGCTCCCCTTGGTGGCCTTCCCGCCCACGATGCGCATCCGCAGCGTGGTGCCGTAGTTCGCGCCGGTGTGGTGGGCGTCGACGACGCCGTCGCGCGGGATCTTGGTGCTGGGGAAGTCATAGGCGTTCTGCGTATAGGTCAGCGGGTCGGGATACCCGCCGCACCGGGTCTGCATGCGGCCGTTCCAGCCGACGATGCGACCCTTCTTGACCGAGAAGGTGACGCCGTTCTTGCTGCGGTAGATCCCCGGCCGCGGCCTGGCGGGCGCGGCCACCGGCTTGACCTTCAGCTTGCGGGAGGCGCTCGCGCTGCCGCTGACGACCGTCAGCTCGACCGTGGTCCGCTGCTTCCTGGTCAGCTTGATCGGCACCGACACCCGCGTCTCCTTCCCCGCCGCGAGCGTGCCGACGACGACCTCGGAGGACTTGATCCGCTTGCCCGTGGCCCGCAGGACCACGCCGGTGGCATCGACCTCGCCCGGATTGCGCACGGTCACCCAGTAGCGCCGCGCGACCTTGGGCACCAGCTTCAGCTTGCCCTGGCTGGCTCCGAACAGCTCCACCTCGCCCACGGACACCTGCGGCGCGACGTACGTGTTGGTGAGCGGACCGATCATCACGTCGTAGTCGGCGGCCGTGCTCCCCACGTAGTCGGGACCCACCCGCGCCACCACGCAGTCCCACGATCCGCTCGGCGGCGTCTCGACGCCGGTCAGGTCGTAGGACACCTTCGTGCCCGTGTCGCTCCGCCGGTTCGAGATGACGCAGTTGCCACCCGACTGGCGCCCGAGTCCGATCTGGACGATATTGTCCCCGGTCGACGGCGGTGCCGCCTTGAGCGTGATGTTGGCGGTGACCATCGCGTACGAGCCGCCCGCCGGGTACTCGACCACGACACTCGCCTGCTGGATCTGCCGGTACGCCGGCGTTCCCGCGGCCGGCTTGCCCGGGATGCTCGTGGTCAGGGTCGCCGTCTGCCGGACCAGCGCGTCGGCACCGGCGGGCGGTGTCAGCAGCACCGGCAGCGAGGCCGCGGCGAGGACGGCCGCCGTCGCGGCCGCGAGGCGGCGGCGGCCCCGGATCGTCAGCGTGGTATCTCGTGGGGTCGTCGACGCTGTCACGCCGGGGCTCCTCCCCGGCCGATCCGGCGCCCAAACCCGAGACCGGGGCAGCGGTCAGAGGATCGCGCCCGGGCTGTAGCCGGCGGCCGCGGGGTGCGCGGCGACGAGGGCCTCGACCTGACGGCAGACCTCCTGGGTCTGCGCGACGGCGGCGCCGGTGAAGGTGATCGGCTCGGCGACCAGCGACTGCAGCTGGTCGGTCGTGAGGCCGAGCCGGTCGTCGGCGGCGAGCTTGGCGAAGACGTCGTTCTCGGCCTGGCCCTGGCGCATGGCGAGCGCGGTGCCGACGGCGGCCTCCTTGATCGCCTCGTGCGCGCTCTCGCGGCCGACGCCGTTGCGGACCGCGGCCATCAGCACCTTGGTGGTGGCGAGATAGGGCAGGTAGCGGTCCAGCTCGCGCTGGATCACCGCCGGGAAGGCGCCGAACTCGTCGAGCACGGTGAGGAAGGTCTGGAACAGCCCGTCGACGGCGAAGAAGGCGTCGGGGAGCGCCACCCGTCGTACGACGGAGCAGGAGACGTCGCCCTCGTTCCACTGGTCGCCGGCGAGCTCGCCCACCATCGACAGGTAGCCGCGGGTCACGACGGCCAGGCCGTTGACCCGCTCGCAGGAGCGGGTGTTCATCTTGTGGGGCATCGCCGAGGAGCCGACCTGGCCCTCCTTGAAGCCCTCGGTCACCAGCTCGTTGCCGGCCATCAGCCGGATCGTGGTGGCGAGGTTGGACGGCGCCGCGGTCAGCTGCACCAGCGCGGAGAGGACATCGAAGTCGAGGCTGCGCGGGTAGACCTGGCCGACGCTGGTGAGCACCCGGTCGAAGCCGAGGTGCTGCGCGACGCGCTGCTCGAGATCGGCGAGCTTCCCGGCGTCCCCGCCGAGCAGGTCGAGCATGTCCTGTGCCGTGCCCATCGGGCCCTTGATGCCGCGCAGCGGGTACCGGCCCAGCAGGTCCTCGATCCGCTCCACCGCGATCATCAGCTCGTCGGCCGCCGTCGCGAACCGCTTGCCGAGCGTGGTCGCCTGCGCGGCGACATTGTGGCTCCGGCCGGCCATGACGGTGGCCTCGTGCTCGGCGGCGAGCCGGGCGAGCCGGGCGAGGGTGGCGATCGCACGGTCCCGCAGGAGGGTGAGGGACTGCTTGACCTGGAGCTGCTCGACGTTCTCGGTGAGGTCGCGGCTCGTCATGCCCTTGTGGATGTGCTCGTGCCCTGCGAGCGCCGCGAACTCCTCGATCCGCGCCTTCACGTCGTGCCGGGTGATCCGCTCGCGGTCGGCGATGCTCGCCAGGTCGACGCCCTGCTCACCCTGGGCGACCACCTTCTCGTAGGCCTCCACGACACCGTCGGGTACGTCGATCCCGAGGTCGCGCTGCGCCTTCAGCACGGCGATCCAGAGCCGGCGCTCGAGGACGATCTTGTGCTCCGGCGACCAGATCGCGGTCAGGTCGGCGGCGGCGTAGCGGGTGGCGAGGACGTTCGGCACGGTCACGGGTGCTGATTCTCCCACGTCACCGTCTCAGACCCGGACGACGGTGTCGACGTCGTCGAGCAGGATCCGGGTGTGGAGCTCGCGGTTCCACTCGACCGTGACGCCGTGCCGCTCCAGGACCGGGATGACCTCGCCGACCATCAGGTCGACGGTGAGCCGCTCGTACGTCTCGTCCTTCTGCTCGTCACTGAGCGCCAACCACTCCTGCTCGTCCATGAACGCGTCCAGGAACGCCCCGTAGCCGACGTACGTCGACCGCGAGCCGATCAGGCTCTCGGTGTCCTGCTGGTGGTAGTAGACATAGCCGCGCCAGCTGCGGGAGTCGTCACGCTCGTCGGCGATCTCGGCCGAGGCGCAGGTGCCGCAGCAGGAGAAGTTCTCCCGGGCCACGATTCCGGCATCGGCCAGCGCCGCGAACGCCGCCGTCAACGGCAGCACGTCGTCGGGCCCCCAGTCCGCCTGCTGAGCCCGGCGCGCCGCCAGCACCGCGTCGAACGCACGGTCGGCCTGCTCGTCGCCGATCCCCTCAGCCGCGATCTCCTCGTCCCAGATGTCGAGGATGTCGGGCTCGGCGCTGGTGAGCACCTGGTCCCAGAGGAACGCCCGGAGCCTGGCCTCGGTGTCCGGTGCGAGACCGAGCTCGGCCGGGAGCCGGAATCCCTCCGGCTGCTGGTTCATCGGGTGGGCCGGCGGGTCCGGCTCGGGCAGCCGCAACGGCTCCGCGTCTCGGGTCATCGGACAACCGGGTCAGCCGGCGAGGATGACGGGGAGGTCCACGGCCATGGTGCCGTGACCGGGCACGGTGACCTCGCCGGTGGGCCGGACGTCGTCCAGCCGCAGCAACGACTCCCAGCGACCGTCGACCAGTTCATAGATGTCGAGGCTGCGCGCCTCGGGGTCGACGATCCAGAACTGACCGATGCCGGCCTCGGCGTACTCCGGCGCCTTCTCGAAGGCATCGATGAGGTGAGTGCCCGGGGAGAGGACCTCGACCACGAGGATCGGCGTCTCCTCGACCGGCTCCTTCTCCGGCCGGTGGTCGAACACCATCAGGTCGGGGCGGCGGACCCGGTTGCGCGGGAGTCGCAGCGGCACGTCGGTGTAGATCTTGAGGTCCGGGAACGTCCGCCTCAACACGCTGTAGAGACCAAGACCGGAGTCGCTGTGATCGAGGTTCGGCGGGACGTTCACGATGACGACCTCACCGTCGACCCATTCCGACTTGGGCTTCTCGGGCAGCGCCCACCACTCGTCGTACGACATGCGGATCCGCTCGAAGGCGGGCACGCGGACCTCGGACACGACTGCTCCTGCTGCTGGGGACACATCGACGCTCCTTCCATTCTGCGCTCCGGGGCGGAGCGAAGGAAGGTTGCCGACTTCTCCGGTGGCGGGAAACATCGAGTCGGCGTCATCCACAGCCGGGTCAGCGCGCCGGGCGCACCAGGACCAGCTCACCGTCCTCGTTGCTGCCGCGGACACCGGTGAACCCGGCCTTGGCCGCGACCCGCAGGCTCGCGGTGTTGTCGGGGGCGATCGACGCCCGGACCCGTACGCCGGCCGCGTCGGCGCGGGCGAGCAGCGCACCGAGCGCCTCGGTGGCCAGGCCGTAGCCGCGCGCCGGCCCCACCAGCCCGTAGCCGACCTCGACCTCGGGCACGTCGTCGTCCGCCGGCTCGGGCGGCCCGAAGAAGCCGATGGAGCCGATCACGACCTGCTGCTTGACGGACACGATCGACCGCGGCCCCCACGGGTCGCCGTCGCGCCACAGGGTCGCGGCGCCGCGGTCGTCCTCGCGCGGGAACTCCGGGTGCCAGCCGGGCAGCCGCCCGCCGTCGCGGATCGCCGTCACCGTGGGCTCGTCCCACAGCACCAGCCGGAGCCGCTCGGTCACCACGCCCGCCGGCTGGGTGTCCGGCTGGGTGCTCGGCTCAGTCATCGAGGTCCTCCGCCGCTGCCACGATGACCTCGCACGGCGGATCGGAGCGCTTCAGCCGCGCGTCCGTGGTCAGCAGCGGGCAGGCCAGCCGTTCGGCGAGAGCGACGTAGAGCCCGTCCAGCGCACGCACTCGATCGTTGAGCGCCAGCGCCCTCGCCAGCAGCTCGTCGTCGAGGGGCACCTGGTCCTGCGACAGCGCGGCCGCATCCGCCATCGCCGCCGCGGCGGCGGCCGCATCGAGCAGGCCACCGCGCGCCATCCGCGCGACGGCCGAGAGCACCTCGGCGAGCTGATGGCCCGGGGCGGCGATCGGCTGCTCGAGGTGCTCCAGCACGGCCGGCTTCGCGGGCTGGTCGGTCACGACGTCGACCAGGGCCGAGGCGTCGAGCACGATCATGCGCCGAACTCGTCGCGGACGTCGTCCATGAGGGCCGCGGTGTCGATCCGCCGGGTGGTGCGCGTCGGGCGCGTGCGCGCCGCGGCGATCCAGTCCGCGTTGGCACGCGCGCTCAACGCATCCCGGAAGGCCTGCTGCGCGATCGACGAGATCGGCAGGTCGGTCCGGCGGATCTCGTCGTACAGCGCGTCCGGCACGTAGATGTTCACCTTCGGCATACCCCCATTATACCCCCACGTCGCTCGCGGTGTTCCCGGCGCGCTCCTGGCTCAGTCATCGAGGGCAGGCCGGCCGTGCGCGCCATGAACCAGACGTGCAGGTGCTCGGCGCCGTCGCCGATCCGCTGGACGCGGGGCTCGGGCGTGCAGATCCGGCAGTCCACGCCGCCCTCGCCCTCGCGCGGCTCCTCGGGCGCGGGCGCGGCCAGCGGCTTGGCCGCCAGCGCCCCGTCGACGACCTCCCACGGGAAGACGTCCCACGCCGCGACGGACGGCAGCGGCAGCCGCCCGTGCTCGTCGGCGGCGGCCATCACCCGGGCATGGACCTGTTCGGCGGACTCAGCCATGGCGCCACTCTGCCACCGGACCCGGACCGGTCGTCGCGTTCTCCACAGTCGCGAGGGTCGCCCCTCAGCTTGCTCAGCCGTCGAGCATCCGCTGCCACCAGGCCACGTCGATCCACCGGTCGAACTTGCGACCGACCTCCCGCATCACGCCGACCTGCTCGAACCCGCATGCCCGGTGCAGGCCCTCGCTGGCGTCGTTGGGCAGCGCGATGCAGGCCAGCGCGGTGCGCATGCCCGCGGCCCGCGTCCGGGCCAGCAGCTCGTCGTACAGGAGCCGGCCGATGCCGCGGCCGGTGGCGGCGGGGGCGAGGTAGACGGTGACCTCGCGGGTGCGGTCGTAGGCGCCGCGGTCGCGGAACGGGCCGGAGTACGCGAAGCCGAGGACCTCGCCGCCGGCGACCGCGACCAAGAAGTGGTCGCCCGGATGCGTCGAGGCGAGCTTCCGCTCCCAGGTCGCCCGCGGTGGCGGCGCGGTGTCGAAGGTGGCGTGGCCGTCTCGGACCTCGCGGGCGTAGATCGCGGCGACCGCGTCGAGGTCCCCGTCCTTCGCCGTCCGTACGACGACGGGCCGGTCGGCCGGCGAGTCAGTCATCGGTCAGGGACGCGCCCTCGACCACCCCGAGCGGCTCGGCGGCGATGTCGGAGCGGCGCTGGAGACCGTCGAAGGAGACCAGGTCGGCGGCGGCGTACGCGCGGGCGCGGGCGTCGGCGACGTCGTACCCGACCGCCCGGACGGCGAGCACCCGACCGCCGGCGGTGACCAGGCTGTCGTCGGCCAGCGCGGTGCCGGCGTGGATGACGTCGACGTCGGTGACGCCGTTGGCGCGGCCGACGCCGGTGATGACGTCCCCCTTCGACGAGGACTCGGGATAGCCGGCGGAGGCGAGCACCACGGTGACCGACGCGCCGTCGCGGAACCGCGGCGCCTCGACGTCGGCGAGGCGTCCCACCGCGGCGGCGTGCAGCAGGTCGCCCAGCGGAGAGTCCAGCAGCGCGAGCACCGGCTGCACGTCGGGGTCGCCGAAGCGGCAGTTGAACTCGATCACCCGCGGCCCGGCGGCGGTGAGCGCAAGGCCGACGTACAGGCAGCCGACGAACGGCGCACCGCGGCGTGCCATCTCGTCCAGCGTGGGCTGCACGACGGTCTCGACGACGGTGGCGGCGAGGTCGTCGGGCGCCCACGGCAGCGGGGAGTAGGAGCCCATGCCGCCGGTGTTGGGGCCGCGGCCACCGTCGAAGATCCGCTTGAAGTCCTGCGCCGGCTGCAGCGGGTACGTCGTGCGCCCGTCGCAGACCGCGAACAGCGACACCTCCGGCCCGTCGAGGAACTCCTCGACGACGACCCGGCCGCACCCGGCCGCATGCGCGAGCGCCTCGGCCCGGTCCCGGGTCACCACGACGCCCTTGCCGGCGGCGAGCGCGTCGTCCTTGACGACGTACGGCGGCCCGAACCCGTCGAGCGCGGCCACGACCTCCTCGGGGTGGTGCACGTCCGCGAGCCCGCGGTCGGCACTCCCGCGGCGGCCATGACCTCCTTGGAGAACGCCTTCGAGCCCTCGAGCATCGCGGCCTCCCGGGACGGCCCGAAGACCGCGATCCCCGCATCCCGTACGACGTCCGCGACCCCGGCGACGAGCGGCGCCTCCGGTCCGACCACCACCAGGTCGACGCCGAGCGAGGCGGCGAGGGCGGCGACCGCCGTACCGTCCATCGGGTCGACGTCGTGCAGGCTCGCGAACGCGCCGATGCCCGGGTTGCCCGGCGCCGCATGGACCTCGCTCACCCCGGGGTCACGGGAGAGTGCGAGGGCGAGCGCGTGCTCGCGGCCGCCGGTACCGATCACGAGGGTCTTCACGGGCGACGATCCTATGAGTTGGGTGGGTGAGAGTGACTCACGGACCACTCTCACCCGCCCGACTCGGGCGATCAGCGCAGCGGGTGCCGGACGACCGCCTGCTCGCGCTCGGGACCGACGCCGATCACCGAGATCCGCGCACCGGAGCGCGCCTCGGCGTACTCCACGTAGTCCTGGGCGGCCTTCGGGAGCTCCTCGAAGGTGCGGCAGTGGGAGATGTCCTCGAACCAGCCGGGGAGGTACTCGTAGACCGGCACCGCGTGGTGGAAGTCGGTCTGGTTGACCGGCATCTCGTCGTACCGCCTGCCGTCGACGTCGTAGGCGACGCAGACGGGGACCTGCTCGAGGCCGGTGAGCACGTCGAGCTTGGTGAGGACGAAGTCGGTGACGCCGTTGATCCGCGCGGCGTAGCGGGCGATCACCGTGTCGAACCAGCCGCAGCGGCGCGGGCGGCCGGTGGTGGTGCCGTACTCCCAGCCAGCCTTGCGGAGGAACTCCCCCTTGTCGTCGTGCAGCTCGGTCGGGAAGGGGCCCTCGCCGACGCGGGTCGTGTACGCCTTGACGATCGCGATGACCTGGTCGATCCGGGTCGGCGGGATGCCGGAGCCGGTGCAGGCGCCGCCCGCCGTCGCGCTGCTGGAGGTGACGAACGGGTAGGTGCCGTGGTCGACGTCGAGCAGCGTCGCCTGGCCGGCCTCCAGCAGGACCACCTCGTCGCGGTCGAGCGCCTCGCCGAGCAGGAGCGCGGTGTCGCAGACGTACGGCGCCAGCCGGTCCGCGTGGCTGCGCAGCTCCTCGACGGTCTGCTCCACCGACGGCCCGCGGCGGTTGTAGATCTTGGTGAGGATCTGGCTCTTGAGCTCGAGCGCGCCCTCCACCTTGGCGGTGAGGATCTTCTCGTCGAACAGGTCCTGGACCCGGATGCCGATCCGGTTCATCTTGTCGGCGTACGTCGGGCCGATCCCGCGGCCCGTCGTACCGATCCGGCGGGAGCCGAGGAAGCGCTCGGTGACCTTGTCGAGGGTGCGGTTGTAGTCGGCGATGACGTGCGCGTTGGCGCTGAGCTTGAGCGAGGAGGTGTCGATGCCGCGCGCCTCGAGCCCGTCGATCTCCTGGAACAGGACGTCGATGTCGACCACCACGCCGTTGCCGATCACCGGCGTGCAGCCCGGGGTCAGGATGCCGCTCGGCAGCAGGTGGAGGGCGTACTTCTCGTCGCCGACAACGACCGTGTGGCCGGCGTTGTTGCCGCCGTTGAACTTCACGACGTAGTCGACCTGGCTGCCGAGGTGGTCGGTCGCCTTGCCCTTGCCCTCGTCGCCCCACTGGGCGCCGACGATCACGATTGCTGGCATTCTCGCGTGCTCCTCCACCCGGCTGTCAGAAAAGCAAGCAGCCCCGGGCAAGACCGGGGCTCTTGCGGCGTCACGCTATCAAAGGCGTCGAGCCGCCGGACGCGCCGAGGAGCCGCATCCACTCATGGAACGGGGCCGAGCGGGCACCAGAGGACATGCACCAGGCCCGAACGTGATGATGAGCCTCGTACGCTGGATGCAGCCCCGCGACCCCCGCCTCGCAGGACGCTCCGTGTCGACGCTGTGCGGCGTCGCGGCCGCCGTCACCGTGGCCACCGCCCCGCTGCAGCACCAGCACCTCCGCACGGGACTCGTGCTGGCCGGCGGACTCATCCTGATCGTCGTCGTGTTCAGCCTCCTCTCGCGCCGGCTCGACGCGTCCCACGAGCTGGGCTGGGCGCTGGGGCCGTTCCTCGCCGTCGCCGCTCTGGTGGCCATCGACCTGCTCACCCACGATGCCGCCCTCACCGCGCAGGTCTTCCTCCTGTTCCCCGCGCTCTACGGCGCCTCCCAGCTGGCGCCGATCGGCGCGACCCTCCTCACCGGAGCGTCGGTGATCGGCGAGCTGGTGGTCGTGCTGGTCCAGCTTCCGCTGCGCGAGGCGGTGGTCGACGGCAGCTACGTGATCGCCGCGCTGGTCACGTCGGCGGTCCTGCTCGGCGCTGCCAGCCAGCGCCACGCGCGGACGGTCGCACAGCTCGAACGGCTGGCGGCGGTCGACTCCCTGACCGGGCTCGCCACCCGGCGCGTCCTCGAGAAGGCCGCCGCCGCGGCGCTGTCCGACGCGGACGGCGACGCGGGCACCTCGCTGATCCTGATGGACGTCGACGACTTCAAGTCGATCAACGACACTCACGGCCACGCGGCGGGCGATGACGTGCTCGTCCAGCTCGCCGGGCGCGTCCTCGCGCTCAGCCGGTCCGGCGACATCGTCTGCCGGATCGGCGGGGACGAGATCGCGATGCTGCTGCCCGGCCGCGCCGAGGCGTCGGCCACCGATCGCGCCCAGCGGATCGCGGCCGCCGTGGAGCACGAGCCCTTCCAACTGGCCGACGGCACCGAGCTGGCCGTCTCGGTCAGCGTGGGCCGTGCGCACGCGCCGGCCGGGAGCGCCGATCTGCGCTCGCTCTACGCGTCGGCGGACGCGGATCTCTACGCGACCAAGCACGGCGGGCCCGCCCGGCCCGGCCCCGGGAGCACGCGGAGGACCAGGCGTAGGCACGCGTCGAGACGCGGTGGCGTGCTAGAACAGGTTCTAGTCCTGGGATGCTCCAGGACGCCGATCCGACCACCAGGAGTCACCATGGGCGCCCGCCGCGAGACCATCCTCGAGACCATCCAGCAGTACGTCGACCTCGTCGCCACCGGCAGCTCCGCCGACGTCGTCGCCCTGTACGCCGACGGCGCCACCGTCGAGGACCCGGTGGGCTCCGAGGTGCGCACCACCCGCGAGCAGATCGCCGAGTTCTACGGCGCCCTGGACGGCCTCGAGCAGTCCGCCCGGCTGCTGCACACCCGGATCGCCGGCAACGAGGCCGCCTTCGCGTTCGAGCTGGTGACGAAGGCCGGCGAGCAGACCTACACGCTGGCGCCGATCGACGTGATGACCTTCGACGACGACGGCCGGATCCTGTCCATGCGGGCGTTCTGGTCCGGCGAGGACATGCTCGTCAGCTGACCGGACCCGGGTCGGCGAGGCGGGCGGCGATCTCGGCGACGACAGCCCGGGCGAGCGTCTCGGGGGTGTCCCCCTCCAGCTCGGGTACGACGCCGTGGACGTCGCCGTCCGCGAGCAGGTCGAGCGCGCCGACCTTCTGCGCGGCCGCCATGTCCGCGGCGTGCGACGGGTCGCCGTGGACGATCACGCTCGCCCCCTCGGGCGGGAGCGGGGAGAGCCAGCCGCGCTCGGCGGCCAGCACCGTCCGGGCGGGCAGCAGGGCGAGCGCACCGCCGCCGCAGCCCTGCCCGAGGATCACCGAGACCGTGGGGACGGTCATGGTGACCAGGCCGGCGAGGCAGCGGGCGATCTCGCCGGCGATCGCGCCCTCCTCGGCGGCCTGGGAGAGCTCGGCGCCGGGGGTGTCGATCACCGTGACGAGGGGCAGCCGGAGCTCCTCGGCGAGCTCCATGGCGCGGCGGGCCTCGCGCAGCGCACCCGGCCCCATCGGGGTCGCCGGCGTCTGGCGGGAGCGGTCCTGGCCGACCAGCACGCAGGGCTGCCCGTCGAGCCGGGTCAGCGCGATCAGCACCGAGTCGTCGCGCTCCCCCTCGTCGGTGCCCTTGAGCCGCAGGGTGCTGGCGGCGCCGTACCGCAGCAGGTCCCGCACCCCTGCGCGCTCCGGCGCACGGGTCGCCTCGATGTCCTCCCAGACCGGGTGGTCGAGCACGGTCCCGCTCGCGACCGGCGTACGACGCTCCAGTGCGGGCGCGGACGCCGGGTCGACGAGCACGCCCAGGGCGTGGTCGACGAGCGCCGGCAGGTCCTCGACCGGGACGACGGCGTCGATCACGCCGTGCGCGGCGAGGTTCTCGGCGAGCTGGACGCCGGGAGGGAACGGCCGGCCGTTGAGCGCCTCGAAGACCTTGGGGCCGAGGAAGCCGACGAGCGCACGCGGCTCCGCCACGGTCACGTGGCCCAGCGAGCCCCAGGACGCGTAGACGCCGCCGGTCGTGGGGTGGCGCAGGTGCACGAGGTACGGCAGTCCGGCGCCACGGTGCTCCATCAGCGCGCGCGAGATGTCGACCATCTTCACGAAGGCGCGGGTGCCTTCCTGCATCCGGGTGCCGCCGCTCGACGTCGAGGCCAGCACCGGCAGTCCCTCGGCCGTCGCCCGGCGTACGGCGGCCGCGATCCGGGTGGCGGCGGCGACGCCGATCGACCCGGCCAGGAAGCGGAACTCGTTGACGACGAACGCCACCGGCCGCCCCCGCACGGTGCCGCGGCCGGTGAGCACCGACTCGTCGGTGCCGGCCTTCTCGGCCGCCGCGCGCAGCTCGGCCCGGTAGGCCGCCGGGTGCCCGCTGATGTCGACCGGCGTGTCCCACGACTCGTAGGAGCCCTCGTCGAGCACCAGGTCGATCAGCTCACGTGCGGTCCAGCGGCGCGGCGTACCCATGGCCCGGATCCAACCACGGGCCTCCCCGGCGCACGTGGGCAACAAGTGCCGAAATGGATCAGCCCCGCAGGTAGGTCAGCACGGCGGACACGCGGCGGTCGCTGTCCGGGGCGAGGTCGAGCTTGGCGAAGATGTTGCCGTGGCGCCCGTGCGGTCCATGCTGCGCGGCAGCTCGCCGAGCGAGGCGGTCGGCGGTTGAGACGATGGGCTACCGGACCGCGCGCAGCGACCCGCTGGCAGCCCGGTGCAGCCGGTCGAGCGCGGCGGCGGTCACCTCGTCGGCCGGCAGCAGGACGACCAGCTGCTGGGCGTCGTCCGCCGGGAGCTCGAGCACCTCGCGGTCCAGCCGCAGCTCTCCGACGTCGGGATGGTGCCACCGCAGCGAGCCGTGCCGGGGCACCGCGACGCCGCTGAGGCGACGGGTGAACTCCTCGCCGCCGGCGGCGCCGAGCTCCTCGACGAAGGCCGCCGCGCGGTCGCCGGCGATGCCGGTCCAGATCGACAGCGCCTGCTGGTCGGCCACCCGGTCCCAGTCGGGGAAGGTGCTCCGTGCGCGCTCGTCGGTGAAGACGTAGCGGGTCAGGTTCGGCTCCGGGTCGTCGAGCAGGCCGACGGCGACGGCGAGCCGCTCGTAGCCGGACGTGTACGCGAGCAGGTCCCCGAACCGGTTCGTCACCACGGCCGGCCCGGGCTCGAGCTGGTCGAGGATCGCCCGCACCGACGGGCGGACCTGCGTGCGTCCCGGCTCGCCGGCGAGGCACTGGCCCGCGGAGACCTTGGTGACATTGCGCAGGTGCTCGCGCTCCGACGGGTCCAGGCGCAGCGCCTCGGCGATGGCGGTGACGACCTGCACGGACGGGTTGCGGTCGCGGCCCTGCTCGATCCGGGTGAGGTACTCGACGCTGATCCCGGCGAGGGCCGCCAGCTCCGAGCGCCGCAGGCCCGGTGCGCGGCGGCGTCCGGTCGTGGGCAGGCCGACGGTCGCGGGCGGCGTCGCGTCCCGCCGTGCTCGCAGGAAGTCGCCCAGCGGAGTGGCCATGCCGCCACGATACGGCGCTCCGGCGGACGACCGCGGTGCCGAAGGTGGCCCTGTCGGAGCCAGCCTGATCCCGGTCTGGTTGCCGGCGGCCGGCCGGAACAGAGTGGCGCCATGACCGACAACAGCAGACTCGCCGTCGTCGTCGGCAGCGTCCGGGAGGGCCGGTTCGGACCGGTCGTCGCGGCCTGGGTCGCCGAGCAGGCGCGCGCCTTCGGCGGCTTCGACGTGGACGTGATCGACCTCGCCGACTTCGACATCCCCCTGGCCCTGCCGGCCGGATCGCCCAAGGAGCCCGGCTATCCACGACCGGAGGGGATGACGGACCTGACCGCCCGCCTGGAGGCGGCGGACGCGTTCGTCCTCGTCACGCCCGAGTACAACCACAGCTACCCCGCCTCGCTGAAGGCGGCGATCGACTGGCACTTCACCCAGTGGGCCGCGAAGCCGGTCGCGTTCGCGAGCTACGGCGGGGCGGCCGGCGGGCGCCACGCGGTGCTGCACCTGGAGAACGTGCTGACCGAGCTGCACGCGGTGACCGTGCGCGACGGGCTGGCGTTCGTGAACTACCCGCTGGCCTTCGACCTCGACGAGGGCCGGCCGGCCGACGCGAGCGCCACGACCTACGCCAAGACGCTGCTCGCCCAGCTCGCCTGGTGGACACCGGTCCTGCGCACGGCCCGCGAGCGGGCGCCGTACCCGGGCTGACCCTTCGGGCGGCGCCCACCGCGTCGTACAGTCGAGGGCGTGGTCGGACGCGCTCTCCGCGTCACCCTCCTGGGCCTGGTGCTGGCGGGCTGCTCCGCCGATCGGACCGGTGACCAGGAGCCCGCCGGCGCGCCCTCGGCGACGGCCTCCTCCGGCGCACCGGGCACGGCCACCCCGGCACCGTCGCCGACACCGTCGGCGGCACCGTCGCCGACACCGGAGCCCGAGCCGTCGGACGGCCGGCCCCGGCCGGCGCGACTGACCGTCCCGCGGCTCGGGATCGAGGACCTGCGGATCGAGCCCTATCGCGGGATGACCGACGACGCGCCGGGGACCCGGATCCAGGACCGGGGACTGGCCGCCAGCCCGCACGGACCCCGCGGCGGCGTCGGTCCCGGCGGGATCGGCAACTACCAGGTGACCGCCCACCGGCTCTCCTCCACGCAGGCCTTCCTCGACCTGCCGCGACTGCGCAAGGGCGACCGCGTGGTGGTCGAGGCCGGCGCGGTGCGGTACGTCTACCGGGTCACCGGCACCCGGCGCACGTCGTTCCGCTCGCCGGAGTCGCTCGAGGAGCAGCGCGCGGCCGTCCCGGGGAGCCCCGGCGTCGCGCCGACCCAGGCGATGATCACGCTGTCCACCTGCGCGACGCCGGAGGATCACGCCGCCGGCAACTACTGGTCCGACGAGCTCGGCAATCCGGAGCACCGGATCGACAAGATCGGCGTCCTGGTGCGCGCCCGGCCGTCAGGCGGGTAGCCGGCGCAGCGTCGCGGGACGGCAGACGAGGAGCGCGGCCAGGGGCGCGAGGGCCATCACCACGATGGCTCCCCGCACCGAGACGAGGTCGGCGACGGCGCCCACCGCCAGGGCGGCGATCGGGCGCGATCCGACGAAGCCGACCATCCACAGGGCCATCACCCTGCCGCGCAGCACCTCGGGCACGCGCAGCTGGACCGCGGTGCCGACGGCCGTTGCGGCGATGCTGAACCCGGCGCCCACGAGCCCGTAGCCGACGAGCGACGGCACCACCCCCTGCGCGGCCGCGGTGACGACGGACCCCGCGGTCATGGACAGCAGCCCCAGCGCGACGAACCATTCCGTGGTGATCGCCCTCCGCAGTACGGCGAGTGCCACCAGCCCGAGGACGGCACCGACGCCGAACGCGGTGCTCAGATTGCCGACGAGCGCGGCGCCGCCACCGAGCTGCTCGGCCACCGCCGGCGCGAGAGTGAGCGTCGGCTCGGACCCGAGGCCGATCGCGGTCACGGCCAGCAGGAGCAGGAGGAGCGGACGATCGCCGAGCACGTGACGCAGCCCGGCGCGCACCGAGTAGTCGGTGTCGGCCGCACGCGGCGCCCGCGCCGGGACCCGCACCGGGAGGATGGCGACGAGGAACAGCGCGTGCCCGGCGCCGGCGACCGCGAACCCGGCAGCGACGTCGAGATGCGTGACGACGAAGGCGCCCAGCGCCGGGCCGACGACCCGGGCGATCGTCCCCGGCGCGGTGTTGAGCGTCATCGCGGCGGGGAGCTCCTCGCGCGTGACCAGAGCGGGGACGATCGACTGCATCGCGGGACCGCCGACGACGAAGCCCAGGCCGATGACGAAGGACCCCACCAGCACCGCGCCCGCCGAGGCCCAGCCGCGGGGGTCCGCGAGGCCGTACCAGAGCACCAGGCCGCCGCTCCCGAGCAGGCACAGCAGGCGGCCGACGATGAGCTGCCGCCTCACGTCTCCGGCGTCGGCCCATGTGCCGCTGAGCGGGGTGAGGAAGATCTGCGGACCGAACTGGGCGACCGCGACCAGACCCACCGCGACGGCGGATCCGGTCGCGGTGTACACGGCGATGGCGGCCACCACGGAGTGCACCCAGATGCCGGTGACCGAGAAGACCTTGCCCCAGGTGAGCAGCCCGAAGTCGCGATCGACGAGGAGCCGCATCGTTCCTCGGGCGACGATGACCTGCGGGACCGGACCGTCGGCGGTCGCCGCCAGCGCCGGAGCCGGCTCAGCCATGGCGGGCCTCGACGTCGTCGTAGCCGGCGAGCAGGCGCTCGAGCAGGTCGCAGAGACGGCCCAGGTCCTCCGGTGCCAGCCCGGTCGTGGCCTCGGCCAGGATCTGCTGCCTGTTGGCGGTCGCCCGGTCCAGCGCGGCACGACCGGCGCTGGTGAGATCGAGCCGTGCCCGGCGGAGGTCGTCGGCGCACGCGGCGCGCTCCAGCAACCCGCGGCGGATGGCCGCGCCCACGGCGCGACTCGCCGTGGACTGCTCGACGCGCAGGTCCGCCGCGACCTCGTTGATGGACGGCCTCTCCCCCGCCGCCCGCCGTCGCTCGACGACCCGGAGCATGCTGAGCGCCTCGACACCCGGCCCCACGTCGACACCTTCGAGGAGCCGGTCCCGGTAGCCCGGCCGGCGCACGGCGCGCACCAGCCGGAGCACCTGCTCGTCCAATCGGGTCAACTCGTCGCTCATAAAATATGCATAGTACATGCATAAGAACGGCCCTGCCTATGCTGGCCCCATGTCGGCCGGCGCGGACCTCCTGCTGATCACCAACAGCGACGCCGGTACGGCGGACCGGGAGGCCGTCGACGCGGCCGTGGCCGTGCTCCGGGAGGGTGCCGAGACCGAGGTCCGCGCGACCTCCGGGCCCGCCGAGCTCGACGACCTGCTGGCCCGGGCCGGCGACCGGACGATCGTCGTGGCCGGCGGCGACGGCAGCATCCATGCGGTCGTCCAGGCGCTGTACGACCGGGAGGACCTGGCCGGGCGGACGCTCGCGCTGATCCCGCTCGGCACCGGGAACGACTTCGCCCGCACCCTCGGCGTACCGCTCGAGCCCGAGGCGGCGGCCCACGCGGTCCTCGCCGGGACGCCGCGCCGCACGGACCTCGTCGTCGACGACGGCGAGCAGGTCACCGTGAACAGCGTCCACCTCGGCGCGGGCGCGGAGGCCGGGAAGCGCGGCGCCCGCTGGAAGGCGCGGCTGGGCCGGATCGGGTACCCGATCGGTGCGCTGCAGACCGCGATCAGCCCGCCCAGCCTGCGGGTCCTGGTCGAGGTCGACGGCGAGGTGGTGGTGGACGTCGACCAGCCGGTGCTGATGGTCGCGGTGGGCAACGGCGCGTCGGTCGGCGGCGGCACCGAGCTCACCCCGGGCGCCGAGCCCCACGACGGCCAGGTCGACGTGCTCGTCGCGACGCCGGTCTCGCCGGTCGCCCGGCTCGGCTACCTGCTGCGGCTGCCGTTCGGGCGCCACGAGGAGCACGCCGACGTACGGATCCTGCGGGGGCGCACGGTCCGGGTCAGCGGCACGCCGTTCGACTGCAACAGCGACGGGGAGATCGAGGGGCCGGTACGGTCCCGGACCTGGCGGGTGCTGCCGGCGGCGTACGCGATGGTGGTCCCGCCGCGGTAGCGCAATAGGCTTGGGCGCCGTGGCACGAGGACAGCGCAACCAGCAGGGCGGCCAGCAGGACCCCGGCGACTGGGTGACCCGGACCGCCGACCTGGCGCTCCGGCACGCCGAGACCGTCAACGGCGGCACCCTGCCCGCGCTGGTGACCTGTGCGTCCGGGATCAGCCCGTCGGGGCCGATCCATCTCGGCAACCTGCGCGAGTTCCTCACCGTCCACTTCGTGGCCGAGGAGATCCGGCGGCGCGGGATCGAGGTCCGGCACCTGCACAGCTGGGACGACTACGACCGGTTCCGCAAGGTCCCCGCCGGCGTCGACCCCGCGTGGAACGAGCACATCGGCCGGCCCCTGTCGGCGGTCCCCGACCCGACGGCTGAGTTCCCGAGCTGGGCCGAGCGCTACAAGGCGCCGCTGCGCGCCGCGCTCGCGGAGATGGGCTGCGACATGGTCGAGGTGAGCCAGACCGAGATGTACCGCTCCGGCGCCTACCGAGAGCAGGTGCTCACCGCGATCCGGAAGCGCGGTGAGATCGAGACCGTGATGGCGCGGTTCCGCACCAAGAAGGCGGAGGGCGAGGAGGACGACGAGGGCTCGGCCTCGGGCGACCTGTCCCGGTTCCCCTACAAGCCCTACTGCCGCGGCTGCGGCCGCGACACGGTCACCCTCACCTCCTACGACGACGCGACCACCGATCTCGCCTACACCTGCGACGTGTGCGGCGACTCCTATGTCACGAATGTCGCCACGCAGGACGAGGGCAAGCTGGTCTGGAAGGTCGACTGGCCGATGCGGTGGACGTTCGAGGGCGTGCACTTCGAGCCCGGCGGCGTCGACCACGCCTCGCCCGGGTCGTCGTACACGGTCGGCAAGGAGATCGTCGGCCCGGTCTTCGGCGGCACCGCGCCGTCGTTCGTGGGCTACTCCTTCGTCGGCGTCGCCGGCATGCCGAAGATGTCGTCGTCCAAGGGCGGGGTCCCCACCGCGGCCGAGGCGCTGCGGATCCTGGAGGCCCCGATCCTGCGCTGGCTGTACGTCCGGCGGCAGCCGAAGCAGGCGTTCAACGTCGACTTCGGCCAGGAGGTCCTGCGGCTGTACGACGAATGGGACGCGCTGACGCGGAAGGCCGCGATCCCGGAGAAGCGGGACGCCGCGGTGCTCGCCTGGGAGCGGGCCTCGGCCACCTCGACCGCCGGGACGCTGCCGACCCCGGCGGTCGTCGTACCGTTCCGGATGCTGTCGTCGGTGGCCGACGTCACCGCCGGCTCGCGCGAGATCACCGCCCGCACCGTCGGCGCTCCCGAGGCGGACCTGGAGCCGCGGCTGACGAAGGCGGCGACCTGGATCACCTCGTACGTCGACCCGGAGGACCGCACCACGGTCCGCGCCGCCGCCGACGCCGAGCGGCTGGCCGGCCTGACCGAGGACGAGTCCCGCTGGCTGGGCCTGCTGCTCGACGGCCTGCCCGCCTCGTTCGACGCCCCGACGACCGGCGACGAGCTGACCACGCTGATCTACGGCGTACCCAAGCTGGCCCGCGGCCTCGCCGTCGACGACGCGCCCACCGACGAGGTGAAGGCCGACCAGAAGGCGTTCTTCCGGCTGCTCTACAACCTCCTCGTCGGCGCCGAGCGCGGCCCGCGGCTGCCCACGCTCTTCGCCGCCCTCGGGCCGGAGAAGGTGCGCTCCCTGCTCGCGCCCTGACCGCCGCGCCCGGAAATCTCCGAAATCCGCGTGATGAACCACCGCCGACTCCGTCCGGTCAGGTGTACGTCTCGGACTAGGAGATCTCATGCGGACCAACCAGCTGACCCACAAGCACCGCGCGACCGCCCCCGTCCCGGCGGGTGAGCGGCCGGCGGCGACCCGGGCGCACCGCGCCTCACGGCCCAGCGACCTGCCGATCGCGGCCGCCCTCGGCATCATCCTGCTGCTCGTCGCCGCCTACCTCGCCGTCCGGGCCTGACATGCGGCTGTGGCTGCCCTCGCTGGGCGCCGCGCTGAGCACGCTCGCGCGCGACCTGTGGCGGTCCGCCCGCCGCTGAGCCGCCGCTGAGCCGCCGCTCGCGGAGTCAGGCCAGCAGCTCGTCGTACGCCGTCGGGCTGGAGTCGCGCAGGAACGTGGAGCAGCGCTCCCACTCGTCGGCCTCGCCGATCGCGCGGGCGGCCAGGGCCAGCAGGGCGAGGGCGCGCAGGAAGCCGCGGTTGGGCTCGTGCTCCCACGGGACCGGCCCGTGGCCCTTCCAGCCGTTGCGGCGCAGCAGGTCGAGCGAGCGGTGGTAGCCGACGCGGGCGTAGGCGTAGACCGTGACGTCGTCGGCACCCTCGTCGCGGGCCTGCTCGGCGAGGCTCGCCCAGGCGAGGGGCGACGACGGGAGGCGGCGTACGACGGCGGCGGGTGCCTGGCCCTCGGCGAGGAGGGCCTCGGCGGGGTCGACGGGCAGGTGCGTGGGGGGAGGACCGGCCATCAGGTCGGTGCCGGGCGTGATGCTCATGGCTCCATTGTGGCGGCGGGGAACAGGATGTCGGTGCCCGGGTGTTGACTCTCTCCGTGACCCAGAGCGCACCCACCTCCCCGGCGTCGAGCGCCGCCCCCACCCCGGAGAGCAATCCCTGGCCGGCCCTGTGGGCCCTGGTCATCGGGTTCTTCATGATCCTGGTCGACCTGACCATCGTGACCGTGGCGACGCCGACGATCATCGAGGACCTCGACGCGTCGGTGAACGACGTCGTCTGGGTGACCAGCGCCTACATGCTCGCGTACGCCGTGCCGGTGCTGATCACCGGACGACTGGGCGACCGGTTCGGCTCGAAGTACCTCTACCTCGCCGGCCTGACGGTCTTCACCCTGGCGTCGCTGTGGTGCGGCCTGACCACGACCGTCGAGGCGCTGATCCTGGCCCGGGTCGTGCAGGGCTTCGGGGCCGCGATGATGACGCCGCAGACGATGGCGATCATCACCCGGATCTTCCCGCCGGCCCAGCGCGGCAGCGCCATGGCGGTCTGGGGCGCCACCGCCGGCGTGGCCATGGTGGTCGGCCCGATCCTCGGCGGCGTCCTCACCGACGGCCTCGGCTGGGAGTGGATCTTCTTCATCAACCTCCCGGTGGGCCTGGTCGCGTTCGCGATGGCGTGGCGCCTGGTCCCCGCCCTGCCGACCCACGAGCACCGGTTCGACTGGCTGGGCGTCGCGCTCTCGGGCGTCGCCATGTTCCTGCTCTGCTTCGGCATCCAGGAGGGCCACCAGATGGAGTGGGCGCCCTGGATCATCGCGATGATCGCCGGGGGCCTCGCGCTGCTGGTCACCTTCGTCGTCTGGCAGCGGCTCAACCGGGCCGAGCCGCTGGTGCCGCTGAGCCTGTTCAAGGACCGCAACTTCTCGGTCTCCAACGTCGCCATCGCCTGCATGGGCTCGATCGGCGCGTCCTTCGGCTTCCCGCTCATGCTCTACGCCCAGGCGGTGCGCGGCGACTCGCCCACCGAGGCGGCCCTGCTGATGCTGCCGATGGCCGTGATGTCCATCTTCCTGGCCCAGCCCGTCGGCAAGCTGACCGACCGCCTGCACCCCCGTCAGGTCCTCGGCTTCGGGTTCGCGATCAGCCTCGTCGGCTTCCTGCTGCTCCTGTGGCGTCTCGAGCCCGGCATCGCGGTCTGGGAGATCGCCGCCCCGATGGCGGTCATCGGCATTGGCAACGCCTTCATCTGGGCGCCGACCGCGGCGACCGCGAACCGCAACCTCCCGATGCACCTCGCCGGTGCCGGAGCCGGCGTCTTCAACGCCGTCCGCCAGGTCGGCTCGGTGCTCGGCGCGGCCGCCATCGCCGTACTGATGGACGCCCGTCTGGCCCACTACCTCCCCGGCGCCGCCGCCCACGGCGAGGCCGGCGCCGCCAAGATCCCCGACCCCCACATCGCCGAGCTGTTCAGCAAGGCCATGCAGCAGTCGCTCTGGCTGCCCGCCATCATGTACGCCGTCGGGCTGGTCGCCGTGCTGTTCTACGAGAAGCCACGGCACGAGGGGTTCGGGGCCCACTGACCCGAGCGGCGCTGCTCAGCTCGCGAACCGCCTGACGAAGTCGAGACTGAGCAGGGCGACCTCTTCCCATCCGCTGTCGATGGTCAGCGAGTGGCCGCGGCCGGGTATCTCCACGTATTCCGTGACCGCCGACTTGTTCTTCGCCTGGCGCTCGTATGTCGCGCGCGAGATCGCCGGAGGAACCTGGTGGTCCAGCTCGCCCGCGGTGACGAGCATCGGACCGCGATCGCTCGCCTTGTTGTCCGCCTTGGCCTCGGTGTGCGGGTTGATATTGGCGAAAGCCGCCTGGAAGACCGGCACACCCGACCCGGCGACGTGGCAGCTGTCGTAGAGGGCGCGGGCCTCGTCCTCGTCGACGGCGTTCGCGAAGCCGTAGCGGAACTGCTCGAAGGTCAGCGCGACGGCGCGATGCCGGTTCGCCGGATTGGTCAGGACCGGAGCGGATGCCTTCAGCGCCGCGGCGGGGAGCGGCAGGACGCCGCGGGAGGGGGCCGGGTCGATCGCGACGGTGGCCAGCGATGCACCGCGGCCGGCCAGGATCTGGACCAGCAGGCCGCCGAAGGAGTGGCCGATCAGCACGGGCTTGCGGTCCAGGCCGTCGAGGATCGTCTGCTGGTAGGCGGCGATGTCGCCGATGCTCTTCTTCGCGAAGACCGTCGGGTCCTCGCGCGCGACGACGACGTCGGGCGGGTCGTCGGGCCATCCCGGCGTGACGGCCGCGTAGCCGGCGTCCTCGAAGAACGCCGCCCACCTGTCCCAGCTGGAGTCGAGCAGCCACAGACCGTGCACGAACACGACCGGCTGCCGCCCGGACTCGTTGGCGGCGGCGACCTCGGCGAGGTCGGCGGTGGCCGGTTGGTACTCCACGTCGTCGGACATCGAGAGCTCCTCGGTGGTTGAGCAGGAACGGCGTCGCGCCGATGCTAGGTCCGTGCGTGATCCAGCGGTGTGCTGTGCGTGCACGATCCCCGTCCTGCGTGCACGATGGGACGTCGAGCGGCCGGGGCCTCGACCACGAGCACCTTGACCGCCGAACCGGGCGGACCTAGGTTCTGCTTCACCACGCATGCTCGTCGGCACGCGGACGTTCCTCTTGGGCGGAGTGGTTGCCTTGCGCCTCTACGACTCACGACTCCTCGCGCCGGACGACCGGCTGGACAAGCTGCACGACGCCTATGCCTCCAACCTGTGGGCGAGCCGGCTCGAGGTCCCCCGCGACCAGGCGGGCGGCACCCTCACGACCAGCCTCGACTACTTCCCCCTGGGCACCTGCGCCGTCGTCCAGACGTCGTCCTCCAGCTTCCGCCTGTCACGGACGCCTTCCCTGATCGCCCGTGATCCGTCGGCACTGCTCAGCCTGCCCATCGTCTCCGGCGGCGAGCTGGAGTACCTCGGCGAACGGAGGGTGGTGGGCAGCGGTGACCTGTCGGTGATCGACTCCGAGCAGGTGCAGAGCTTCCATCAGCCGCAGCACGGCTCCGGCACCCTGTTCCAGCTCCCGCGTGACCTGCTCGCACTGCCCCCAGACGTGATCCTCGAGGGATCGCGCCATCTCGAGCACAGTCCGCTCTACCCCGTCGTCCGCGGCTACCTCCACGACCTCTTCCGGCACATCGAGCCGATCTCGCAGGATCCGGTCGCGGCCTCCGCGGCCGAGCAGAGCGGCATCGAGCTGGTGCGCGCGCTCCTCGTCTCCGCCGCTCGGCCACGCGACGGTCTCCGCGACGCCTTCGCCGAGACCTTCGTCAGCAGCGCGCTGGCCTACGCCCGCCGGCATCTGAGCGACCCGTCACTCACCCTGGGACAGGTCGCGGTCCGGCTGAACGTCTCGAGGCGGTACGGGTACGCACGCTTCGCCGAGGCGGGGATCTCGTTCGAGCAGTGGGTCATCGAGCGGCGGCTCCACGGGGCCCGGGCCGCGATGATGTCGCCTGAGCGCAGCCAGGTGACGATCGAGGCCATCGCGCATACGTGGGGGTTCCGCGACGCGAGCCACTTCGTCCGGCGGTTCCGCCAGGCCTTCGGCTGCACGCCCACCCAGTGGCGCCGACGTGCGTCAGGCACGTCCCCCGGTCGGGACGACGACCTCTTGGCGCCCTGACCTGAGGAGCCGCGTGGCCGGCCTCCGGTCAGGACAGCACGAACCCGAACAGCGGGCTGTCCGGCGGCACCTTCTCCACCCGCAGTCGCGACTCCTCCATCCGGGCCAGCAGCCCGGCGAGGTCGTCGGCCGACTGCATCTCGATGCCGACCAGCGCGGGGCCGGTCTCGCGGTTGTTGCGCTTGGTGTACTCGAAGAGCGTGATGTCGTCGTCGGGGCCGAGCACGTGGTCGAGGAAGCGGCGCAGCGCGCCCGGCTCCTGCGGGAACTCCACCAGGAAGTAGTGCTTGAGCCCCTCGTGGACCAGCGCCCGCTCGACGATGTCGGCGTAGCGGGAGACGTCGTTGTTGCCGCCGGAGACGACCACGACGACCCGGCTGCCGGGTGCGAGATCGGCGAGTCCACCCGCCGCCGGCAGCCGGAGCGCGGCGGGGGCCAGGGCGCCGGCGGGCTCGGCGATGATGCCGTCGACCTGGTACAGGTCGAGCATCTCGACGCAGATCAGGCCCTCGGGCACGGCCGCGACCGACAGGTCGACGAGCGCGCGGGCCTCGGCGACGGCGCGGTAGGTGAGGTCGCCGACGCGGCGTACGGCGGCGCCGTCGACGAACGGGTCGACGGTCTCGAGCTCGACCGGGCCACCGGCCGCGAGCGCCGCGGCGAGGGAGGCGGCGCCGGCGGGCTCGGCGGCGACGACGCGTACGCCGGGCAGCCGCTCGCCGAGGACGGTGAGGCAGCCCGCGATCAGGCCGGCACCGCCGACGGGCAGCACCAGCGCGTCCGGCGCCCAGCCCAGGTCGGACGCCTGGGCCAGGATCTCGGCGGCGACGGTGCCCTGGCCGGCGACGATCCCGGCGTGGTCGAAGGCCGGGACCACGGTCGCTCCCGACGCGGCGGCGAAGTCGGAGGCGGCGACCGCCGCGTCGTCGTACGCCTCCCCGGCGATGACGACCTCGACCTGGTCGCCGCCGAGCGCGGCGACCCGGTCGCGCTTCTGCCGCGGCGTGGTGCGGGGCAGGAAGATCGTGGCGTGGACCCCGGCGCGGGCGCAGGCGAAGGCGACGCCCTGCGCGTGGTTGCCCGCGCTCGCACAGGTGACGCCCCGGGACCGCTCCTCCTCCGACAGCCCGGCGAGCACGGTGTACGCGCCGCGGGCCTTGTAGGAGCGGACGGGGGTGAGGTCCTCGCGCTTGAGCCAGACGTCGAGCCCGGTCAGCGCCGAGAGCCGGTCGGCCCGCTGCAGCGGCGTCGGCGGGATGACCGGGCCGAGCAGGGCGGCCGCCCGGTCGACGTCGGCCGCGGTGGGAAGCTCCGGAGCCACCGTCAGCCGACGGACTTGCCGGCCGAGCGGAGGTTCTCGGCGGCCTCGACGACGCGCGCGGCCATGCCGGCCTCCGCCGCCTTGCCCCAGGCGCGCGGGTCGTAGGACTTCTTGTCGCCGACCTCGCCGTCGACCTTCAGCACCCCGTCGTAGTTGCGGAACATGTGGTCGGCCACGGGGCGGGTGAAGGCGTACTGGGTGTCGGTGTCGACGTTCATCTTCACCACGCCGTAGTCGACCGCGGCGGCGATCTCCTCCGCCGTCGAGCCGGATCCGCCGTGGAAGACGAGGTCGAACGGCTTCGCGTCGGCCGCGAGACCCAGCTCGGCGACGACCGCCGCCTGGGCGTCGCGCAGGATCTCCGGGCGCAGCTTGACGTTGCCGGGCTTGTAGACGCCGTGGACGTTGCCGAAGGTGAGGGCGGTCAGGTACCGGCCCTTCTCGCCGGCGCCGAGCGCGCGCACGGTGGCGAGCGCGTCCTCGGGCGTGGTGTAGAGCTTCTCGTCGATCGCGCCGACGATGCCGTCCTCCTCGCCGCCGACGACGCCGACCTCGATCTCGAGGATGATGTGGGCCGCCGCGGCCGCGGCGAGCAGCTCCTCGGCGATCTGCAGGTTCTCGTCCAGCGGTACGGCGGAGCCGTCCCACATGTGCGACTGGAACAGCGGCGCCTCGCCCCGGCCCACCCGCTCGGCGGAGATCGCGATCAGCGGGCGGACGAAGCCGTCGAGCTTGTCCTTCGGGCAGTGGTCGGTGTGCAGCGCGATGTTGACCGGGTAGCTCTTCGCGACCTCGGCGGCGTACGCCGCGAAGGCGACCGAGCCGGTCACCATGTCCTTGACCGACGGCCCGGAGAGATACTCCGCGCCACCGGTCGACACCTGCACGATGCCGTCGGAGCCGGCGTCCGCGAAGCCCTTGAGCGCCGCGTTGAGGGTCTGCGAGGACGTGACGTTGATGGCCGGGAAGGCGAACGCGCCCGACTTCGCGGCGTCGAGCATCTCGGCGTACTTCTCAGGGGTGGCGATGGGCATGCTGCTGGCTCCTGCACGGGGTCCGGTTACGTCCGCCTCAACCTACCGCGACAACCGATCGGTGTCGGCGCGCGTATCCCTGGTTGAGTGACCACCCGAGAACGGAGGACCCCGTGCAGGACATCATCGACCGGCTGGAGGCCGAGCTCGGCGGCCCGCCGCCGGCCCCCACCTTCGACGTCGGTACGACGATCGCCACCGGCCGCCGCGCCGTACGACGTCGCCGACTGGCCGCGGCCGGCGCGACCCTGGCGCTCGCGCTGGTCGCCGGCGGTGCGGGCTGGGCCGCGACGACCCGGTTCGACGGCGCCGAGCGGACGCTGGTGGTCGCCGTCGCACCCGGCGTCTCCGCCGAGGGGCTGGGCTCGACGGACGGGCTCGTCGACGAGTCCCCGGCGGGCTACGACCCGCAGGACGACGACACGATCCTGGTGCGCAGCGGTTGGGAGGTGGTCGAGCGGATCGAGGACCCGGTGACCGGCAGGGACACGGCCGACGGCGGGGGCCCGATCGCCGACTCGGTGGGCCTGGGGCTGCGCAAGGGGGCCACGACCACGTGGGTCGTGCTCTGGCGTCTCACGTCCTCCACCGGCCAACCCCGCACGTCGGCCGGCGGCGGGATCGCCGAGACGGACACCGAGTCCGGCTACGACACCCTCGCCGGCTGGCTCGAGCACCAGCGGGCGCTGGCCTTCACCGACGCCGACGGGGGCGACCGGTGAGGCGCGCGGACCGGGAGGCGGCGTACGTCGAGTTCGCCACCGCCCGCCGCGACCAGCTCCGCCGGATCGCCTACGGCATGTGCGGCGACTGGCACCGCGCCGACGACCTGGTGCAGACCGCGCTGGTCCGCCTGTACGTCGCCTGGCCGCGGGTCACCCGGCACGGCACCGAGGACGCCTACGCCCGCAGGATCCTGCTCAACGCCGCCATCGACGAGTCCCGCCGCGCCGTACGCCGGGAGCTGCCGACCGACGCCCTGCCCGACGTCGCCGCCTCCCCCGGCCTCGACGTCGAGGACCGCGACTCGCTCGTCGCCGCGCTCCAGACGCTGCCCGCCCAGCAGCGGGCCGTCGTGCTCCTGCGCCACTGGCTCGGCCTGTCGGTCGCGGAGGTCGCCGCCGAGCTCGGCATCGCCGAGGGGACGGTCAAGAGCCACACCTCGCGCGGGCTGAGCGCGCTCCGGCACCGGCTGGAGGCGCCGGAGCCGGCGTGACGGCCCTCATCCCCGCCAGGCCTCGTCCCCGCCGAGGTCGGCGTGCTGGCGCACCCACGCGTGCATCGCGATCGCGGCGGCCGCCGAGGCGTTGATCGAGCGGGTGGAGCCGAACTGGGCGATCGAGAAGGTGCCGTCGCAGGCCTCACGCGCGGCCGCGGACAGGCCGGGCCCCTCCTGACCGAAGAGGAAGCAGACCCGCTCGGGATCTCCATGGTCTCCAGGTGGGCGGAGCCGGGGAGGTTGTCGATGCCGAGCAGCGGTACGCCGGCGGCGGCCAGGTGGGCCTGGAGGTCGGCGACGCTCGGGTGGTGCCGGACGTGCTGGTAGCGGTCGGTGACCATCGCGCCGCGGCGGTTCCAGCGGCGGTTGCCGACGATGTGCACCTCGGCGGCGAGGAAGGCGTTGGCGGAGCGGACGATGGTGCCGATGTTGAAGTCGTGCTGCCAGTTCTCGATGGCGACGTGGAAGCCGTGGCGGCGCCGGTCGAGATCGGCGACGATCGCCTCCATCGACCAGTAGCGGTAGCGGTCGACGACATTGCGGCGGTCGCCGTCGCGGAGCAGCGCGGCGTCGTACACCTCGCTTCCGGGCCCCTCCGGCCACGGCCCGTCCCACGGACCGACGCCGACCTCGGGCCGTCCGTGGGGCATCGGGTCGTACGGCGCGCGCGCCTCCTCGTCCACGGGCTCGTCCACGGATCGCACCCTAACCGTCACCCCGTTGGGCCGCGGCCGGTAGCGTGGCGTCGTGAACTCGCTGGTCGCGACCCCGTTCGTCGTGCCGATGCTGCTCGGAATCAAGTGGCTCGACCCCGAATGGCTGCAGCACGAGTACGGCACCATGTTCATCTGGATCGCGATCGGCATCGTGTTCGTCGAGTGCGGGCTCTTCTTCCCGTTCCTGCCGGGCGACACGCTGCTGTTCGCGCTCGGGCTGTTCATCGCGGGCAGCAACAAGACCGGCTACTCCGTGATCGGGATCTCCAACGAGCCCGTCGAGCTCGTCATCGCCTGCGTGCTGCTCATCATCGCCGCCTTCGCCGGCAACGTCGCAGGCTACGAGATCGGCCGCAAGCTCGGCCCGCCGCTGTACGAGCGCGAGGGCCGGATCCTGAAGCGGAAGTACTTCGACAACACCAGCGCCTTCTTCGACAAGCACGGCAACAAGGCGCTGGTGATCGGGCGGTTCGTCCCGTTCGTGCGCACCTACATCACCGTCGTCGCCGGCGTCACCCTGATGGACCGCCGGCGCTTCTTCACCTGGAGCGCGATCGGCGCCGTCCTGTGGGTCGTGTCGATCACGCTGCTGGGCTACTTCCTCGGCGCCGCGATCCCGGCCCTCGGCGAGAACATCGACTACGTCACGCTCGCCATCCTCGCCTTCTCCGCCATCCCACTCGGATGGGAGTGGTGGCGGCACAAGCGGCCCGCCGCGAAGCGGCGCAAGGGGCTCGCGACGAGCCCCGATCCCGCCCCCGAGGCCGCCCCGAGCGTTCAGTCGTCGAGGAGCGATGAGTTCATCTCGAGGTGACAGTCTGCCCCGGTATCGAGTCCACCACGACACCCGGGAGCAGCCATGGCGATCCACCTCGCCCCCTACGTCAACTGGCGCGGCCAGGCCCGCGAGGCGATGGAGTTCTACCAGTCGGTCCTCGGCGGCGAGCTGAGCGTGATGACGTTCGCCGACATGGGCGGCACCGCGGCGGGCGTGGCCGAGGCCGAGGGCGAGGCCGACTGGGTCATGCACTCCGCGCTGAGCGTGTCCGACTCGGTGCTCCTGATGGGCGCCGACCACCCCTCGCACGTGCCCGGTGAGCCGCAGACGCAGCAGGTCAGCATCAGCGGCCCCGCCGAGGACGGCGACACCCTCCGCGCCTGGTGGGCGGGCCTCTCCGAGGGCGCCACCGTCCACGAGCCACTGGCCCCGGCCCCCTGGGGCGACAGCTTCGGGATGCTGAGGGACAAGTACGGCGTCGACTGGCTGGTCAACATCGCTGGTGCGCGCGGGGAGGGCTGAGCCCGGCTGCATGGATCCCCGGATGTCCGGGGATCCATGCGCTTGTCAGGGGTTGCAACACCTGACAAGCGCATGAAGAGCCCCACCGGCGTGACCGATGGGGCTGATGTGACGGGCGCCCCGCCGCGGGATCAGCCCCGGGCGGCGGCCCGGGCCGCGTCCAGCTCCGCCTTCGTCAGCACGGCCCGCACCTCGAGCCCGACGTCCGCCAGCGGGTTCTCCCCCGCCGGGCTGCGGTCGATCGCGCACACCACCGTCTCGACGACCGCACCGCCCGAGCGCAGCGCGCTCGTCGCGTCGCGCACGGCTCCCCCGGTGGTGATGACGTCCTCGATCAGCACGACCCTGCGGCCGTCGTACGACGGGCCCTCCGCGAGCTTGGCGGTGCCGTACTCCTTGGCCTTCTTCCGCACGAACACCGCCGGCAGCCCCACGAGCTGGCTCACCGCGGTCGCGATCGGGATGCCGCCCATCTCCAGGCCGCCGAGCAGCTCGGCGTCGGCCGGCAGCAGCTGCGCGACCTCGCGCGCGACCCGGGCGAGCAGGAGCGGGTCCGCCTCGAAGAGGTACTTGTCGAAGTACTCGTTGCTCACCTGACCCGAGCGGAGCACGAACTCGCCCGTCAGGCGGCAGGTGGCGTCGATGTCGGCGGCGAGGGCGGTGTCGGTGGTCGTCACGAGTCCTGAGGCTATTGCCTTCCGGGCGCCTGTGGACAACGCGGGCTGTCGTCGGACCCTCACGCCATGCTTGGTCTCCCTCCCGTTCTCGGGTCATCATGGAAGGAGCACCGATGTGTCACTGCCTGTCCCCTACCCCGCGAGGCAAGCCATGTCCGCCCTCACCCCGGTCAGCGCACCCGGCATCGAACGGATCCCGATGTCCTTCGAGGAGTTCCGGTCGTTGCCGGACAAGCCGAAGGCCGAGTGGGTCGACGGGGTGGCGGTGATCTACACCATGGCTCCCGTCTCGCGACACGCGTCTTTGCAGTACGAGCTCGCCCACTGGTTCCGGACTCGATTCCCCGACCTGTGGGGCGGGACCGAGGCGGACACCTGGCTGCCCGCCAACCGGATGCGCAGGCCTGATCTGGCGCTGACCGTCCGCACTCCGACCGGTCCCTGGATCGAGGGCACCGACGATCCGCCGCTGATCGTCGTGGAGATCCTCTCCCCGACCACGCGGAGCGAGGACCTGATCCGCAAGGGCCCGGAGTACGCCTCTGCCGGCATTCAGCAGTACTGGATCGTCGACCCCGACGACGATCCGTCCATCGAGGTCAACCAGCTCACCGACGGCGAATGGGTCGAGGTGGCGCGCGTGACCGAGGCGAGCCCGACCGCCACCGTCACGGTGCCCGGGCACGACGAGGTCGAGCTCGACTTCCGGGAGGTGTTCCGGCAGTAGGGTCGGTTCCCGTGCACCCTGCAGCTCATCGCGTCGCCGGCATGGGCGAGACGATCTTCGCCGAGATGTCCGCGCTCGCCGTCCGCACCGGCTCGGTCAACCTCGGCCAGGGCTTCCCCGACACCGACGGCCCGCCCGAGATCATCGGCGCGGCCGTCGACGCGCTCCGAGGCGGCGCCAACCAGTACGCACCCGGCATCGGCGTCCCCGCGCTGCGGCACGCGATCGCCCGCCACCAGCGGCGCCACTACGGCATCGACCTCGATCCCGACTCCCAGGTCGTCGTGACCACCGGCTGCACGGAGGCCATCGCCGGCGCGCTGCTCGGGCTGGTCGACCCGGGCGACGAGGTGGTGGTGCTCGAGCCGTACTACGACTCCTACACGGCGATGATCGACTTCGCCGGCGGCGTACGACGCCCGGTGACCCTGCGCGCGCCGGACTTCCGGCTCGACCCGGCCGAGCTCGAGGCGGCGGTCTCGGACCGGACCAGGCTGATCCTGCTCAACACCCCCCACAACCCGACCGGCCGGGTGCTCGACGCCGCCGAGCTCGCCGCCGTCGCCCGGGTGGCCCGGCAGCACGACCTGCTCGTCGTCACCGACGAGGTCTACGAGCACCTCACCTTCGACGGCCGGCGGCATGTGCCGATCGCGACCCTGCCCGGCATGGCCGAGCGGACGCTGACCCTGTCCAGCGCCGGGAAGTCCTGGTCGGTCACCGGCTGGAAGGTGGGCTGGGCGACCGGTCCGGCGGAGCTGGTCGCGGCGGTGACCGCGGCCAAGCAGTGGCTCACCTTCACCTCCGGCGCTCCCCTGCAGCCGGCGGTGGCCGCGGCGCTCGACGCCGGCGACGCCTTCCCCGCGGCCCTCGCGCGCGATCTCCAGGCCCAGCGCGACCAGCTCGTCGCGGGGCTGCGCGCGGCCGGCCTGACGACCTACCTCCCCGAGGGCACCTACTTCGCCACCACCGACGTCACCGACCTCGGCTGGGCCAGCGGCAGCGACTTCTGCCGCGCGCTGCCGGAGCGCGCCGGTGTCGTGGCGATCCCGTCGGAGGTGTTCTACGACGACCCCGACGCGCCCGGCAGCGGCCGCCACCTGGTGCGCTGGGCGTTCTGCAAGCAGCCCGCGGTCATCGCCGAGGCGGTCCGCCGGCTCGGCGCGGCCGACCTGCGCGCCTGAGCCCGAGATCGGGCCCGCGCCTGAGCCCGAGATCGAGCCCGACGCTCAGCGCCCGGCGTACCACCGGGCGACCTCGGGCCGGATCAGCAGCCAGGTGCTCCCGGCCAGCATCGCCACGAGGATGACCAGCGGCCAGACCCCGAGGGACAGCAGCAGCGCGAGCAGCGCGGCGCACCCGCCCGAGATCGCCAGCGTGATCCGGGCCCAGTTCTGCCCGACGAGGGCGAGGACGGCGAGCACCGCCGCGCCGAGCGCCCAGGCGGCCACCCCGCCGAGGAGCAGGTAGACGCTCGCGACGACGTCCGCCTCGGTCACCTGCGAGGTGTCGAGCCAGGACGGCTGGTCGCGGACGACGTCGGCGAACACCTGCTCGCGGTGCTGCGCCACCCAGGTCCCGACCAGGGCCAGGGCGAGCACGACCAGGCCGGAGGCGATCCAGGTGAGCACGCACGCGGCGACCAGTGCCGGCGGGCGGGCGCCGCGGTCCACGCGACCCCGGGCACCCGGCGGCGGGAGCGGCGCCGGACCGGACGGGGGTACGACGGCAGGCGGCGCCGGCGTCCCGGGCGGAGCCTGCGCCCCCGGTGGCCGGAGCGCGGCGAGCCGGGCGGCACGCCGCTCCTCGTAGCGCTGGATCCACGGGCGTCCGGCGTACCAGTCCCGGGTCGGCTGGAGCCACAGCAGCGCGATCCCGGCGAGCACCATCGGCGCGAGGAAGCCGGCCGTCGCCAGGCCGCCGACGAACAGCAAGGGCGCGAGCACGGTGAGCGCGACCCGCGCGCCCGCCGAGCGCTTGAAGACCTGGATGCCGAGGATCGCCGACGCCGTCGCCGCACCCGCGCCGACCAGGCACAGGATGCGGATCGCGGTCGCCAGGCCGTCGACGCTCAGGCCGAGGTTGGCGGTCATCGGCTCGGTCAGGACCCGCTGGAGCTCCTCCTGGACCTCCAGCGTGTGGAGGGAGGAGATCCGCTGCCAGGCGGCGAGCACGACGAACACGGACCCGCCGACGATCAGCGCACCCGCCAGCGTCGCCTGTCCCGGGCGGGGCTGCTCCTGGCTCATGGCTCCATTCCACCAGACCGGCCCAGCCCCGCCGCGACCCGCCCGGACCGGCGGCGGCCGGCCCGGCCGGGCGTCACGTCGTACGGATGCGGAGGGCGTCGATGGTGACCTTCTTCCTGCCGACCACCACGATCCGGATCTTCTTCGCCTTCTGCGTCGCCGACCAGCTCCTGATCGGGAGGACCTGGCCGTGCCGGGTGCTCGCGGACTTCAGCGAGATCTTCGCGATCCTCTTCTTGCCGTAGTACACGACGACCTTGCCGCACCTCTTGCACGTGGTGGCGACGAGCTCCAGCCCGGCGGCACCGACCTTGCCCTTCGTCACCAGGGCCGCGCCGGGTCTCTTGGCGGTCCGCGCACCACCCTGGTGATAGCCGGCGCCCTTGACCGCCTTCCACCTGCCCTTCCGCTTCAGCGCCGACTCGTCCAGGGTGGTCCAGGATCCGGGGGTCGCCGCCGGCGGGGCGCCGGGTGCGCCGGGTGCCCCGGGGTCGCCGGGCTGGCCCGGACCGGCCGGCGCCGCCGGCGTGGTGAAGCTCGCGGAGAGCCCGGACCAGGCGCCCCAGCCCTTGCTGTTCTGCGCCCGCACCTGGCAGCGGTACTGCCTCTCGGGCGTCAGCCCGGACACCGTTGCCGGCGACGCCGCCGACAACGCCGTCCGACTGGCACCGCCGTCGCTCGACACGCACTCGGTGCCGTACGCCGTGATGGTGTCGCCGCCGTTGGCGGCCGGCGCCGCGAAGGTCACCCCAGCGGTCGTCGCCGACGTGGCGGTCGCCGTCACGCCGCTCGGCGCTCCCGGCGGGGTGGCGCCGAGCGCGATGCTGCTGTAACCGCTCCACGCTCCCTCCACGCCGGCCGCGTTCGTGGCCTTCACCCGACAGTTGTAGCGCCGGCCGGGGATCAGGTCCGAGACGGTGTGCGTGGTGCCGGGGCCTTCCGAGGATCCCGCCGGCACGTGGTTGTCGCCCTCCTGCCAGCACTGCACCCAGTAGCTGCTGATCGGGCTGCCACCGGTCGACGCCGGCGGGGTGAAGGTGGCCCGGATCTTGGTCAGCTCCAGCTCGGTGAGGACCAGATCGGTCGGCGCGCCCGGGGCGGAGGGCGTCGGCGGCACCATCGGGAAGGACAGCGACCCGGCGGACCAGGACCCCCAACCGACGCTGTTCTGCGCCTGCATCCGGCAGCTGTACCGCTTGCCGGCAGTGAGCCCGGACACCGTGATCGGTGAGCTGGGACCGGTGGCGCTGCCCGTGACCCCGCCGTCCTGTGAGAAGCACTCGACACGGTAGGCGGTGATCGCCGACCCGCCGTCGTTCGCGGGCGGGGTGAAGCCGACGCTCACGCTCGTGGCGGAGGGGAACACCTGGACGCTGTTCAGCGACGGTACGCCGGGAGGCGCGCCCGACGGGGCGGTCGGAGCGTAGAAGCTCACCTGCGGCCTGAGGGTGGGGTTGTCGTTGCCGTCGGCGACGTCGACCTCGGAACGGATGACGCTGCCGTTCTGCACGCTCGTCGCCTTGATCGGGACGACGAACTCCCACTGGGAGTCGTTGTAGCCGTTCGTGTTGCTCGGCAGCGGCCACCCGCCGTACCACCCCGACTTCGTGCTGGTGTACCTCCCGTCGGCGGCGATCGCGGACCACTGCGGGCACTCCTGGCCGTTCGTCACCGGCGCCTGCGTCCCCTGGGGAGGCTTGTAGTAGCACTCGATCGGCTCGCTGGTGTCGAAGACCACCCCCGAGGGCAGCACGAACTTCGGGAACGCGAACGGCGTGTCGCAGTGCGTCCCGATCCGCGTCAGCACGGTCGTCATGTACGACGTCTGCCCCACCCTCGGCGAGGTTCCCAGGGTCCCGTGGTAGGCGTTGACGGCATGGATGCCGGGCTCCGGGTACGGCGTCCCCCAGACGATCGACGGGCAGTTGAGGATCGTGGACTGCTGCGAGGTGCCCACGATCCAGTCGTCCGCCGCGTGCGCCGTCCCGGGCGTGACGACGGGGATCACGAGCCCCAGGGCCAGCGCCACCACGGCGGTCAGTCGGCGGATCGCGTGCCGGCCACGACGGCGGCGAGATGGGACGGGGAACATCGAGACTCCTCGAGGGGTGGGCAGACAACGGCGCGGTGGCGCCCGCCCACCCTGATCCGTGCGCTCCTCGCAGCGCATCGTGCTTCTGCGCCACGTGAACGCGCCCTTCAGCAAGCCCTTCTCGATACCCTCCGGGCGTGGGCACGCTGCTGGTGGCGCGGGAGGACGAGGTCGACGCGGTGCGCGCCTCGCTCACCGCGAGCCCGGCGGGCATCGTGGTGTTCGGCGAGACCGGGGTGGGCAAGACCGCGCTGGTCCACGCCGCCCTGGCGGGACGGCGCGTGCGGGAGGGCGGGTGCCTGGCGACCCTGTCCTGGGCGCCGTACCTCGCCTTCCGGCGGGCGTTCGGCGACGACCTCCCGGACGAGTGCTGGGCCGGTGACGCCGAGTACGCCGCCGAGCGGATCGAGCGCGCGCTCGGCGACGACATCCTGCACGTCGACGACGTCCAGTGGGCCGATCCCGACACCCGTCGGGTCCTGCACGCGCTCGTCGGACGCGTTCGCCTGGTCGCCACCGTCCGGCGGGGCGACCCGGGCGCCGCCGACCCGCTCGAGCAGCTGACGGCGGCCGGACTCGGGCGGCTGAACCTCGAGCCGCTCGAGCCCGCGGACGCCGGCGAGCTCGTCCGGCGCCTGCGGCCCGCACTGACGCCGAGCGAGGTGACCTCGCTGGTGGAGCGGTCCGGCGGCAACCCGCTGCTGCTCGAGGAGCTGGCCGACGCCGACGCCGACATCGCGACCCTGCACCGCGCCGTCCTCGCGCGCTGCCGGCAGCTGCCGGAGCCGCAGGTCGAGGACCTCGCCCTGCTGGCGCTCGCGGGCCAGCCGCTCGCCGCGACCGACCTCGACGACGCGGCCGGCCTGGTCGAGTCCGGCATCGTCGTGCACGAGCACGGGTCGCTCACCATCCGGCACGCCCTGATCGGCGAGGTCATCGACGATCTCCTCACCGAGGAGCGCCAGCTGCGGGCTCATCGCCGGCTCGCGGACCTGCTCACCCATCCCGGTCAGCGAGCCCGCCACCTGCTGGCGGCCGGCGAGCTCGAGGCCGCTCATGCCGCGGCCATGCGCGCGGTGGCCGAGGCGCTCACGCCCGGCGAGCGGATCGCGCACCTGGGGACGGCGGCGCGGTGCGTCGACCCGGTCGAGGGCGCGGAGTTCCGGCTGCGCGCGGCGGAGGAGGCGAGCGCGGTCGACCTGCTCGACGTCGCGGCCTCGCTGCTGGACGGGCTGCCCGATCGACCGGACCTGCGCTTCCGCGTCGCCCGGCAGCGCTACGCGCAGGCCGTTCATGTCGGCGACACCGCCGCCCTGCCCGGCCTCGCCGCGCGCATGGCGGACCTGGCCGCGCCCGGCACCGGCGAGGAGGTGCTGGCGCTGATGGACCTGAACTACGCGATCCTCACCACCACCGGCAGCCCCGAGGGCATGGCGGAGGCGCTGGGGGTGGCGGAGCGCGCGATGGCGCGCGCCGAGGAGGTCGACGCCGAGCGATCCGCCGCCCTGAAGGCCTTCGCCGACACGCTCCTGGTCTCGGGCGACGACCGCTGGCGCGACGCGATGCCCCGGGCGCTGGCCCGGGCGCGCGCCGAGGGGAACCTCGCCCGCGAATGGCGCATCGCCAGCAACTGGGTCGAGGCGTACCAGTCCTACGGTCCGCTGGCCGAGGGGCTGGCCCTGGCCGACGAGACGGCCGCGCGGTTCGACGCCCTCCGCCTGGTGGCGATCCGCCGCAACTTCGAGTTCCACCGCTTCGAGCTCCTGCACAGCCTCGCCGACTACCCGGCCATCATCGACGGCGTCCCCGAGCTGCTCCGCGCACCCGGGCTGCCGGCACTGGTCGAGGTCGACCTGCACTGCATCCTCGCCGAGGCCGAGCTCCAGACCGGGCAGGTCGAGGACGGGCTGGCGCGACTGGCCTCCGGTCCCCCGACCTCCACCGAGCGCGGCCAGGTCGAGGTGCACCGGATCCTGGCGGAGACGCACCTCGACGCCCTGCGCGGCGACCTCGCCGCCGAGCAGCTCGCCGCCCTCGACCGCTACGACCTCCCCCAGCTGAGCCGGACCATGGTCGCTCCGACCCGGGCGTGGACCGCGCGGGCACTGGGCGAGCCCGCGCCGCGTCGCCCGGACCTGCTGCCCGAGACGGGGATGCTCTCCGGGGTGGCGCCCGAGCTCGACGGGATCGACGCGGTCCGTCGGGACGACTTCACCGCCGCGGCCCGGCACTTCCGGATCGCGGCGGAGCGGTACCGCGACGGGTTCGTCCCCCGGATGGTGCGCTGCCTGTGGTTCGTCGGCGAGGCGCTCCGCCTCGCCGCGGACCCCGCCGCCGAGGCGGCGCTGATCGCGGCCGAGGACGAGTCCCGCAGCCACGGCATGGTGGCGATCCGGGTCCACTGCGAGCGCTCGCTGCGGCTGCTCGGCGTACGACGCTCGGCGGTGGTGGCGCGCAGCGGCGACTCCCCGCTCACCGAGCGCGAGCACGAGGTCTCCCTGCTGGTGGCCGACGGCCTGACCGACGCCGACATCGGCTCCCGGCTCGGGCTGCAGCGCCGGACCGTGCAGACCCTGCTGGCCAACGCCCGGGCGAAGCTCGGCGCCGAGAACCGCGCCCATCTCGTCCGGCTGGTCACCGAGGACGCTCCGTGAGCCTTCCGTTCGTGGTCGTCGAGGGACCGGCCGAGGTGCTGGCCGATGCCCACGCGGAGCTGGTCTCGCTCGGGTGGGAGGTCACCGAGGACCTCACCGCGTCCGCGCGGTCGGGCGATCGGGTCTGGTCGCTCGCGGTCACCGACGACGCCACGGCCGCCCTCGCCGTCCTCGCGGCGGTCGAGGGCGCCGGGCTGCTGGTCGACGCCCGCGCCGAGCGCGCCACCGTGGATCGGCTCTGCGACGACCTGCGCCGGCTGGGCCGCCTCGACCACCGCATCGGCGATCCCGGTCCGCTGCTGAGCGCCGTCGAGCGCCGCCTCCTCGACCTGCTGTCGGACGGCGTCGGCCTCGGGGCGGCCGCGACGCGACTGCACCTCGCCCGCCGGACCGCCGACCGGCGGCTGGCCTCGGCCCGGTCGACGCTCGGCGTCGAGACGACGACGCAGGCGATCGCCGCCCATCGCCGCCGGCTCGACCGCCTGCCCCGCCCCGGTGGCTCCGCGCCGGGCTGAGCGTCGGCCCCTCGCCGCAGAGCGCGCGGCCAGACCTCAGGCGGTGGTGAGCACCAGCCCGTCCTCGCCCCGGTCGACCGTGACCGCGCCACCGTCGGCGACCTCGCCACCGATCAGCATCCGCGCGAGCGGGTCGCCGATGGCGGTCTGGATCAGGCGGCGCAGCGGCCGTGCGCCGTACGCCGGGTCGTAGCCCACGTCGGCCAGCCACTCCCGCGCCCCGGGGGTCACCGAGAGCGAGATCCGGCGGGCGGACAGGCGGGCCTCCAGCGAGCGCAGCAGCAGCTCGACGATCTGCGCGAGATCCTCGCGGGTCAGCGCGTCGAAGGTGACGATCTCGTCCAGCCGGTTGAGGAACTCGGGCTTGAACGACGCCCGCACCATGCCCAGCACCGACTCCTTCTGGACCTCGGGCGACAGCGCCGGGTCGACCAGGAACTGCGAGCCGAGGTTGGAGGTGAGGATCAGGATCGTGTTGCGGAAGTCGACCGTGCGGCCCTGGCCGTCGGTCAGCCGCCCGTCGTCGAGCACCTGCAGCAGGATGTCGAAGACCTCGGGGTGCGCCTTCTCGACCTCGTCGAGCAGGACCACGGAGTACGGGCGCCGGCGGACCGCCTCGGTGAGCTGGCCGCCCTCGTCGTACCCGACATAGCCGGGAGGGGCGCCGACGAGGCGGGACACGGAGTGCTTCTCGGAGTACTCGCTCATGTCGATGCGCACGATCGCGCGGTCGTCGTCGAACAGGAAGTCCGCGAGCGACTTGGCGAGCTCGGTCTTGCCGACGCCGGTGGGGCCGAGGAACAGGAAGGAGCCGGTGGGGCGGTTGGGGTCGGAGATCCCGGCCCGCGCCCGTCGTACGGCGTCGCTGACCGCGCGCACCGCCTCGGCCTGCCCGATCAGGCGGGCGCCGATGACCTGCTCCATGTCGAGCAGCTTGGCGGTCTCGCCCTGCAGCAGGCGGCCCGTGGGGATGCCGGTCCAGGCCTCGACGACCTCGGCGATCTGGGTCGCCCCGACCTCCTCGCCGACCAGCTTGTCCTCGGGCGACTCGCTGTCCTCGACCGCCTCGACGGCCTTGATCTGCTCCTCCAGAACGGGGATCTGGCCGTAGAGGATCTCGCTGGCGCGCCCGAGGTCGCCCTCGCGCTGCAGTCGCTCGGCCTCGATCCGGAGCTGGTCGAGCTGGCGGCGCAGCGCGCCCTCGCCCTCGAGCTCGGACTTCTCCCGCTCCCAGCGGGCCTCCAGGCCGCGCAGCGACTCCTCCTTGTCGGCGAGGTCGGCGCGCAGCGCCTCCAGCCGGTCGACGGAGGCGGCGTCGGACTCCTTGGCGAGCGCGAACTCCTCCATCTTGAGCCGGTCGACCTGGCGGCGGAGCTGGTCGATCTCCTCCGGGGAGGACTCGATCTCCATCCGCAGCCGGGACGCGGCCTCGTCGACGAGGTCGATCGCCTTGTCCGGGAGCTGCCGGCCGCTGATGTAGCGGTCGGAGAGCGTCGCGGCGGCGACCAGCGCGGCGTCGGTGATCCGGACGCCGTGGTGGGCCTCGTACTTCTCCTGGATGCCGCGCAGGATCTGGATGGTGTCCTCGACCGACGGCTCGCCGACGAAGACCTGCTGGAAGCGGCGCTCCAGCGCGGGGTCCTTCTCGATCGACTCGCGGTACTCGTCGAGCGTCGTCGCGCCGATCATGTGCAGCTCGCCGCGGGCCAGCATCGGCTTGAGCATGTTGCCCGCGTCCATCTGGCTGTCGCCGCCGGCGCCCGCGCCGACGACGGTGTGCAGCTCGTCGATGAACGTGATGACCTGGCCCTCGGACTGCTTGATCTCGTCGAGCACGGCCTTGAGCCGCTCCTCGAACTCGCCGCGGTACTTCGCGCCCGCGACCATGCCCATCAGGTCGAGCGAGAGCACCCGCTTGCCCTTGAGGGAGTCGGGGACGTCGCCGTCGACCACGCGCTGGGCGAGGCCCTCGACGACGGCCGTCTTGCCGACGCCGGGCTCGCCGATCAGCACCGGGTTGTTCTTGGTACGACGGCTCAGCACCTGGATGACCCGGCGGATCTCCTGGTCCCGGCCGATCACCGGGTCGAGCTTGCCCTCCTCGGCGGCGGCGGTGAGGTCGACGGAGTACTTCTCCAGCGCCTCGTACGTCGACTCGGCATCCTGCGACGTGACGCGGCGGTTGCCCCGGACAGCGGTGAGCGACTCGCGCAGCGAGTCGGCGTCGAGGCCCGCGTCGGTGAGCACCGTCTGCGCGGACGACTCGACGGTGGCCAGCGCGATCAGCAGGTGCTCGGTGGCGACGTACTCGTCCTTCATCGACCGGGCGAGGTCGAGCGCGGAGGCGAGGACGCGGGTCAGCGCGGCCGAGCCGGCCGGCTGCTGGACGGTCGCGCCGCTGGCGCGCGGCAGGGCGTCGCGGGCGGTGGACGCCGCGTGGACGAGCGCGCTCACGTCGACGCCCGCTCTGTGCACGAGGTGGGCGGCCGCGCTACCGCCTGTGTCATCTTGCTGCAGCAGCAGGGCGACGAGCAGGTGGATCGGCTCGACGGTGGTGTTGCCCGCCGTGGTCGCGGCGAGTTGGGCGGCCTCGATCGCCTCGCGGCTGCGCGTGGTGAACTTGTCGGCCCCGAATTGGCTCATGTGCAGAGTCTCTCCTGTGTCGTTGGGATGATCGAGTTACTACCCCAACATCAGGAAAGTTGAGTCTGTTCCACTCAACATCGCGCTATCTTCGCGAGCTGGAGGGATCCCCGGACATCCGGGGATCCGTCCAGCCCTCACCGGTGCCGGACCACCACGTCGACGAACCGGTTGCGCGGCGCGCCGCCCTTCCTGGTCGCGGTGTTGCCGACGCCGACCACCCGGACCTTGGTGCGGACCTGGACGCCGCGCCGGACCAGGTAGGCGCAGGCCGCCTTCGCCCGGCGCACCGACAGCCTGTGGGCGATCCGGTTGCCGACCCGGTTGCCGGTCCGGGCCGTGTGGCCGACACAGGTCAGCACGGACACCTGCTCGGCCTGCGCGGCGATCCGGTCGAGGAAGCGCTTGCCGGCGGCGGTGAGCCGGGCGCCGTCGGGTCCGAACATCGCGCTCGCCCCGCGCCGGGTCTGCTTGGGCGCGAACAGCAGCGACGGCCGCTCCGCGTGCCGGGTGAGGCCGTTGTCCAGCACACCGATCGCCAGCAGGGTGACGGCCACGCCGCCGAGGGCCGGCCGGGTGAGCCGCCGGCCCGCCCGGGTCAGCCTGACCTGCACCACGGCGTCCGCCGTGCTCGCCGTCGCCTCGCCCTGCGCCAGGACGACGGTGCTGCCCTTGTGCCGGGTGGTCACGGTCGCCGCACAGCTGCGCAGCGTGCCGGTGGTGGCATGGCAGCGGACCTCGAAGCGGTCCGCCGTCACGATCACCGGGTGCGCGTCCACCGTGAGGTCGCCCTCCGGGGCCCAGTGCGCGTAGAGGGTGACCGGCGCGGTGACCAGCGTGGCGAAGGCGTACGGCGTGCTGCCGCCGGCCGAGGTGTACCACCCGGTGAAGCTGTAGCCCGCGCGGGTCGGGTCCGCCGGCCGGCCGACCGCCGTGCCGTACGCGACCGAGACCGGGGCGACCGCGGAGCCTCCCGCACTGTCGAAGGTCACCGTCACGGGCGCGCGGACGGTGAGCGTGGCGGCCCGGGTCTCGGCGGTGCCGGCCGGATTCGAGAAGACGGCGCGGTACCGGTTGCCGTCCATGTCTTCCGTGACACCGGTCAGGTCGAGCGTCTCGGAGGTCGCTCCGGACACGTCCGCCCAGCCCGTGCCGTCGTCGACCTGCCACCGCACGCCGGGCGCCGGACGTCCCGAGGCCGCGGCCGTGAAGCCGGCGTCGGCCCCGGCGTTCACCTCGGCGTCGTCGGGCTCGAGCGTGACGACCGGCGCGGTCTGCACCGTCAGCGTGGCCGGCGTGGTGGTCAGGGGGCCGCCGACGCTGTTGCTGAACCGGACCCGGTACCGGTAGCCGTCCATCGACGCCGACACGTTCGGCACGGTCAGGGTCGTCGGCTGGCCGGACACGGTGGCGATCTCGCCGCCCTCGGCGACCCAGTGCTCGCCTCCGTCGTGGCTGACCTCCCATCTCGCCACCGGGTCCGGGACCCCGGTGGCCGTCGCCGTGAAGGTGGCGTCCACGCCCTCGATCGCCGTCACGTCGTCCGGCTGGTCGGTGATCACGGTGGCGACATCGGCCAGCGTCCAGTGCGCCGTGAGGGTCAGGTCGTCGGTGACGATCGTCGCGAAGTCGTACGCCGACTCGCCGTCGTACCAGCCGTCGAAGGTGTAGCCGGGGCGGGTCGGGTCGGCCGGCGCGTCGACGGCGGTCCCGTAGGGCACCTCGACCGGTGCGACGGCCGAGCCGCCCGCAGGGTCGAAGGTGACCGTCACCAGGCTGGCCTGCTCGACCGCGCCCGCGTCGCAGGCGGCGCCCTGGAAGCGGGCGGCGCCGGTCTGGTCCTTGCCGGCACCGACGGCGGCCGGGCAGTGCGCGACGCCGGCGGGGACCAGGTCGACCGCGGGGCTGGTCGCGGCGGGCTTGAAGGACGCGGTCGGGCCGCCGTGGTCCCCGAGCGAGCCGAGCGCCAGATCGCTCACCTCGCCCTGGCTGCCGGTGGCGGTGAGGTCGCAGGTGTCGTCGTCGACGAGGTTGTGGCCGCCGTCGTTCACCGGCCCCGCGCAGGCACCGCCGGCGGCGTCCGCGACGATCGAGCCGGTCAGCGTGACCAGGCTGGCGTCGCCCTCGACCACCCCGCCGCTGATGCCGGCGATGGTGCTGCCGGTGAAGGTGACCGCACCGGTGGTCGTGCCGGGGTCGACGTACACGGCGCTGGTGAGGCCGGTGAAGGTGCTGTTGCGCACCTCGACCGTGCCGCCACAGGCGCGAACGCCGTAGTACGGCCACCACTCGGGGGCGCTGGTCACCAGCACCCGGTCGAGGGTGATGGCCCCGGAGCAGGACAGCGCGAAGTCGAGCCGGAGGTCGCGGAGTGTCAGGGAGGGCGTGTGGGGCGCGTAGATGTAGACCCCCGAGCCGATCCGGGTCCCGTCCGGGTGACCGACGATCGTGACGTCGCGGTCGCTGCCGGTGAAGGTGGCACCGGCGGGGAACACCCCCGGTCCCAGGTGGATGGTCGCGGTCGCGGCGGCCTGGCCGTACGCATAGCTCAACGTCGCGCAGGCAGCCGCGGGAGACGAGCAGTCACCGGTGTCGGCACCACCGTTCTCGGGCATCTCGACGTACACGTCGGCCGGCGGTCCCGCGATCTCCTCGACCGAGCCGGCGTTGCACGCGGTGCCCTGGCGGCGCTCGGCACCGGTCTGGTCGGTGACCGTGCCGGTGACAGCCGGGCAGGCCGTGGTGCCGAGCGGGACCGCGTCGACCACGGGGCTGGCGGCCCACGGCAGGAAGGTCCTGGTCGGCCCGCCGTTGTCGGCGAGCGCGCCGAGACCGACATCGGACACGTGCTGCGTGGTGGCGTGCGAGAACCGGTTGGCCCCGCTGCCGCAGCCGTCCTCGACGTTGTGCCCCTGGTCGACGATCTTGCTGCCGTTGCCGAACGAGCCGCACGGGCCGCTGACGATCGAGCCGGCCACGTTGATCACGCCGAACGCGTTGCCGCCCAGGGAGTAGCTGGGGCTTACCACGGTGCTGGAGACGAGGTCGACGGTGGCGCCGAAGGTCTGGACGCCGGCGCCGGCGATCGTGCTGTTGCGGATGGCCATCGTCCCGTTCCCGCTGATCGCGATGGCCGCGTCGTCGTCCTCGTTGAGGACCGTGACCCGGTCCAGGCTCACGTCGCCCTCAGCGGCGAGGTTCTGCTGGCTCGTGGAGAGCAGGGTCAGGTCCCGGAACGCCAGGTCCGCGTCGCCGCCGGTGAAGATCCGGCCGTTGACGGTGCTGCCACCGGGATCGCCGACCACCGCCACGGTCTTCGTGCCGTCCAGCGTGCCGCCGCCGGACGGGACCGTCCCCGGCCCGACATGGACGGTCCCGCCATCGGCCACCTGGCCGTAGGCGTACCTCAGCGTCGCGCAGGCCGTCCCCACCACGGCGCAGTCGCCGGTGTCGGTGCCGGCGGCCGCGACGTACACGTCCTCAGGAGCCGGCGGTACGACGGTCGGGTCGGCGTACGTGATGCTGATGTAGCCGTCGCCGCCGGTCGGCGAGGTGTGCGGGTTGGCGCCGACGGTGTAGCTCACCTCGGTCACCGAGGCGTCGGCATGGCTCGACCCGCCACCTCCTCCGCCGCCGGCGAGGCCGGCGAAGGAGACCGTGCCCTGGCCACCGCCGTACCAGCCCTCGCCACCGCCCGCGGCCGCCGCACCGGCGGTCCACCCCGACATGTTGCCGAAGCCGCCGCCGGACGTCGCGGAGCCCGAGCGGCCGGTCCGGGTGGTGACCCCGTCGGTCGCCGTACCGCCCGCGCCGCCGGCCGCGGCCGTGCCACCGCCGCCGCCCTTGCCGGTGCCGCCGGAGGTGTCGCCGCCGGGAGCGCCCACCTCTCCCCCGTCGCCGCCCGCGCCGCCGGTCTCCGCGGCCGCGTCGTCGGACCGGCCCGCGCCGCCACCGCCGCCCGCGACCAGCAGGGTCGACCAGGTGTCGGAGCCCTCGTCGTAGGCCTCCACCCGGCTGGCCCCGCCGCCACCGCCGGAGGCGTCCTCCCGGAGCCCCCGCCCCAGATGCCGCCCTCGGAGACACCGGCGAAGATGCCGTCCCCGCTGGTGGTGCCCGCTCCGCCCACGCCGCCGGGCGTGATCCGGTAGCTGACGCCGGGCGTGGTGGCGACGGTGCCGGTCAGTGAGCCGCCGGCGCCGGGCGTCGCGTCGCCGAAGGCGGCGGTGCCACCGGCCGCACCGACCAGGGTGAAGGTCGCGCTGGTCACCCCGTCCGGCACGGTCCAGTGCTGGAAGTCCTCGTCGGGGCCGAAGGTCTCCGTGCACCTGCCCGGGACGGTGGCGCAGTCCCAGGCGGCGGCCGCGGCGGGCGGAGCCCCCTGCATCGCGACGGCGGAGCCGGCGGCGCCGGCCAGCAGGGTGAGCACGAGGGAGCGGGACAGGCGTGACCTGCGGGAGCCGGGCATCGAGGAACCTCTCGGGGGCCGATCGGGAGCAGGCCCATCGTGGACCGCGCTCCCCCGGTGCCGGGCCGGATTGCCCGCCGAAGCCTCAGATGTCGCCCGGCAAGTCACCCGGTGACGTCGTGTCGCGGCCGGCCGAGTCCCCCGCTGCCCCCAGAGCAGGACGCGACCCCACATCGCGCTGTCCACGGCCGGCCGCGCGGAGGACGACGTTCGCACACGTCCGGCGCGGGGAGGTGATTGTTTCGGCAGCACTGGTGCGTGAAACGCGCCCCTGTCAGCATGGCGGACGTGGCTCGGCACTCCGACGAGATCGACGACCCCTCGCCATTGGCGGGCGCGCGGATCGACGTACCGGCACGGATCGGCTGGCTGCTGCGGACCAACCGGGTGGCGGCGGGCGTCCCGCTGCGGGAGTTCGCCGCCCGCGCCGGGAGCGGCGACGGCAGCCACCTCTCCCCCGCCACGCTCTCCCGCGTGGAGACCACCGGGCGGCGCAGCGGCGTCGTCGTCGCGGCCTACGAGCAGGCGCTCGGGCTGCCCTACGGCCATCTCCGGGCCCCGCTCGACGTCCTGTGCCGGACCTTCTCCTACGCGCCCGCCGACGCCGAGCCGTTCGTCCCCGAGCCCACCCTCGCGGCCTTCTCCGCGGCCTGCGACGCGGTCGCCGGCGAGCCGGACGGCCACGACTGGCTGCGCTTCGCGGAGTACCACGCGCTCAGCCCGTTCGGCCTGCCCGAGACGGGCGTGCGTCCGTTCGTCGACCGGCTGGCGAGCGAGGTGGGCCGGGCCACCGGGACCGCCTACCAGCTGCGCTACGAGGCGCTCGCCAAGCTGCGCTGCAGTCCGTACGCCGACGTGGTCGCCGCCGCCGTACGACGGGCGGTGGACGTGCCCGGCATGCAGCGCCCCGCCGACCTGCTCAGCGCGGTGACCGAGCGGCCCGGCCCGGAGCTGGCCCGCTGGTGCGGCGAGCTGCTGTCCGACCCGTCGTGGCAGGTGGCGCGGGCGGGCTGCCTGGGGATCCAGAACATGCGCAGCGTGGGCGGGCTGCGGCGCACCGACTGGTATCCGCTGGTCCCGGTGTTCGCGGACGCCTGCGACGCCGCGGCCGGCGACCCGCTGCGGGCGCCGATCCTCAGCGCCACCCTCGCCTGCTGCCCGCCGGAGTTCCGCACCAGCGTGCAGGAGCGCCTCCGGCACCCGCTCGTCGCACCGCGGCGGGCGGCCGCGTGGACGCGCACCCGGCGCAACCGGCACTTCACCCACGCCGCCACCCTGGCCGCCGGGATCTCGCGCGCGAGCGCCGGCGAGACGATGCTGGCCCGGCTGCTGTTCGAGGTGCTCTACGACTTCCGGGCCACCCACGTGGTCACGTCGTCGTTCCTGCTGGCGGCCTCGCCGTTCGCCGACGCCGTGCGCGAGCAGCTGTGCGCGACGGCGCTCGACGGCCCCGACGAGACCACCCGCCACGGCGCGGCCCTCGCCTTCGCCAACCTGATGGTGCCCTTCGAGCGCGCGGATCCCGCGCCCTGGCTGGCCGCGGAGGACCCGGTCGTGCGCGGCGCCGGGCTCACCGTCTGCGGGTTCGCCGGCGCGCCGCTGCCGCCCGCGCTGCTGCGGACGTACGTCGTCGCGGACGACGAGCTCGCCCGCGACGCCCTGTTCGCGGCCGGCATGTCCGGCCAGCCCGAGCTCGACGAGATCGCCGCCGACCCCGCCCTGCCCGCCGCCGTCCGCGCCGGCGCCCGGTGGTGGCGCGCCGAGGGCGGCCGGATCGTGCGCTAGATGAATGAGTCCAAGGGATCGTGCTGCGAGCGGCGCTCGGCGCCGCGCTCGCAAGGCGCCGAGGCGAAGGCATGCTGGACGCACGTCGAGCATCGGCAACGCCGCGAGCGTGGATGCTGAGCGTCGCGCAGCGTGCGAGGCCTTCGACTCATTCATCTAGCCAGCGTGCGAGAATCACGGCTCACCGACGACAGGAGCGCCGTATGAGCCGGGTCGCTGCCGTCCGCTACCCCGCGACGCCGTTCCTGCGGACGGCGGACGTGGCCGCCAAGGGGATGCTCGTCCTGCTGCTGCTCCTCGCGGTGATCGATCCCGACGGCAGCAACCTGCGGGACAAGGCCGCCGAGGCGCGGGCGATCGGCTATCCGCTGGCGTCCTTCACCGTGCCGGTGATCTGGCTGCTGTGGTGGAAGGACCGCGCGCCCTTCCCCTGGCTGCCCGACCTGCTGGTGACGCTGACCTGCTTCACCGACATCCTCGGCAACCGGATGGACCTCTACGACCGGATCGTCTGGTTCGACGACGTCATGCACTTCGTCAACACCGGGCTGATCGCGACCGCGGTCATCCTGCTGACGCTGCACCACAGCGCGAGCCGGATCCGCGTGGTCGAGCGGGCGCTCGCCGTCGGCGCCACGGCGGCGATCGCCTGGGAGATCGCCGAGTACGCCGCCTTCATCCACGGCCACTCCGAGCGGGCGTTCGCCTACGAGGACACCCTCGGCGACCTCGGGCTGGGCGTCCTCGGCTCGATCACCGCGGCGCTGGTGATCCACCACCTCTGGCGCCGCGGCCAGCTCCGCGAGAGCGTGGCCCGGCCGGAGCCGCTCGACCGCTGACCCGGGAGCGTGCTCAGCCGTCGATCTCCGGCGGGGTCTCGTGCTCGGGCAGGTCGTCGCTCGCGGCGGTCCGCTCGTCGACCAGCGCCAGCTTGCAGAACTCCTCGCCGAAGGGCGTGAGGTGGATGCTGCGCCGGACGACCTTGGCGAACTTCACCGAGTGCAGCGCCGCGAGGACGTCGGGCTGCGCCTCGAGCACCTGGTACTCCAGGTGGTCGTGCACCGGCTCGCGGGAGAACCAGACCAGGCCGAGCCGGAACAGGTTGTTGAGGTACGACGGCACCTGCTCCAGGTAGCGGAGGCCGGCCCGCGGCCCGACCATGTTGAGCCCGGGCGCGATCAGCTGGCTGCTGACCATGCCGATCGGCCCGCCGGTGCGGACGTCGACCGACGGCTGCGGGCCGTCGCGCAGCATCATCACCAGGATCCGGGCCTCGTCGGGCGCGAGCTCGTCGAGGATCCGGTCGAACGCCGGGTGCCGGTCGTCCTGACTCCACACGTCGCGGGAGCGCTCGAGCAGCTCGTTGCCGCGCTCGCGCAGGGACTGCGGTCGCGACGCGATCACCTGGCCGTCGACGACCGGCGTCACCATCGTCTCGCGCGGCCGGTCGGCGCTGGCGCCGAGGGTCTCGCCCGCGCGCATCAGGGCGGTCGCGACGGGCACCCCGCCGGACACCTGCTTGGCGACCTCGCCGAGCGCGCCGACGTACGAGCCGACATCGCGGATCAGCGCGGTCGCCTCGTCGCGGCTGGTGACGGCGCGGCCGACCCGCATCCAGTTGCGGGTCGTGGTCCGCAGCCCCCAGCCGGCGGTGTGCAGCGCGGCCGAGCCGGCGACCCGCGCCAGCCCGGGCAGCGAGTCGGCGACGGCAGGGCCGGTCAGCGCGGGGAGCCGCGGCAGGCCATCCTTGTCGAGGTCGTCGTCGGTCATGTCGCCCTTCCGGTGCTCGGACATGTGTTCACGGGGGAGGTCACGGCGGGAACCCAGGTCCGGACCGGGGGTGGGTCCAGCAAGCACCGACTGGTCATGATGGTGGGAACCCGGGGATCCAACCCCAATTGAAGATGCCCAGGTGGATGAACCCGCCGGCGGCCCCCATGATCGCGCCGTGGGCGTAGAGCATCCACTCGTCCTCCTTGATCGCCGAGCGCATCATCTCGACGAAGTCGCGCGGCGGCAGCTCCTTGGTGCGCCGGGCGATGAGCACCCGGATCTTCTCCGACTGCTGGCGGCTGAAGTCGGCGTCGCGGAACGGCGTGATGGTGCGGCCGACCGCCTCCTGCGCGAAGGAGTCCTTGATGCTGTCGTACCGCCGCCCGCCCATCGCGACGTTGACCGCGCCGCGCAGCGGGCCGGCGGCCTTGTCGATCGCGGGCCGCATCGCGGTGGCGATCATCTGCCGGGTGCGATCGCCGCGCGGGCCGTCCATGAGGAAGTCGCCGATCCGCTCGAGCGTGATCACGTCGTCGGCGATGATCCGGGCGTAGACCTCGGCGCACTCGTCCTGGCGGCGCAGGAACAGGCCCTGCACCTTGATGCCGAGGATCCGCCGCTCCTCCGGCGGGTCGAAGATCAGCCACATGCCGAGCAGGTTGGTGGTCCAGCCGACGACGATGCCGAGCAGCGGCAGCAACCACCAGATGTGCCAGGTCTGGTCGACGATCGCGACCGGGATGCCCAGCAGGAAGCCGAAGATGAAGCCGAAGGCGACCATCAGGTTGAGCTCGCGCTGGCCGACGTCCTTGAAGACCTTGACCACCAGCTCGGGGTTCTTCCGGAAGTGGTCGATGACCATGATCTTCGGGTCGAGCAGCTGGTTGATGTGGACGCCGATCTCGTCGGTGATCGTCTTGACCACGCCCGGCAGCTGGGCCTGGACCCGGTCGATGACGGCCTGGCGCACCGGGCGCGGCAGGTCCCGCCACAGCCGCGGGTGCTCGCGCATCATCACGTCGTCGACGAGCGCCGGGAGGTCGGGGCGGAAGACCGCGACGATGTGCTCGGCGATCTGGTCGGGCTCGAGCTGGGCGTAGAACTCGGCCGGCGTACCGAGCTTGGCGATCACCTTGTCGACGGCGATGCTGCCCATCTTGGCGGCGCGCGCGGGCACGATCCCCTGCCAGCCGAGGCCGCCCTCCATCCAGCCGGGCACCTCCTGCAGCTTGCGCGGCAGCACGCCGGCCACCTCGCGCAGGCCGGGGATCCGGAAGCCGTGGAAGTCGATCGGCTTGAAGAGCATCCACAGCCCGGACCAGTTGATCAGCCAGCCGATGATCCCGGTGAAGAAGGGGATCGACACGAAGGCGAACCAGTCGACGTGGTCGGCCCAGTCCCTGAGCCAGTCCAGCACTGCGTCCACGCGCACCTCTCGTCCCGTGAGTCTCGCCGGCGTGCCCCCATGCACCCGGACAGACCCGACGGGTGGAGGTTAACGCCTGTTGTGGCGAACGGCACAGGGATCTCAGGTCACGGTGTCGCACCAACCTGCGCCGACCCCACCGCGGTGTCAGGGGTTGCGGCGCCAGACGACGACGGACTGGCCGACGGTCGTGCCGGGGAGGGCGGGGAGGTTGCTGCGCGGGAGACTCGGGCGCGTGGAGGTGGCCTGGCGGAGCGCCTCGCGGGTGGCGTCCAGCTCCGCGACCAGCTCGGCGTTGCGGGACCGCAGCGCGGCCACGGCGTTCTCGAGGTCGAGGATCCGCTTGACGCCCTCGATGCCGATGCCGGCGGCGGTGAGCTGGGCGATCTCGCGCAGCCGCTCGATGTCGCGGTAGGAGTACCGCCGGCCGCCGCCGCCCGTGCGGCCGGGCGTGATCAGCCCGACCCGCTCGTAGGTCCGCAGCGTCTGCGGGTGCAGGCCGCTGAGCTGGGCCGCCACGCTGATGACGTAGACGGCGTCCTCCTCGCCCGGAGGCCCCTGCGGCGGTCGGGCGGCGGCGGCCATCAGCCGGCGTCCTGGAACAGGCCCGACCGCAGCTGGGTGTCGGCGGTCGCGGCGGCGTACGCCTCCAGGGCCGCCCTGGCGTCGGCGTCGAGGGTGCTGGGCACCTGCACCTCGACCGTCGCCAGTAGGTCGCCCCGCGAGCCGTCGGCCTTGGCGGCGCCCTTGCCCCGCACCCGGAAGGTGCGGCCGTTGGGCGTGCCGGCCGGGACCTTGAGGGTCACCGGCGCAGCGCCGAGCGTGGGGATCTTGATCTCGGCACCGAGCGCGAGCTCCGCGAACGAGACGGGTACGTCGACGGTGAGATGCTCGCCCTTGCGGCCGAACACGCGGTGCCCGGTGACCTTGACGGTGACGTAGAGGTCACCGGCGGGGCCGCCGTTCTCGCCCGGCGCGCCCTTGCCGCGCAGCCGGATCCGCTGCCCGTCCTTCACCCCGGCCGGGATCTTCGCCTGGATGGTCCGGGTGGACCGGCCCAGGCCCGAGCCGTGGCAGGTGGGGCAGGGGTCGTCGTACACGAGCTGGCGTCCGCCGCAGGTCGGGCACGTCTCGTTCATCGAGAACGCGCCGCCGACGGAGGCGGTGACGAAGCCGCTGCCGTCGCAGGTCGGGCACACGTGCGGCTGGGTGCCGGGCTTGCCGCCCGTCCCGTGGCAGGTCGCGCAGGCGCCGTCGGAGCTGACCCGCAGCGACACGGTCGCGCCCTCGAGCGCCTCGGTGAAGCCGATCGTGGCCGTCGTCTCCAGGTCGGCGCCGCGGGTGGCCCGGGCCCGGGCGCGGCCCCGGCCGCCCCCGCCGAACAGGTCGCCGAAGAGGTCGCCGAACCCGCCGCCCCCACCGCCCGCGCGGTCGCGGAGCAGGTCCTCGACGTTCACATTGCCGCCGAAGCCACCGCCGAAGCCGCCGGCACCGCCGCCGAAGCCGGCCCCCGCGGGGAACCCGCCGCGGCTGAACATCTCGCGGGCCTGGTCGTACTTCTTGCGCTTGTCGGCGTCCCCGAGGACGTCGTACGCCTCGGCCACCGCCTTGAACCGGTCGTGCTTGGCGGTGTCGTCGGGGTGCGAGTCGGGGTGGTTGGCGCGCGCGAGCTTGCGGTACGCCTTCTTGATCTCGTCCTGCGTCGCCGACTTCGCGACCCCGAGCTCCTTGTAGAAGTCCTTGGTCGCCCAGTCGGACCGGATCCCGTCGTCACTCATCTCGCACGCACCTCCCTTCGTTCATGTCTGTCGTCAAGCCGGGTCGACCACCAGCACCTGCGCTGCGCGGACCACCCGGTCGCCGATCTTGTAGCCGGCCTTCGCGACCACCTTGCACGTCGTCACCTCGACCTCGGCGTCGGTGCCGATGTGCGAGAGCGCCTCGTGGATGGTCGGGTCGAACGCGTCGCCCGGCTCGCCGAACTTCACCAGGCCGAGCCCGGCGACGACGCGCTCGAGCTGCTCGGCCACGGCCTTGAAGCCGCCCTCGAGCGGCTCGTGCTCGCGGGCCCGGTCGATGGTGTCGAGGACGTCGATGATCGGCGTGAGCGCGGCGTACGTCGCGTTCTCGCGGAGCAGCTCCCGGTCGCGGTCGACGCGGCGCTTGTAGTTGAGGAACTCCGCCTGCAGGCGCTGCAGGTCGAGGGTCCGCTCCTCCAGCTCCATCCTCGTGACGGCGAGCTCGTCGGCCTCGGGGGTCGCCTCCGCCTGCTCGGCCGCCGTGTCGGCGGGCTCCGACGCCGCGGGCGGCTCCGGTGCCTCGGACTGGTCCTGGCCCTCGGGCGAGGGAGCCGCAGTCTCCTGCGGCTCCCCCTCCGGGGTGAGGTTCTCCTCGGTCACTTGGCGTCGCCCTCGGGGTCCTCGTCGACGATCTCGGCCTCGACGACGTCGTCGTCCGACTCACCGGTCGCGCCGGTGGTGCCCCCCGCCGCGGCGGACTCGGCCTCGGCGGCGGCGTACATCGCGGCACCCATCTTCTGGCTGGACTCGCCCAGCTTGGAGATGGCGCCGGTGAGGTCCTCGGCGCTGGACTCCTGGTTCTCGAGCACGCCCTTGAGCGCCTCGAGGTCGGTGGTCACCTCCGCCTTGACGTCGTCCGGGATCTTGTCGCCGTTGTCGGCGAGGAACTTCTCGGTCGTGTAGACGAGCTGGTCGCCCTGGTTGCGGACCTCGACGGCCTCGCGACGCTTGGCGTCCTCCTCGGCGTACTGCTCGGCCTCCTTGACCATCCGGTCGATGTCGTCCTTGGACAGCGCGCTGCCGCCGGAGATGGTCATCGACTGCTCGCGGCCGGACGCCTGGTCCTTGGCGGAGACGTGGACGATGCCGTTGGCGTCGATGTCGAAGGTGACCTCGATCTTCGGTACGCCGCGCGGGGCCGGCGGGAGGCCGGTCAGCTCGAAGTTGCCGAGCGGCTGGTTCTGCGACCAGATGGCCCGCTCGCCCTGGGCGACCTTGATCTCCACCGACGGCTGGTTGTCGTCGGCGGTGGTGAAGATCTCCGAGCGCTTGGTCGGGATCGTGGTGTTGCGCTCGATGAGCGTGGTGAACACGCCGCCCTTGGTCTCGATGCCGAGGCTGAGCGGGGTGACGTCGAGGAGCAACACGTCCTTGACCTCACCGGCGAGGACACCGGCCTGCAGGGCCGCGCCGACGGCGACGACCTCGTCCGGGTTGACGCCCTTGTTGGGCTCCTTGCCGCCGAGCAGCTCCTTGACGAGCTCGGTCACCGCGGGCATCCGGGTCGAGCCGCCGACGAGGACCACGTGGTCGATGTCGGCGACCTTGACGCCGGCGTCCTTGAGGACGTTCTGGAAGGGCGCCTTGGTGCGCTCGAGCAGGCTCGCGGTGAGCCGCTGGAACTCCGCGCGGGTGAGCCGCTCCTCGAAGTGCAGCGGGCCGTTCTCGCCGTGGGTGATGTAGGGCAGGTGGATCGTGGTGTCGCTCGAGGAGGACAGCTCGATCTTCGCCTTCTCCGCGGCCTCCTGGAGGCGCTGGGCGGCGATCTTGTCGGCGGAGAGGTCGACGCCGTTGGCGTCCTTGAACTTCTTGACCATCCACTCGACGATCGCGTTGTCCCAGTCGTCGCCACCGAGGTGGTTGTCGCCGCTGGTGGCCTTCACCTCGACGACGCCCTCGCCGATCTCCAGCAGGGACACGTCGAACGTGCCGCCACCGAGGTCGTAGACGAGGATGGTCTGGTCGTCGCCCTTGTCGAGGCCGTACGCCAGCGCGGCCGCGGTGGGCTCGTTGACGATCCGGTCGACCGTGAGGCCCGCGATCTCGCCGGCCTCCTTGGTGGCCTGGCGCTGCGCGTCGGAGAAGTACGCCGGGACCGTGATCACCGCGTTGGTGACGGTCTCGCCGAGGTAGGCCTCCGCGTCGCGCTTCAGCTTCTGCAGGATGAACGCCGAGATCTGCTGCGGCGTGAAGTCCTTGTCCACCGGGTCGCCGATGTGGGTGGTCCAGTCGGTGCCCATGTGGCGCTTGACCGACCGGATGGTGCGGTCGACGTTGGTGACCGCCTGGCGCTTCGCGACCTCGCCGACGAGCACCTCACCGCTCTTCGCGAAGGCGACGACGGACGGCGTGGTCCGCGCTCCCTCCGCGTTGGCGATGACCGTGGGCTCGCCGCCCTCGAGGACCGCGACGACGCTGTTCGTCGTACCGAGGTCGATGCCGACAGCTCGTGCCATGTGTGTTTCCTCCGTGAGTTCAGATGTGGATGCAAGTTAGTTGAGCCGGATGGACTCAAGTCTGACACAGGCTGCAACGGCGGCCCGCGCCGGGTTGTTCCCGACGGGGCGAGGAGATCTCCGGGGCCGGGGGCCGGTGGCGGCGCGTGGCGGCGCGTGGCGGCGCGTGGCGGCGCGTGGCGGCGCGCGCTGTAACACGTTGTTTGCCGGTGTACCCGCCGCGCGCCTGCTCTAGCAGCCCTGCACAGACCGGGCCGACCGACGTCATGGGGCTGCTAGAGCAGCGATCAACGTGTTACAGCGAGCCCGAGCCACGCCCCGGAAACCCCGGACGCGTCCCCGGCCGACTCCATCAGATCAGTCAGCCGACGGTGACGCTGATCTCGTTGCTCACGGTGCCGCTGTCGCGGTCGACCACACGGAACCGGTTGACCCCGCTGACGCCGGTGAAGATGTAGCTGGAGAAGGTGCCGTTGGTGACGCCGACGCTGGCGGGGAAGTCGGCCCAGTCGCCGTTCTCGAAGCGCTGCACCCACAAGATCGCGCCCTCGCCGCCCGGGTAGACGCCGCTGAAGTAGATCCGCTCGCCGCTGGCGACCGCGGTGGCGAGCGCCTGCAGCGAGATCTCGCCGGACGCCGCGGACTCGCTGGTGGTCTCCGACGTCGGCTCGTCCTCGGGGATGTCGGTCTCGGTGGTGTCGGTGGTGGCCGGCTCGTCGGTGTCCTCGGTGTGGAGGGTGACCAGCGGGCCGGTCTCCTCGTCGGTCTCCACGGGCGTCGGCAGGTACATCGACTGCCGGACCGTGGACCGTGCCGAGGAGTCGCCGTCGTCGCTGCCGAGCCCGAGCACCTTCGTGCCGACCAGGGCCACCACGCCCAGGATCAGGCCGACACCCAGCGCCACCGCGACCAGCGCCACCAGCCCGTTGAGCACGGGACGTTCGGAGGGGGACTGCCGCTGGTCGCTCACCCGCCCATTGTCCGTGTCCCCTGGTCGGCAGCCAAACACGCGGGCCACCGGCGGGACTCAGAAGCAGCCCGGGCTCAGTCCGGTCGCCGCCCGGAACGCGGCGCCGTACGACGCCGGCGACCGGTAGCCGACGGCGCTCGCCACCCCGGCGAGCGGGCGCCCCCGGGCGATCTCGTACGTCGACCGGTGCAGCCGGACCCGCGCCCGGAGCGCGACGAACGAGAGGCCGACGTCGCCCTGGACGAGCCGGGTGAGCGAGCGCGGGCTGCGCGCGAGGGCGTCGTCAGCGTCGGCGGGGTGTACCTCCAGCACCTGCTCGTGCGGGAGGCGCGACGCCAGTGAGCGGGACCGCTCAGAAGCCGCGGGTCCAGACGACCTGCTCGTGCAGCCTCCGGGAGCGCCAGCCGTCCGCCGTCCGCACGAAGGTGTGCCGATACAGGCCGCCGACCTCGACCACCCGCTCACCGCCCTTGCCGTCTGGCCGATCGAATGAGGACAGCCGCATCGGGTTGTGGAAGTACGCCGTCACGGCGGCCTCGTCGTGGGAGTCGGCGAAGTCGAAGGCGATCTGCCCGACCGTGTGCAGCCGGTGGGCGGAGAACCCCGGCAGCACCTCGGCGAGCCAGGCCTTGACGACCGGGTAGCTGTCGACGACGCCGCCGCTCTCGGTGTAGTCGATGTGGGCGTCGGGGGTGAAGACGGTGTCGAGGCGGTCGAAGTCGCCCTCGTCGACGGCGAGGGTGTAGCGGGTGATCGCGTCGGCGATCTCGGCGCGGTCGATCAGCTCCTGCAGGTCCACGGGGTTGCTCCTAGCCGGTTCAGCGGGGTCAGCGGGGCTCGAGGACGACGACGGGGATCTCGCGGTCGGTCCAGGACTGGTAGCTCTCGAAGTCGGCGTACAGCTCGACCAGGCGCGGCCACAGCGCGGCCCGCTCCTCCGGTCCGGCCACCCGGGCGCGCACGGCTCGGCTCCGCTCCGCCGGTACGGCGACGGTCGTGTCCGGGTGCGCGACCAGGTTGTGGAACCACTGCGGGTGCTTCGGCAGCCCGCCCTGGGAGGCGACGATCACCAGGTCCGCGCCGTCGCGCAGGTAGAGCAGCGGGGTGGTGAACCGCCTGCCGCTCCTCCGGCCGACGTGGTCGAGGAGCAGCACCGGGACGGGCTTGCGCCAGCCCGCTCCGATCCGCCATGTCGCGCCGATCCGGCCGTTGGTGAGCCGGTAGACCGCGACGTTCGCCTTCGCGCCGTACTTCATGATCGTGCCGACGATCGGCCTGTCGAGGCCGTCGGGACGCTCCTTGGGCAGTGCCGCCATGGGATGACTCTGGCAGAAATCTAGAACAGGTTCTAGTGTGGCGGCATGCGTTTCTCCTTCGCCGAGGGCATGACCCACGCCGACTACTACGCCCCGCTCGCCCAGGCCTGCGAGGCCGCGGGCTACACCTCGATGACGATCGCGGACAGCCTCATCTACCCGCAGGAGTCCGACTCGAAGTACCCCTACACCGACACCGGGGACCGCGAGTTCCTGCTCGGCAAGGAGTTCATCGAGACGTTCATCCTGTGCGCGCACCTGTTCGCGGTGACCTCGACGCTGCGCCTGACGCCGTTCGTGCTCAAGCTGCCGATCCGGCCGCCGGTGCTCGTGGCCAAGCAGGCCTCCTCGCTGGCGTTCCTGTCCGGCAACCGGCTCGGCCTCGGCGTCGGGCTCTCGCCGTGGCCCGAGGACTTCGCGGCGCTCGGCGTCCCGTGGGAGCGGCGCGGCAAGCGGATGGACGAGTGCATGGACATCCTCCGCGGCCTGACCCAGCCCGGCGACGAGCCCACCTTCTTCGGCTACAGCGGCGAGTTCTACGACATCGAGCCGCTCCAGCAGTGCCCCGCCCCGACCGAGAGGATCCCGCTGCTCGTGGGCGGCCACTCCGACGCGGCGCTGCGGCGCGCCGTACGCAAGGGCGACGGGTGGATGCACGCCGGCGGCGACGGCGAGGAGCTCGACCGCCTGCTGACCCGCCTCGCCGAGATCCGCGCCGAGGAGGGCGACACCCGCGGGCCGGACGAGTTCGAGGTCCACGTCATCTCGTACGACGCCTACACGGTCGACGGCGTGAAGCGACTCGAGGACAAGGGCGTCACCGACTGCATCGTCGGCTTCCGGGTGCCCTACATCAAAGGCCCGGACACCGAGCCGCTCGAGACGAAGGTCAAGCACCTCGAGCAGTACGCCGAGAGCATCATCGCCGAGGTCGCCTGATGAGCGCGTCGCTCGGGCTGACCGGCCCGCTGCAGGCGGCGATCGCGGAGGCCGAGGAGCTGATCGCCAACGCCCCGTTCATCCGGATCGAGGCGGACCGGCTCGAGGGCTACGACTACCTCGCCGGCCGGATCCGGATGGCGCTGCAGACCGCCTTCGACTACGACCTCGAGCAGCCGCTCTTCATCAACCCGACGCACCAGTTCTCGCGGCAGGGCCTCGACAACCCCGACGCCGTCTACTTCCACGCCTACCTGCGCGAGGGCGTCTCGTATGTCATCAAGGGGCGGCGGGGCACGTCGGCGGACCTGTCCTTCCAGGTGATGGGCGGGACGTACTCCGCCGACTCGGCCGCCACGTCCCTCATGGCGTTCGACGACCGCGAGCTGTCGATCGACGACGACGGCGGCTTCTCCTTCGCGTACACCGCCGAGCCGGGCGCGAAGACCCTGATCGTGCGCGAGGTCTTCAACGACTGGGACACCGAGACCCGCGGGACCCTGACCATCGAGCGGGTCGACACCGTGGGGCGGGCTCGGCGTCCGCTGAGCGAGGAGGTGCTGCGGAAGAGGTACGAGGTCGCCGCCCGGTCGCTGGTCGGCTCGATCCAGACCTGGTTCGCCTTCCCCCACTTCTTCCAGTACCAGGAGCCGGCCAACACCCTCACCGTCCCCGCCTCCACCCCCGGCGGCCTGTCCTCGCAGTTCTCCTCCATCGGCCACTACGAGCTGGCCGAGGACGAGGCCATGATCGTGAGCGTTCCGCGCTGTGACGACTGCACCTACCAGGCGATCCAGATCGGCTCCGACTGGTACGCCTCCACCGACTACGAGACCCACCAGACCTCGCTCACCAAGGCCCAGGCCTCGGCCGACGACGACGGCGTGATGCGCTTCGTCATCTCCGAGCGGCCGCCCGCACTCCTCGACGGCGCGCCCGCTCCCGCCGCGAACTGGCTGGAGACCACCGGCCACCGCACCGGCCCGATCATGCTGCGCTGGCAGCAGCTGTCGCGCGCGCTGACCGCCGAGGACGGGCCCTCCGTCGACGTCGTCCCGGTCGCCGAGGTGGCCAAGCGGCTTCCGGGCCTGGTGGGGCTCTCGGCGGAGCAGTACGCCGAGCGGATCGCCGCACGGCAGCGCGCGGTCGCGCGGCGGATGATCTCGTAGCGCGGTCGTCCGCTCCGGCGCTCCGCTCAGCTTGGATCCGTGGATGGGCGCCGTAGCGAGCCCATCCACGGATCCAAGCTCAGATCTCGCGGAGCGCCCGGTAACGGTCGGCGAGCACCCGCCGGGCGACGGGGAGACAGACGCGTCCGCGCACCGGCGGGTGCGCCCCGGGTCATCGCACGACGTCCTCGAGGAACGCGAGCAGCGCCGCGTTGAACTCCTCCGGTCGGTCGAGGTTCGCGGCGTGCCCGCAGTCGTCGAGGACGACCGCCCTGCCCCGGGTGGTCGAGGCGGCGGTGATCTCGGCGTGCTCGGCCGGCCAGTACTGGCTGTCGGCGCCCGCGACCATGAGGACGGGTACGTCGGCGCGCGCGACGACGTCGCGCCAGTCCTGCAGCGCGTGGTCCTGCAGCAGCGGGAGGGTGACCGGGTGCAGGCCGGGCATCAGCGCGGCCATGGCCTCCTGCGGGTCGCCGCCCACGCGCCGGGCCAGCACGGCGAGGGTCGCGAGCGTCCGCTCGGGCCCGGCGCCGCGGCCGGTCGCCGGTATCTCCGCCGAGAAGTAGGTGCCGGCGTTCGTGCGGTCGTAGCCGTAGAAGCCGTGCTCCCAGCCGTCCCGTTGAGCATGCGCGGCGTCTGGTCGACGCTCACGACGGCGCGGATCCGGTCGGTGCCGTGCAGGTCGAGGCACGCCCACACCGTGCTCGCGCCCTGCGAGCCGCCGACGACCACGGCGTCGTCGATCGCCAGCTGGGTCAGCGCCTCGTGGAGGTCCTGCCCGTGCCGGCCCATCCGCTGCCCGTAGGCGGGGAAGTCCGACAGCCCGTGGTTGCGGCGGTCCAGGCAGACGACCCGGTGACCGGCGGCGGCGAGCGCGTCGACCTGCAGCTGCCAGGTGAATGCGGAGGCCATGAAGCCCGCGACGAGCACGACCGTCGTTCCCGTCGTGCCCGGGCCCGTGTCGGTGTGGTGCAGCCGGACGCCGTCGGAGGTGCGAACCGTGGTCATGTGGGTGCTTTCTCTCAGGAGGCGGGCGTCCAGGACAGCACGTCGAGCGCGCCGGCATTGCCCACGTCGCCGAAGCTCCCGATGCCACGGGCGAAGGCGTACGCCGGGGTCTGGACCAGCGGGACGAACCACGCCTGCTCCACGACGGCGCGGTTGAGCGCGACGGCAGCGGCCGGGACCTCCTCCTCCGGCGCCGCGGCCATGGCCTCGAACGCGCCGATCACCTCCTCCCCCTTGCTGGCGAACGGGTTGAGCGGCGACGCCGGCGAGGCGAAGTTCTGCAGCGCGTTGGTGAACATGTTGGTGCCGGCGTTGAAGAACACGGCGGCGTACTCCTTGGTCGCCATGTCGGCGATCAGCTGGTTGAGGTCGGCGCCGATGCTCTTCAGCCTCACCGTGACGCCCACCTCCTCCAGCTGGGACGCGACGGCCTGGGCGAGCGTGTCGGTCTGGAACAGGCTCATGGACAGTGCGTCGATCTCGAAGCCGTCGGCGTAGCCGGCCTCGGCCAGCAGCTCGCGGGCCAGGTCCGGGTCGTAGGCGTACGTCTCGTCCAGCGCCTCGTCGTGTCCGTCGGTGCCCACCGGCGCGATCTGCGCCGTGGGGGTGAAGTCGCCGCCCAGCGCGGCGGCGATCGCCTTCCGGTCGACGGCGTGGTTGAGGGCACGGCGCACCCGGACGTCGCCGAGCGCCTCGGTCAGCTCGCCGGCGCGGTCCATGAGGAACAGGGCCTGCACGAAGCCGGGGCCCTCGGCGATGTCGACGCCGCCGGCCTTGCGCGCCTGGCTCACGATGTCGCCCTGGGAGTTCATGTCGACCTGGATCTGGCCGCTCTTGAGGGCCTGCAGGGCCGCGTTGGCGTCCGGGAGGACCCGCACGACGACCTTCTCCCAGTGGATCGCGTCCGGGTTCCAGTAGTTGTCGTTGGGCACGAAGGTGTAGTGGTCGCCGTCCACGGTCTGCGCGGTGTCGAGGACGTAGGCACCCGCTCCGTGCGTCTCGGTCGTGAGCTTCGAGGGATCCGCCAGTCCCGCCGGGCTGATGACATTGCCCCAGTTGGACGACTGGCTGAACACGACCGGGAGGATCGGGTTCGGCGCGTTCAGCGTGACCGCCACCGTCTGCTCGTCGGTGGCCTTCGCCGACTCGACGCCGGTCATGAAGTGGCTCAGGGGCCGGGGTTGGCGATGTAGTGGTTGATCGTGGCTGCCACGGACTCGGCCGTCACGGGGGTGCCGTCGGCGAATTCGGCGTCGGTGCGGATCTTCATCTCGAAGGCCTTGTTGCCCTCGCCGACGTAGCCCCACTCGGTGGCCAGCCCGGGGCTGAGGCTGCCGTCGCTGTTGAGCCGGATGAGCGGCTCGTAGGAGAGCCACTGCACGATGTTCTGTCCGCCGTTGCCGTTCTTGCCGGGGTCGAGGCTCTGCGGCTTCAGGGGCAGGGCGATGGTGAGCGTCCCGTCCGAGCCTGCCCCGGAGGACGCGGAGCCGCCGCAGGCGGCCAGGCCGGTGGCGCCGACGACGGCCGCGATCAGGGCGCTGGCCACGCGCCGTCGCGAGCCGCGCGCACGACGGCGGGGGTGGTGCTGGGACATGACGGTCTCCTTGGATCGATGTGCTGGAACGGAGTCAGGCGATGCCGCGCGAGACACGCGGGTCGGCGATCGGGGCCGAGTCGAGGAGCGAGCGGGTGTAGGGATGGCCGGGTGCCGCGCAGACGGCGGCGGTGTCGCCGGTCTCGACGAGCTCGCCATGGCGCAGGACGGCGACGCGGTGGCACAGGTAGCGCACGACGGCGAGGTCGTGGGTGATGAACAGGTACGTCAGGGACAGCTCGTCCTGCAGCTCCACGAGCAGGTTGAGGACCTGGGCCTGGATCGAGAGGTCCAGGGCGCTCACGGCCTCGTCGCAGACGACCAGCTCCGGACGCGGGACCAGGGCCCGGGCGATGGCGATGCGCTGACGCTGTCCACCGGAGAAGGAGCCCGGATACCGGTCCGCGGCCGACGCCGGTACGCCGACCCGCTCGAGCATCGCGAGGCTGCGTGCGCGCGCCTCCTCCCGGCCGATGTCGGAGCGTGACACGAGGGTCTCGGCGACCGACTGGACGATGGTCCGCTGGGGGTTGAGGGCGAGGAAGGGGTTCTGGAAGACGACCTGCATCCGCTGGCTGAGCGCCCGGCGCTCCCGGCGGGAGGCGTGGGTGATGTCCCGGCCGTCGAAGCGCACGGCGCCGCCGGCGACCGGGACGAGGCCGAGCAGGGCGCGGCTGAGGGTGGTCTTGCCCGATCCCGACTCGCCGACCAGGCCGAGCGTCTCCCCCCGGCGTACCTCCAGGCTCACGCCGTCGAGCACCCGCCGGCCGCGTCCACGGCGGCCGCCGTAGACGACGGTGAGATCCTCCAGCTCAACGAGCGGCGACATCGACGACCTCCTCCTGCAGGGGCGGCAGCGGGACCGCGGCCGGGCCGACCGGGTGCAGGCAGCGCACCCGGCGCTCGTCGAGCTCGACGAGCGGGATGGCGCCGCTGCTGCAGTCCGGGCGCCGCCGCTCGCAGCGCTCGGCGAAGGCGCACCCGGCGGGCCGCGCGTCGGCGGGCGGCACCTGGCCGGGGATGGAGCGCAGTCGCCGGCGGAATCCGGCCTCGGCCGGGTTGGCCTCCATCAGCGCCCGCGTGTACGGATGCCGCGGCTGCTCGAACAGCGCGACGACGTCGCCCTGCTCGACCACGCCGCCGGCGTACATCACCACCGCGCGGTCGCACAGCTCGGCGACCACGCCCCAGTCGTGGGTGACGATGACGATCGCGAGGCCGTCGCTGTCGCGCAGGTCGCGCAGCAGCTGCAGGATCTCGGCCTGGACCGTGACGTCGAGCGCGGTCGTCGGCTCATCGGCGAGCAGCACCTGGGGGCGTCCGGCGAGCGCCCGGGCGATGGCCACCCGCTGCGCCATGCCGCCGGACAGCTCGTGCGGATGGGACGCGAGGACCCGCTCGGGGTCGGGCAGGCGGACGTGGTCGAGCAGCTCCCGGACCCGGCGGTCGACCTCCTGACGCGACCCGCCGTCGTGGTGCCGCACCAGCTCGCGCAGCTGGGCACGCACGGTGAAGGCGGGGTCGAGGCCGGCCACCGGCTCCTGCGGCACGAACGCGACGGCGCTGCCGCGCAGGGCGCGCATCCCACGGTCCGTGAGCGCCAGCGCGTCCCGGCCGCCGACCCGGAGCCGGGCGGCGCTCATCCGGAGACCGGGCGGCAGCAGCCGCAGCAGGGCGGAGAGGGTGAGGGTCTTGCCGCAGCCGGACTCGCCGACGACGCCCACGACCTCGCCGGGAGCGACGACCAGGTCGACCCCGTCGACGAGGGCCGTGTCACCGTGCAGGACCCGCAGGCCGCGCAGCTCGAGCGCCACCTCGCCCGCCGTGGTCTCGGGAGTCGCCTCCCGGCGTACGACGGGGGTGCGCAGCCGGCGCCAGGAGGCGGGCCCGGTCGCGCTCCGGTCGGCGCTCACGTCGCGCACCACGTCACCGAGCACGCCGAAGGCCAGCGCCGTCGCGACGATGATCCCGCCGCTCGGGACCAGCATCCAGGGCTGGTTGGCGATCGCCGCGGACGCGTCGGCGACCAGACCGCCCCAGCTGGGGGTCGGGGCTGGACGCCGAGCGCGAGGTAGTTGAGGCCCGACTCGACCAGGAGCGCGGAGCAGGCGAGGAGCGAGGCCTGGACGATGACCGGCGGCAGCACGCGGGGCAGGACATGCCGGAGCACGACCTGGGCGGGCCGCAGGCCGGCGACCTCGGCCGCCAGGACGTACTCGTCCCGCCGTACCGCCAGGGTCGCGGCGCGGACGATGCGGACCAGGCCGGCCGAGGCCAGCAGGCCGAACGTGACCATCGCCGCCGTCTCGTTGCGGCTGAAGATGGCGAGCACGACCAGGAGGGTGACCACGAGCGGGATCGCGAGGGCGATGTCGCAGGCCCGCATCACGATCCGGTCGACGAGACCGCCGCGGTAGCCCGCGACCAGGCCCACGAGCAGGCCGACGAGCACGAACACGACGACGGCCTGGGCGACCGCGGCCAGGGTGACCTGGCCGCCGTGCAGGATCCGGCTCAGGATGTCGCGGCCGAGCTGGTCGGCGCCGAGCAGGTGCTCGCCGCTGGGCAGTGCGTAGCTGGCGGGCAGGTCCTGCGCGAGCGGACCGTAGGGCGCGACCTGGTCGGCGAGGACGGCGCCGGCCGCGACCAGCAGGATCCAACCGGCGGCGAGGGCCCCGGCAGGGCGGCGCAGCACCCGCAGCCAGAGCCTGCCGCGGCGGCGGCGCGGTGCGGTCTGCGCCGGGGCGAGGCCGGCCCCGGGCGCGACGGCGGTGGTGGCGAGCTGCTCGGTCATCGGCCGGCCTCCATCCGCGGGCTCAGCCAGCCGTAGCCCACGTCGGTGACCAGGTTGGACGCCATCACCACCAGGGTGTACGTGGTGACCACCCCGACCAGGACGGGTAGATCGTGCTGCAGGGTCGCCGAGACGGCGAGCTGGCCGAGGCCGGGCAGGGCGAAGACCTGCTCGACCAGGATCGTGCCGCCCAGGAGGCCGATCATCACCAGGCCGACGACGGTGGTGACGGGGACGGCGGCGTTCTTGAGGCAGTGCTTCAGGAGGATCGCCCGGTCCGGCAGGCCGTTGGCGCGCAGGGCGCGGACGTACTCGGTGCCCATCGCGTCGAGCACCGCACCGCGGGTCTGCTTCGCGATCGTCGCCACGCCGGCGGTGGCGAGCGTCAGCACCGGAAGGGTGTAGGACCGCAGCCAGCCCAGCGGGTCCTCCGCGAAGGGCACGAACCCGGTGGCGGGGAACCAGCCGAGGCGGCTGGCGAAGACCAGGATGAGCAGCAGGCCGAGCCAGAAGGTCGGCACCGCCATCCCGAGCATCGCCAGGGCGTCGGTCACCCGGCCGGCGACACCGCCGCGGACCGCGCCGACGACCCCGATCGCGACCCCGAGCACCGCGGCGATCACGGTGGCGCCCACGATGAGGGTGAGCGTGACGCCGACCCGGCTCCGCAGGATCTCGACCACCGGCTCGTGGGTGAACAGCGAGTCGCCGAGGTCGCCCCGCGCGGCCGCCGCGAGCCAGCCGCCGTACTGGGCGGGGAGCGACCGGTCCAGCCCGAGCTGCTCGCGGACCTGGGCGTACGCCGCCGGGTCGGTGTTGGTGCCCAGGACGGTCCGGGCGGCGTCGCCGGGCGCCAGCGAGGCGAGCACGAACGTCAGCGCCGAGACGATGGCGAGCGAGGGGAGTGACCACAGCAGGCGGTGGAGCACGAGCTGGCGCACGGGCCTGCCTCCTTCGGCATGAGGACGGATGGGGCGTGACGACGGTCACGCGATGGTGTTCATCGGACCACGCAGGGCCGGCGCCGGGCATGGACGAAATCTCTGGACCTGGCAGCGGCCCGGGATGATTTCTCTAGGAAGTGGCGGACGGGCTCATCGGCACCGGCCGCCGAGCGCGGCGGGTGGACCGGCCGGTCCCGTCTGCTCCAGGAGGAAGCGGTAGGCGACCTCCCTCATGTCCGGACCCGCCGGATCCACGTCGAGGTCGAGCAGACCCTGCGGTCGGCCGCCGGAGTAGGCGTGCGCCAGGCCGTGGACCAGCCAGGTCTGGCCGAGGAGGCAGCCGTGGGCGTCGGCGTAGCTCTCCCGGTCGACGGTGCGCCCGCCCCACTGGAGCCGATCGCGCCGCACCGGGCTGCGCGGCACCGAGCCGTTCGCGCTCCGGTCGTCGGACCAGTCGTTGGTCACCAGCCACTGGTGCACGAGGGCGCGCTGCCCGGCGAGGACGGCGGGAACGTCGAGCGTCCCCCACGACACCAGGAACGGCATCCGCCGGGCCCGAGGCCCCATGGCGAGATAGGCCAGCGCGCCCGACTCGTCCGCGGACAGGGTGATGCCCGGGGTGAGGGTCCCGAGGAGGCAGTTCAGACCGCCGTACATGCAGCCCACCTCGGCGTGCAGCGCGTCGTACAGCTCCGGTCGCGTGGCGGCCACGACCACCGCCATGCCCGCTCCCGCGGAGATCCCGCTGACGAGCACCCGGCGGCCGTCGCCCTGCTCGGTCCGGACGGCCGCACGGGTGACGGCAGCGACCAGCGAGCCGACCGGATCGGCCCGCCCGTTGCGCGCGGCCCGCGACCAGTCCCAGATGCCGAGCAGTCCCGCGTCCGGCGGTGCCTGCGGGTAGACGGCGACGAAGCCCAGGCGATCGGCGAGCTCGTTCAGCCCCGACTTCCGGGCGGCCTCGCGCGCGTCCATGTTGCCGCCGTGGAGGTGGACGACGACCGGCGCGTCGCCGCGCAGCCGGGCTGGCCGGTAGGCGTACCAGGTCATGGTTCCGTCGGCCGTGGTGAGGGTCCGGGGTGTCATCTCGGGCGCGACGGCCGAGGACATCCCGGGGGCCGCCGGGGTCGCCGGAGCCGCCGGGGTCGCGGTCGGGACGAGCAGCGCCGTCGCGGCGGCCAGCACGACCGCGGCGAGCGAGGTCACGCCCCTCACCCGACACCCTCGATGGCGACGACCTTGCCGGGGTTGAGGATCAGCGCGGGGTCGAGGGCGCGCTTGATCGCGCGGTGCAGCCCGAGCACCTCGGGCGAGGCCTCGCGCTCGAGCCCCTCGCGCTTGAGCAGCCCGACGCCGTGCTCCCCCGTGACGGTGCCGCCGAGGCCGATCGCGGCGTCGAGGATGTCCTCGAAGGCGGCCTGGGCACGTACCCGCGCGGCGTCGTCGCCCGGCGGAGTGATGAGCAACGGGTGCAGGTTGCCGTCGCCGGCGTGGGCGATATTGGCGATCCGCACGTCGTGGTGCTCGGCGATCTTCTCGATCCGCGCCAGCATCTCGGGCACGTGGTCCTTCGGCACGCACACGTCCTCGGTCAGCACCGGGCCGAGGCGCTCGAGCGCGGGATAGGCGAGCCTGCGCGCCTCGAACAGCGCCTCGGCCTCCCCCGGGTCGGTGGACCGGTCCGCCCAGGTCGCGCCGGCGCCGGTGAAGCAGTCGACGATCCGGTCCGCCACCTGCTCCCCCGTCACGCCGGGCTCGTCCACACGGGCCAGCAGCACCGCCTCCGCGTCGACCGAGAGACCCATGTTCTTCCACGCGTCCACGGCCTCCAGGCAGTGCCGGTCGACCAGCTCCAGGGCCGCCGGCGTGATCCCGGCGGCGCCGACGGCGCGGACCGCGGCCCCGGCGTCGACGACCGACGCGAAGTGCCCGGCCACGGTGATCGCGGCGGGCGGCAGCGGCCGCAGCCGCACGGTGACCTCGGTGACGATCCCCAGCGTGCCCTCCGAGCCCACCATGAGACCGACCAGGTCGAAGCCGGCCACGCCCTTCGCCGTACGACGCCCCAGGCGGACCACCGCGCCGGTGCCCGTGACCACCTCCAGCGCCAGCACGTAGTCGCGGGTCACGCCGTACTTCACGCAGCACAGGCCGCCGGCGTTGGTGGCGACGTTGCCGCCGATCGTCGACCACGGCGAGCTCGCCGGGTCCGGCGGGTACCACAGGCCGTGGCCGGCGACGGCTGCCCGCAGGTCGTCGTTGACCACGCCGGGCTCGACGACGGCCAGCTGCTCCAGCGGGTTGATCTCCCGGATCGCCCGCATCGGCTCCAGCGACAGCACGACACCGCCCTCCACCGCGTTCGCGCCGCCGGACAGTCCGGTGCCCGCCCCCCGAGACACCACCGGCACCCGGTGGCGATGGCAGGCGGCGACGACGGCCTGGACGTCCGCCGTGCTCCGTGCCCGCACGACCGCCAACGGCACGCCGCACGGGGCCCACTCGGCATGGTCGCGGCTCAGCGCCTCGGTCGAGACCGGGTCGGTGACCACCTGCTCGGCGCCCACGGCGTCGACGATCTCTGCCAGCAGCGTGCTCCCGGGGGCGGTCATGCGCCCATCCGACCACCGGCCCGTCCGAGCTGGCGTCGGGCAGAATCTCTACGCTTGCCGGGTCGCCTCGGACGTTTCCTCCACCGGCGAGCGCGGATCGGCCGACGGCGAGGCGAGGACGGCGGCGAGCCGGCGCAGCTGCAGGGCCAGCTGCAGCTCGAGGACCCGATCCGGATCGCGCCAGTCGGGCCCGAGCACCTCCTCGATCCGCTCGAGCCGGTTGTAGAGCGTGTTGGCATGGACGTGCAGCTCCGCGCAGGTGCGGGCATGGTGCTGGGCCTGGCGGAGGTAGACGTCCACCGTGGTCACCAGATCGCGGCCGCGCAGCCGGTCCTGCGCCAGGAGCGCACCGAGGGTCGCGTCGACGAAGTCCGCGATCTGGCCGCGGCCGGCGCTGCTGAACAGGGAGCGGTAGACCCCCAGCTCCGCGGGCTGGGCCACGGCCTGCCCGCGCCCCAGCGCGAGCAGCAGGGTGGCGGTCTGGCGGGCGGCCTCGTACGCCGCGCGGACCTCGCCCACCCCACCGCCGCAGTCCGCGATGCCGATCGCCGCCGGCAGCGGATCTCCACCGAGCGCGACCACGCGCGCCCGGACCGCCGCGGCCTCGGTCCGCGGGACGAGGAGGACGATCTGCCCGGCGTGCTCGGCCGACCAGCCGCGCAGCTCCGAGGCGAGCCGGGCCGCGAGGGCCTCCGCGGGGCGATGGTCGCCGGCACCGGGGTCCAGGACCGCGACGCAGCGCAGCAGGTCCAGGTCGAGCCCGGCCGCCCGGGCCCGGCGCCGGATGCTGCCGGCGTCGACGTCGGGAGCCAGCAGGGCGTGCACGAGCTCGCCACGGGTGCGCAGCTCCGCCTCCGCCACGACCCGCTCCGACGAGATCACGAGCGCCACGGAGACGGCGCCGATCTCGAGCAGGCGCACCGTCTCGTCGTCGACCTCCGGCGAGCCCGGGACGAGCACGCAGCCGGCGTAGCCGCCGCGCAGCGCGACCACCGTGGCGGCGAGCTCGCCGTCGGTCGCGGGGCGCCGCACGGTGCGGGCGTCGGCGAACCACTCCGGCCGAGGGAGGTCCGCGGGCAGCACGAGACCCTCCTGAGGAGCGCCGAGCACCCGCCCGTCGTTGTCGAGGACGACGACCGGCGCACGCACCACCTCGCCGATGGCGGCGGCGACCTCGCTCACGCCGCCGCCGGCCAGCACGATCTCCGTGAGACGGTCGCGCAGGGCGGCAGCCCGCTGGCGGCGTACGTCGAGCTCGCGCAGGCTGGCGTTGGAGGAGCGCAGGTCGTCCAGGGCCTGCTGGTACCGGCCGAAGATCTGGGCGTTGCGCAGCGCGACGGCGGCATGGGCGGCCAGCCCGGCGAGCAGCTCGACCTCCTGCTCGAGGAAGCGGCGGCTGCGGCGCTCGGCGGCCAGCAGCACGCCGATGGTCTCGCCGCCGACCTGCAGGGGCACGCCGAGGATGCCCTCGAGCTGCTCGCTGCGCGCGGCCCGCTCCAACGACTCGCCGCGGGCGAGCCGCTCGTCCGCGAGATAGGACTCGCTCCACATCGGGCGCCCGGTGCTGACCACCTGGCCGCCCAGGCCCTGGCCCTCGCTCAGGACCTGCCCGCGCAGCGCGGATCCCATCGAGCCGTCGGCGCTCTCGATCCGCAGCGAGCCGTCGTCGTGCCGGACCATGATGTAGGCGACGTCGACGCCGAGCAGCTGGCGCGAGCGCGCGACGACCTCCTGCAACACGGCGCTGGTGTCGTGCAGCGAGGCCAGCCTGCGGGCGAGGTCGTTGAGCGCCGCGAGGTTGCGCGCCTGCAGCCGGCGCTCGGCGAGCCTGCTGTGCAGGGTCTCCGCGAGCGCGGCCTCCGCCTCGGTGCCCGCGCGCTCCGGGCCGTGTGCGCCTCGCGGAGGACGCGGTCCCGATGCGCGCGCAGGTCCTCGACGGTGGCGTCCTCGACGAGCAGCGACAGCCACGTCTCCCCGGGGCCGTCGGCCGTCCCGGCGACGTGCTCGCCCGACTCGCTCATCCGGTCATCGTAGGAGGACGGCGACAGCACCCGTCCCGCCGATGCGATAGACATGCCGCCATGCAGCAGGTTGCGCTCGTGGCCGGGGAGTCGCTCGTCGACGTCGTACGCAGTCGCGACGGATCGGTGAGCACGCGCGCCGGGGGCAGCGCGGCCAATGTCGCCGTCGCCCTGGCCCGCCTGGACCGGCCGGTCCGGTTCGCGACCAGCTTCGCCGCCGACGACGCGGGGGCGCTGGTGGCGGATCACCTGCGGTCCGCCGGGGTCGTGCTCGCGGGCGATCCGCACGTCGTCGACCGCACCTCGGTGGCCCGGGCGTCGATCGGCGAGGACGGTGCGGCGGCGTACGAGTTCGCCATCGACTGGCGACTCGCCGAGGACCCCGCGGCCCTCGCGGCACCCGAGGGCGGGGCCGTGGTCGTCGTGCACGCCTGCTCCTACAGCGCGGTGCTGCCGCCGGGCGCGGAGCAGGTCGGGGCCGTCGTCCGGTCGCTGCGCGACACCGCGACGATCAGCTACGACGTCAACGCGCGGCCCGCGCTCACCGGCACCGGTCCCGACGTCGTCGCCCGCATCGAGCGTCTGGTCGCGCTGGCCGACGTCGTGAAGGCCTCGGACGAGGACCTGGCCGCGCTCTACCCCGGCGCGCCGGAGGCGGAGGCCGTGGCCCGGCTGCTCGCATCGGGTCCCGCCGCCGTCGTCGTCACGCGCGGGGCCGACGGCGCCACCGCCGTCACCCGCGGCGGCGTCGTCGACGTCCCCGCGGTCGATCGCGGCCTCGCCGACACCATCGGCGCCGGCGACACCTTCTCCGCCGCGATCCTCGATGCCCTGTGGGAGCGCGACCTCCTCGGCGCCGGCGCCCGGCGCGCACTGCACGCCCTCGCACCGGACGGCTGGCGGGAGGTCCTCCGCCACGCCGCCGCGGCCGCCGCCGTCACCGTCTCGCGGCCCGGCGCCGACCCGCCGTACCGCAGCGAGCTCACCGCCTCACGCTGAGGGCTCTCCACAGGCCGGGGCCGCCGGGCAGCGAGATGTCGCAGGTCCGGACGATGCTGGCCCGTGTCTCGGATCGGTCGAGCTCATCGACGATCCGGCGTTCGCGGGCACGATGACGATGACGTGGTCGGTCGCGCCCGACGGCGGCGGCACGCGCGTGGAGTTCCGCGCCGACGACGTCCCCACCGGGGTCTCCGCCGAGGCCCACGCCGCGGGGCTCGCGGCCTCGCTCGCGAACCTCGCGGGCCACGTCGAGCGCTGAGCGGGGCGCAGGCGCGGTCTCGGGCCGACCTCGAGCTCGCACCCGGTGCCGGCCACCGGCTCCGCTCAGCTCGGGATCCAGTCGAAGGTGTCCGGGTTCGGGCCCTGGCGACCGGCCTCGCCCTTGTCCAGCGCGGCGAGGGCGGCCACCTCGTCGGCGGCGAGCGCGAAGTCGAAGACCTCGACGTTCTCCGCCAGCCGGGCCTTGCTCAGCGACTTGGGGAAGACGATGTCGCCACGGTCGATGGCCCAGCGCAGGAGCACCTGGGCCGGCGTCTTGCCGTGGCGCTCGGCGAGCGCGGTCACGGCCGGGTCGGTCAGCTCGCCGCCGCCCTGCCCGAGCGGGGACCAGGCCTGGACGTGGGAGCCGTGGCCGGAGGTCGCGGCACGGACGGCGTCGTTGGCGAAGTAGGGGTGCGCCTCGACCTGGTTGACGGCGGGGACGACGCCGGTCGCGGCGACGATCCGGTCGAGGTGGTCGGGCTGGAAGTTGGAGACGCCGACGGAGGTGGTCAGGCCGGCCTCGCGCAGCTCGAGGAGGGCCTCCCAGGTCGAGACGAAGTCGCCGTCGTACTGCGTCGGCAGCGGCCAGTGGATGAGGAAGAGGTCGACCTTCTCCAGGCCGAGCTTGTCGAGCGATACCCGCAGCGAGTCCTTCGCCTGGGCGGGGTCGTGGCGGTTGTTGTTGAGCTTGGTGGTGACGTAGAGGTCCTCGCGGGCGAGGCCGGAGCGGGCGATCGCGGCGCCGACCCCCTCCTCGTTGCCGTACATCTGGGCGGTGTCGACGTGGCGGTAGCCGAGCTCGAACGCATCGGACACGACGCGCTCGGTCTCGCCGGCCGGCACCTGCCAGACGCCGAGGCCGAACTGCGGGATGGAGGTCTGGTCGTTGAGGGTGATCGAAGGAGTGGTCACGACCAGGTGCAACCGATCGGCGCGTCGACTATTCCGGCTCCGCCCCTCGACCAGAACTGAAACACGTTCTACTCTGTCCGCCATGGTGGATCTGCTGACCGACAAGGTCGTCGTGCTCTCCGGTGTCGGGCCGGGCCTCGGACGCTCGCTGGGCGAGGAGGCGGCGCGGATGGGTGCCGACCTGGTGCTCGCCAGCCGCACCCCGAAGCGGCTCGAGAAGATGGCCGAGGTGGTCCGGGCGCACGGGCGCCGGGCGCTCGTCGTACCGACCGACATCACCGACGAGGACCAGCGCAAGCAGCTGGTCGAGGCGGCACTCGACGAGTTCGGCAAGGTGGACTGCCTGATCAACAACGCCTTCGGCATCCCGCCGATGGACCCGATCAGCACGCTCGACCTCGACGGACTGCGCACCGCCAACGAGACCAACGTCTTCGCGCCCCTGCGGCTCTCGGCGCTCTTCGCCGACGCCCTCGCGCAGACCGACGACGAGCCGGGCGGCTCGATCATCATGGTCAACTCGTGCGTGGTCTACAGCAGCCAGCCGGAGTACAGCGGCTACAAGCTGTCCAAGGGCACGCTCAAGCACCTCGCCTCCTCGCTCGCGACCGAGCTCGGCCCGCGCGGCATCCGGGTCAACAGCGTCGCGCCGTCGTACATCTACGAGGACGTCAACAAGGCCTACTTCGACTGGCTCGCCAGCGAGTCCGGGCGCACCCACGAGGAGGTGTACGCCGAGAAGGCGGCGCCCACGGACCTCAAGCGGCTCGCCTCGCCCGAGGAGGTCGCCCGGGCGACCCTGTTCCTCGCGTCGGACCTGGCCTCCGCCGTCACCGGAGTCATGCTGAACGTCGACTGCGGCGAGTTCCATGTCGACTGAGGGCCCCCGCCAGCGCCCCGACGTCGGCATCTTCGAGGACATCTGCGCCGCGGCGACCCGCACCACCGGCCTGACCGACTTCGGCTTCGCGGACGCGCCGGGCCACGAGGAGGCGTTCCGGATCCTGGTCGAGGACCTCGGCTCGCCGGAGGCCGGGCTGACCGGGGTCGGCAACTACTTCATGCGCTCGCAGGTCAAGAGCGCGCTGGTCGCGCGGCTGCTCACCCAGGCCCGGTTCGCCGAGTTCCCCGACCATGCGGCGGTGCGGATCGAGCGGCCGATCTTCGTGCTCGGCCTCCCCCGCACCGGCACGACGGCCCTGAGCCGGCTGCTCTGCGCGGACCCCGCCCACCAGGGCCTGGAGATGTGGCTGACCGAGTTCCCCCAGCCGCGCCCGCCGCGGGACACCTGGGAGGACGACCCGATCTTCACCGCCATGCAGGCGGCCTTCCGCGAGCACCACATCACCAACCCCGAGTTCATGGGCATCCACTACTCCGACGCGACCGAGCCCGAGGAGTGCTGGCGGGTGCTGCGCCAGACCGGCAAGTCGCTCGGCTTCGAGTCGCTGGCCCACGTGCCGGCGTACTCCCGCTGGCTGGCCACCCAGGGCTGGACCGACGCCTACGAGCGGCACCGGCGCAACCTGCAGCTGATCGGGCTCAACGACACCGACCGGCGGTGGGTGCTGAAGAACCCCTCGCACCTGATCGCGCTCGACGCGCTGCTGGAGGTCTACCCCGACGCGCTCGTCGTGATGACCCAGCGCGACCCGGTCACCTCCGTCGCGTCCGCCTGCTCGCTCTCCGCCGAGGCGACCGCCGGCCACTCGACCACCTTCGTCGGCGAGACGCTCGGCCGCGACCAACTGGGGCACCTGACCCGGCAGTGGCACGCGTTCTGGCAGGCCCGGGCCAAGTACGACGAGCGCCAGTTCTTCGACGTCGACTACCGCGCGTTCGTCCAGGACCCGGTGGGCACCGTCGGCGCGATCTACGACGCCTTCGGCCTCACCTGGAGCCCCGCGGCCCGACAGGCCGTCCGCCGGCTCGACGAGGAGTCGCGCAGCGGCCCGCGCCGCCCGGCGCACTCCTACGACCTGTCCGACTACGGCATCACCGAGGACGAGGTCCGGGAGTCCTTCACCCGCTGAGTCGCGCCGGCGCTCAGGCCTGGCAGAGGCAGAACGGATGCCCGGCGGGGTCGAGGAAGACCCGGAAGGACGTGCCCGGCTGGTGGGGGTGCTTCGTCGCGCCCAGGGCGAGGGTGGCGGCCTCCGCCTCGTCGAGGTCGTCGACGTCCACGTCGAGGTGCACCTGCTGGGGGACGTCCTGGCCGGGCCACTCCGGCGGGCGGTAGTCGCCGACCTGCTGGAGGTGGATGTGGTGGTCGCCCGAGGACACGGTGGCCCAGCTGCCGTCGGGATCGACCCGGGGCGGCCAGCCGAGGAGGGCGCCGTAGAACTCGGCGAGCGCCTTCGGGTCGGGGCAGTCGAGGACGAACTGGGGATTGCGTGCGATAGCCATGTCCCGACGCTAGGCGCGGCCACCGACACCGGCCCGCACGCTCGTGTCCACAGGCCCGGAGCACCGAGGTTTGTCCACAGGGGCGGGGAGCCGAGGCTGCCGCGCATGACGTTCACCGTGGACCCCGCCGCCCTGCGCCGGGCCGCCCACCGCCTCGACGAGGAGGCGGGCGAGCTGCGCGCCCGGCGTACCGCCGTCGCCGCGCCCGACGCCGGCGCGCTGACCACACTGGTCCGGCTCGCGCTGGCGACCTGCACCGACGGCGCGGCCGAGGTCGAGGCGGCGTTCACGGCCAACGCCGCGGGCCTGCGGTACGTCGCCCGGACGGCCGCCGACACCGACGACCTGGTCGCCCAGCACCTCCTCGACGTGGGGGTGCCGCTGTGGAGCTCCTGACCCGGGTGGCCGGCGCGCCCGGCGACTGCCTCGACGCCGCCCGGGCGCTGCGGCGGCTCGCGTCCGCCCTGGCCGACGCCGACCGGCTGGCGCTGCGGCACCGGCGGTTCCCCGAGGAGGACTTCGCCGGCGACAGCGCCGACGGCTTTCGCGGCGCGTCCGGCGAGCTCGCCGACGGCCTCGACGGGTTCCGGCCGGGGGTGGCGAGGCTGGCCACCGCACTGCGCGGGTACGGCGACCGGCTGGCGGAGGTGCAGGCGACGATGCGCCGCGTGCGGCGTACCGCCCGCGGCCACGGCCTCCTGCACGGCACCGTCGTGCGGCTGCCCGCCGCGCCGGCGCCCGAGCAGCTCCGGGTGCTCCGGGCGCTCGCACCGATCGTCGCCGCGGCGTGGACCGTGCTCGCCCGGGCCGAGGACGACGTCCGCGCCGCCGCCGACCTGGTCGATCCGGCCATCCGGTCGAACCCGCTCGTCGCGGCCTATCCGGCCACCGCCGTACCTCCCTCGGCGGACACCGGCGGCCCGGTCCGCTGGCCGCCCGACGAGACCGCCTGGCCTCCCGAGCACCCGACCCCGACACCCGAACCCACCGGAGGTGGCCCCATGTCCCACGACGTCTCCCTCGCCGTCCCCCGCCGCTGGGCGACCCGCGACGACCCCGCCCCCGGCGTCGCCCTCCACGCCCGGGCGCCGGCGGCCGCGGCCTCCGGCTTCACCCCCGAGCTGGTGGTCCGCACCGGGCCCGTCGGCGACGCCTCCTCGCTGACCGACTGGCGCGCCGACGCGCTGTCGACCCTCGCCCTCCAGCTGGACGACCTCGAGGTCGAGGACGCCGACCTGATCGACCTCGACGGCGAGCCGGTGGCCTACCACCGGTTCTCCCACCGGATCGGCGGCGTCGACGTCGTGTGCGACCAGTGGGCCTGGCTGCACGACGGCCTCGGCGTCACCCTGACCGGCACCGTCGCCCGTGCCGACTACGCCGACTACTGCGACCTGTTCGAGGACGTCGCCGCCACCGTGGAGCTGGTGCCGCGTGCGGCGGCGTGAGCCTGGAGCCGTGGATGGGCGCCGTAGCGAGCGGCGCTCCAGGGGTGTGATCGCAAGGCGCGGGCGCGAGGGCAGTCTGGTTGACTGTTGAGCGTCCGCAACGCCGCGAGCGCGCCGCTGGAGTGTCGCGTAGTAGGTGTCCATCCACGGATCCAGGCTGAATCAGCGCGCGCGGACCCGGATCCGCGCGCCCCGCCGGGGCACGCTGGTGATGTTGCGGACCTTGGGCACCTCGGTGCCGACGGCGGTGACGTCGTACCGGCGGAACACCTCGCGCAGCACCTCGACGCCCTCCATCAGCGAGAATCCCGCGCCGATACAGCGGCGCACGCCGCCGCCGAACGGGATCCACACGTTGAGCGGCGGGACGTCGTCACCGAGGAAGCGCTCGGGGCGGAAGACGTCCGGGTCGGTGAAGCTCGCGGCCCGCTGGTGGCTGACGATGATCGACGGCCCGACGGTGGTGCCGCGCGGGAGGTCCCAGCCGCCGACGGTGGCGGGCTCCATCAGGGTGCGCACGACCATCGGGATGATCGGGTGCAGCCGCATCGACTCCTTGAGCACCGCCTCCAGCCAGGCGTCGTCGCCCTCGTCGACCGCGCGCTGGGTGCGGGCCAGCAGATCGGGGCTGCGGCCGACCTCGACCAGCGCCCAGGACAGCGCGGACGCGGTGGTCTCGTGCCCGGCGAGCAGCAGGGTGACCAGCTGGTCGCGCAGCTCCACGTCGGAGAGCCCGCCCTCGCCGGGTGCGGCGTCCGGGTCGTGGGCGGCGAGCAGCCGGGACAGCACGTCGGAGCGGTCGGCGAGGTCCCCGGCGGTGCGGCGCTCGCGGATCTCGGCGTACATCAGGCGGTCGAGCTCGACCTGGTTGTCGACGGTACGCCGCCAGGGGCCGAGCCGCTGCAGGCGCGGGTACGCCCAGCCGAGCAGGATGGCCGGGCTGATCTCGACGGTGCGGTTGACCGCGGGCCGCAGCCGCGCGCGCCGGTCCTCGTCGGTGACGCCGAAGACGACGCGCAGGATCACCTCGAGGGTGAGCGCGTTCATCCGCTCCAGGACCCGGAAGGCCTCGTCCTCAGCCTTCGTCCGCCGGTGGGCGTCGTCGCGAGCGCCGCCAGGCGGGTGTGATGGCAAGGCGCCGGCGCGAGGGCGGTCTGGTTGCACCGTTGAGCGTCGGCACCGCTGCCAGCGCGCCCGCATGGTGGTGCGCAGCAGGCGGCCACCGGTGGACGGAGGCTCTTGCCATCCGGCGACCTCGGCGGCGGCGACCTCGGCGACCAACGAGCGGTAGCCGCGCAGCGCGTGGCCGAGGAACGCCGGCATCAGCAGCTTGCGGGCGCGGTGGTGCTCGCCGCCGTCCTGCAGGAGCAGGGAGTGCTCGCCCATGATCGGGCCGAGGATCGCGTTCCCGCGCCCGGCGTGGAAGACCTCGGGGTCCGCGGCGAAGATCTCCTTCGTCACGGCGGGCGAGGTGAACAGGACCAACGGGCGGTTGCCCGGGACCAGGTTCAGGGTGAAGGCCTCGCCGTACCTCCGGTGCAGCCACGGGTGGAACTGGTGCCGGAACCGCATCAGCGCCACCGTCTGCACGATCGCCGGCCAGCGCGGGCCCGGGGGAGCCGGTCCATCGGCACCGGCGGCAGGTCGCCGCCGCCCACGACGCTGGTGCGCCGGAAGCGCTGCAGGGTCAGCGGCAGGGTGTCCTCGCGGTCCTCGGTCGTCGTCACCCGATCGACGCTACGCCGCGGTCACCGGCGAGACACCCTCCTACGGTAGGAGATCGTCGCGGCGCGCGATCGCCGCCGCCTCGGTCCGGCCGGAGGCGCCGAGCTTGCCCAGGATGTTGGAGACGTGGACGCTGACGGTCTTGGTGCTGATGAACAGCTGCTTGCCGATCTCGCCGTTGGACCGGCCCTCTGCGACGAGCGCGAGGATCTCCAGCTCGCGCGCGGTGAGCGCGGCGCCGCCGGTGTGGCCGGTCGCGGTCGTCCCCCGGGACGCACCGGACTCGGCCAGCAGGTCGGCCACCATCCCCGGCGCGCGCAGCCGGTCGGCCAGGGCACGGGCCTGGCCGGCCTCGTCGCGGGCACGGGCGGTGTCGCCGGTGAGCCGCAGGATCTGGGAGTACGCCGCGCGCACGCGCAGCAGCACCGGGACGTTGCCGACCTTGGCGGTCGAGTCGAGCGCCGTCTCCCAGGCGGCGAGCAGCTCGTCGCGCCGCGGCCCGTCGGCGCTGGCAGCCCCCTCGGCGCTGGCAGACCCCTCAGCACCGTCGGCGCGGTCGGCACCCGCGAGCCAGTGCACCCGGAGATGCTCGGCGACCAGCCGGTCGGTCCACATCCGGCCCTCGGGACCCCACGGGCCGCTGCGCTCGCGGATCGCCGCGAGCACGGCCTCGCCGTCGGCGAGCAGCCGGTCGGCGCGGGCGACGAGGGTACGGCGCTCGGCGGAGCTGGCCCGAGGCAGCGCGCGGCCGATCGCGGCCAGTGTGGACGCGGCAAGGCGGATCTGGCCGCCGAAGGACTCGCCCCAGATCCGGCCGAGCACCTCCACGACGTCGTCGTAGACGCCGATGGCCGCGGTCGCGTCGCCGCGGTCGGCGTGGACGTCGATCTCGACGCCGGCGCTGTAGACCGCGATGCCGCCCTCGTCCTCCCACAGGGCGCGCAGCGCCTGCAGCCGGGTGAGGACGTCCGCGCCGCGCGCGGCGCGGACCGCCAGGCGGGCGGGCTCGACGATCCCCAGCGGGATGGGCGGCCCGCCGAGCCCGTCGACCGCCTCGACGAGCGCGACCACGTCGTCCCACTGGCCGAGGGCGTAGGCGACCCAGGCCAGCTGCCAGCGGGACTCGATGCTGTAGGGCGCCCAGACCAAGCCGGCCCGCTCCCCCAGGTCCACGGCCGAGCGGAACCAGCGGGCCGCCTGCTCCCAGTCGGCGGAGTCCTGGTAGGACCGGCCCAGCAGCCAGCGCCCACGGAGCTCGGCCTGGAAGGCACCGGCGCGCACGGCGCTGTCGACCGCCGACTCGAGCGCCCGGCGCAGAGCGTCCTGCGCGGTGCCCTCCACGGTCTTGACCCCCAGCCCGCTCAGCGTGGTCTGGATGTCGGAGGCCAGCTCGGGCATGGCCAGGCGCTCCGCCATGGCCAGCGCCTCGGTGGCGAGGGACTCCGCCTCGTCCTGCAGGTCCGGTCGGTAGCTGTCGAGGATCCGCGCGTGGGTGGCCAGGACCTTCGCCCGCAGCGAGCTCTCGCCCTCCGGAGCCAGCGCCACCGCCTCCGCGGAGACCTCCACGGGGTCGAGCTCGGTCTCGGTCATGGAGAGGATCACGGCGTGGCTGTGGAGCAGCCGGCAGCGGTCGAGGTCGGGGCCGTCGGGTGGCAGCTGCGCGAGCCGGGCGGCGACCAGTTGGCCGGCCCGCACGGCGTTGCCTCCGACGATGAGCGCGTTGGCGGCCCAGGACACCAGCTGGGCGTGGTCGACGTCGAGCCGGGCGACCCGGTCGGGGTCCTCCAGCAGCTCGAGAGCCTGCTCGTAGTGGTCGGCCGCCTCGTCCGGCCCACCGACGGCCATCGCCTCGTGGCCCGCCTCGATGCTGGCCGTGACGGCGCGATCGAGGTCGTTGGCGCGCCGCGCGTGGCGGGCCAGCTCGGCCGACGTGCCGCGGGCCGCGCCGGTGGACAGCGCGGCGACGTACCGCGCGTGCAGCCGCACCCGCTCGCCGGGCAGCAGGTCGTCGTAGATCGCCTCGCCGAGCAGGGCGTGGCGGAAGGAGTAGAGGTGGCCGCCGACCTCGAGCACGTTCATCTCGACCGCCTGCCGGATGCCGGCGTCGAGCCGGTCGACGGGCACGTCGGCGGTGGCCGCGAGCAGATCGTGGGTGACCCGCCGGCCGGCGACGCTGGCGACCCGGGCCACGTGGCGGGCCTCGTCGGAGAGACGGTCGAGCCGGACCAGCAGCAGATCGGCGAGATCGCCCGGAACGTCGCCGTCGGCGCACGACCCGGAGGCGACCAGCTCCTCCACGAAGAACGCGTTGCCCTCGGCCCGGTCGACGATCCGGGTCACCGACCGCTCGTCGAGCCCGAACGGGTCGAGCTCGTGGACCAGCGCCCGGACCGCCTCCGCGGGCAGCGGGCCGAGCGCGAGCCGGCTGACCTGCGGCAGCCGGGTCCACTCGGCGACCTGGCGGCGCAGGGGGTGGCGGCGGTGCAGGTCGTCGGAGCGGTAGGACGCCACGATCGCGACCGGACGGGAGAACGCGCGGGTGAACAGGAACCCGAGCATCTCGCGCGTCGACTGGTCGGCCCAGTGCAGGTCCTCGACGACGAGCAGCACCGGCGCCTCGGTGGCCGCCGCCTCGAGCAGTGCGTGGACGGCCACGAAGATGTCGCCGCGGTCGGCGCCGCGGCTGCGGTCGTCGGAGGAGTCCTCGCCGACGACGCGGGTACGGCGGCCCGGCTGGAGCCGGGTCAGGGCCGGGTGGACGGCGGCGACCGCCTCGACCAGGTCGGGGTGGTGGGCGTCGAGCCGGCCGAGCACCTCGCTGAACGGGAGGTAGGGCAGCGCGCTGTCGCCGAAGTCGAGGCAGTGCCCGGCCAGCACCTGCCAGCCGGCCTCGAGCGCGTGGTCGCGCAGCGCCCGCAGCAGCCGGGTCTTGCCGACGCCGGCGTCGCCGGACAGCAGCACCGCCCGCTGCTGGGTCCCGGACTCGGCGGCGCTGACCGCGTCGTCGAGCACCGCGATCGCCTCGGCGAGCTCGGTGTCACGCCCGACCATGGTCAGGCTGCTGTGTGCGGCCACGGGCACCATCATGGCGTCCGCCACCGACAGTGCCGGCACGGGTACGGCGTCCCTCAGCGGGCGCGACGGGCGAGACTGGGGTCGGTCGCGAAGATCCGCCGCAGCCACGAGGCGCGGCTCCGGCCGGCCCGGCTCGCGGCCATCCCGCGGGCCACCTGCTGGCGGCGGTAGTCGTTCTCTGCACTGGTGAAGTAGTCGCTGCTCATGAGGTAGAGACTCGTCGCCTGAGGTAGGCCCGCACATCGGACAACTGCCCTATCCGGGCCGCCCGCCTACCTCAGGTCCTGCTCCGGCGAGCTGCTCTATCTCCGCAATTGAACGGTTCCAGCAGGTTTCTCCTGCGAAACCGTGCTCAATCCGTTCAATTGCGCCGAAACGGCGACCCCTAGGCTGGCCGGATGGAGTTCGCCGAGGTGGTCCGCCGACGCCGGATGACGCGCGCCTACACGGCCGAGCCGGTGGACCCCGCGGTGCTGGAGCGGGCGCTCGACCACGCCACCCGGGCGCCGAGCGCCGGGTTCGCCCAGGGGTGGGCGTTCGTCGTGCTCGACACGCCCGACGCGGTCCGCGGGTTCTGGGCCGCGCAGACCGACGACGCCGGCGAGGACGGTACGCCGGACCGGTGGCTGGCGGGCATGATGACCGCGCCCGTGGTGGTCGTGCCGTGCAGTCGCCGCGACGCCTACCTCGACCGGTACGCCGAGCCGGACAAGCGCCGCGCCGGCCTCGGCACGCACGACGAGAGTCGCTGGGCGATGCCGTACTGGCACCTCGACACCGCCATGGCCGCGCTGCTGCTGCTCCAGTCGGTGACCGACGCCGGCCTCGGCGCCTGCTTCTTCGGGCTGGTCCCCGACCGGGTCGACGCCGTGAAGGCCCGGCTCGGCCTCGCCGACACCGCCGAGGAGGAGGCGCCGCACCCGATCGGCGCGATCACGATCGGCCACCCGGCACCGCCCGCGACGGGGGCGCGGGGGTCGGCGAGTCGCCGTCGTCGTACCCCGTGGCGGGAGGTGGCCCACCGCGGCCGCTGGGGCGCGGGCTGGGGCCCGGCCGGAGGGGACAGCTGATGCCGCGGCCGAGCTCCACGATCACGCATCTGTCCCCCGACGAGCTGTACGGCAACCAGGACGTCCTCCCGCGCGTCGCGCGGCTGCTGCGGCCCTACCGCGCCCAGATCGCGCTGGTGCTGGTGGCGGTCGTCGCGTCGGCGGCGCTGCAGTCGCTGGTGCCCTTCCTGACCCGCGCGGTCTTCGACGACGCGCTCTTCCCGATCGACGGCGGCGGCGCGCGGCTGCACCTGCTGGCGTGGCTGGTCGCCGGGATGTGCGCGATCCCGATCGCGACGGCACTGATCGGGATCGGGCAGAACTGGCTGACCTCGACGGTCGGGAACTCCGCGATGGCCGACCTGCGCGGCGACCTCTTCGAGCACCTGCAGAAGATGGAGCTGGCGTTCTTCACCGCGACCAAGACCGGCGCGATCCAGTCCCGGCTCGCCAACGACGTCGCGGGCGTGCGGACGGTGCTCACCGACACCGCGACCACCATCGTGCAGAACTCCGTCACGGTGACCGCGGCCTTCGTGTCGATGGTCGTGCTGTCGTGGCAGCTGACCGTGCTGACGCTGATCCTGATGCCGCTGTTCATCACCCTGCAGCTGCGGGTCGGACGGCGCCGGCAGCGGCTCGCCCGGCGTACCCAGGAGTCCCTCTCGGAGATGACCGCGATCACCGAGGAGGCGCTGTCGGTGAGCGGGATCCTGCTCGCCAAGGTGTTCAACCGGTCCGAGTCGGAGGTCGCGCGCTACCGGGAGGCGAACCGCCGCCAGACCCGGCTCCAGGTCGAGCAGGCGATGACCGGGCGCACCTTCTTCGCGGTCGTGCAGACCTTCTTCGCGATCACCCCGGCACTGATCTACCTCGTCGCCGGGTGGATGCTCACCGGCTCGCTCCCGGTCGGCGACGGCACCCTCACCGCCGGCACGCTCGTCGCGTTCACCACGCTGCAGGGCCGGCTGCAGATGCCCCTGCTGCAGCTGATGCGCGTCTCGCTGGACGTGCAGACGTCGCTGGCCCTGTTCCGGCGGATCTTCGAGTACCTCGACCTCGAGCCGGCCATCACCGAGCGGCCCGGCGCGGTCGCGCTCGACCCCGATCGCCTGCGGGGCCGGGTCGAGCTGCGCGGCGTGCGGTTCCGCTACCCCGATCCGCGGACGCTGTCCGGCACCTTCCACGGCGACCGGTTCGGCGAGAGCGGTGTACGGATCGAGGACGAGCCGACCGACGACGAGCGCTCGGCCGAGCCGGGCTGGGCGCTCGACGACGTCTCCCTGGTCGTCGAGCCCGGGCAGCTCGCCGCGATCGTGGGGCCCTCGGGCAGCGGCAAGACCACGGCGACGTACCTCGTCCCGCGGTTCTACGACGTGACCGAGGGCGCGGTCCTCATCGACGGGCACGACGTCCGCGAGCTCACCCTCTCCTCGCTCGCCGACGCGGTCGGGATGGTCACCCAGGAGCCGTACCTCTTCCACGGCACCATCCGCGACAACATCGCCTACGCCCGCCCGGGCGCGTCGCCCGCGGAGATCGTGCAGGCCGCGCGCGACGCCAACATCCACGACCGGATCATGAGCTTTCCCGAGGGCTACGAGACGATCACCGGCGAGCGCGGGTATCGGCTCTCCGGCGGCGAGAAGCAGCGCCTCGCGATCGCCCGCGTCCTGCTCAAGGACCCGCGGATCCTGATCCTCGACGAGGCCACCTCCGCCCTCGACACCGAGACCGAGCGGCTGGTGCAGGAGGCCCTGGAGCGCGCCACGCGCTCCCGCACCACCATCGCCATCGCCCACCGCCTCTCCACCATCCGCTCCGCCGACGTGATCTTCGGCCTCGAGGACGGCCGCCTGGTCGAGCGCGGCACCCACCGCGAGCTGATGGCCCTCGGCGGCCTCTACAAGCGCCTCTACGACGAGCAGTTCTCCCGCGAGCCCCACGGCCGCCGGCACTGCGACAGCCGCCGCGCCGACGTCCCGCTGTGAGGCGCCCGGGTTGCAGGAATCGCCGCTGAAGCGGCGAAACTGGCACTTACTGGCCGTTGCAACGGTCAAGAAGCGCAGGAATCACCACTGAAGCGGCGATTCCTGCACCCCCCTCACCCGCTCTGGTGATGCACGAAGCACCAGCGCCAGTCCTCGTCCGGCTCGACCGAGCGCATGACGGGATGCTGGGTCGCGCGGAAGTGGGCGGTGGCGTGGCGGCGGGTGAGGAGTCGCAGCAGCCGACGTTGCCGCAGGTCAGGCACATCCGCAGCGCGACCCAGCGGGTGCCCTCGGCGAGGCAGTCGGCGCAGGCGGGCTCGGCCGGCGGGTCCAGGAGCGGGACGTGGGCGAGGTGCTCGCAGCCGTCGCGGCGCTGGACCCGGCCGGTGGTGCGGAGGTCGGCGCGGGCAGCGTCGGCGGCGTCGAGCATCGACTCCTCGACGTCCAGCATGGCGAGCACGTCGCTGACGACCTCGGACGGTACGGCGCCCGTCGAGCGGATCTCCAGCACCCGGCGGCGCTCCGCGTCGATCATCTCGCCGCGCCAGCGGGCGTACAGGTCGCTGGGGCTCTCCTCGCCCTCGGTGGTGCCGAGCCGCTCCCAGGCGGCGAAGTTGCGCTGCTCGATGCGCTGGACGATCAGCTCGCGGACGTGGTGCGGGTCGTCGCCCTCGGCGGCGAGCTCGTCGAGACGGCGGAAGCCGGCCTTCGCGGCCTGCTGGAGGAGCGTCGCCCGGGCGAGCGCGTCGTCGTGCGGATCGGGCGAGGGTACGCCGAGCCGGCGGGCGAGCCACGGCAGGGTCAGGCCCTGGCCGAGCAGGGTGCCGGCGACGACGGTGAAGGCGACGATCAGCACGATCTCGCGGTGCTCGGTGTCGAGCGGCACGACGAACGCCGCGGCGAGCGTCACCACCCCGCGCATCCCGGCCCAGCCGATCAGCAGCGAGTAGCGCCAGGACACCTTCTCGCCGGTGACGGGGTCGGGGCCGGGCCGCATCAGCAGCGCCCGGGCCGCGAAGACCCAGAGCAGCCGGAGCACGACGACGGCGGCCAGCGTCGCGGCGCAGGCGAGCACCGTCGTCCGGGCGCCGAGCTCGCTGCCGCCGACCTCGCGGATCAGCCAGTCCGCCTGCAGGCCGATCAGCAGGAAGACGGTGTTCTCGAGGATGTAGGCGATCGTGCGCCAGTTGGTGCGCTCGGCGATCCGCGACGGCGCGGTCTGCAGGAGCGGCGCGACGTGCCCGAGCAGCAGGCCGGCGACGACGACCGCCACGACGCCGGAGGCGTGGATCTCCTCGGCGGCGATGTACGCCGCGAACGGGATCACCAGCGAGATGGCGGTGTCCAGCAGCGGATCGGTCACCCGCTTGCGCACGAAGCCCACGACCAGGAAGGTCAGTCCGCCGACGAGCACGCCGCCGCCCGCGGCGACCACGAAGTCGAGCCCGATCTCCCACAGCGTCACCGACGAGCCGAGCGCCGCGATCGCCATCCGCAGCGCCACCAGCGCGGTCGCGTCGTTGAGGAGGGACTCGCCCTCCAGGATCGTGACGACCCGGCGGGGCAGCCCGATCCGGCGGCCGATCGCGGTGGCGGCGACGGCGTCCGGCGGGGCGACGACGGCCCCGATGGCGAGTGCCAGCGGCCAGTCGAGATCGGGTACGACGAGCCGCAGCACCGCCGCGACGCCGAGCGTGCTGAAGACGACCAGCCCCACCGACAGCAGCAGGATCGGGCGGCGGTTGGCGTTGAAGTCGACCAGCGAGGTGGTGACCGCGGCGGCGTACAGCAGCGGCGGCAGCAGGCCGAGCAGCACCTCCTCCGGCTCCAGGTGCACCTCCGGCACGCCCGGCAGGTACGACGCGGCGACGCCCACGACGACGAGGGTCAGCGGCGCCGGCAGGTCGCGCTTCTCCGACAGCGCGGTGACGGTCAGGACCGTCACCGCCACGGCCAGGAGGAGGAGCGCGATCTCCATCAGCGTCCGGGATCCAGCGCCTCGAGCGCGGCGATCAGGCTCTGGGCGTCGAACGGCCCCTCGTGACGGCGCTCGCCGACGAAGAACGTGGGCGTCCCGCGTACGCCGCTGGCCTCGGCGCTGGCCATGTCGCGCTCGAGGCGCGCGACCAGCGCCGGGTCGTCCAGGTCGGCGGCGAACCGGTCGACGTCGAGGCCCAGCCGCTCGGCGTACCCGAGCAGGTCGTCGCGCTCGAGGTGCGCCTGGCTCTCGAACAGCAGCTCGTGCATGTCCCAGTACCGGCCCTGCTCGCCGGCGGCCTCGGCCGCCACGCCGGCGAGGACCGCGTGCGGATGCACGTCGAGGGGGAGGTGCCGCGGGACGTAGCGCAGCCGGTCGCCGAAGTGGTCGCGGACCTCGCGTGCGGCGCCGGTCGCGCGGGCGCAGAAGGGGCACTCGAAGTCGAGGTACTCCACCAGCGTCAGCGGCGCGTCGGACGGACCGTTGACGTGGTCGCGCTCGGGGTCGACCGGGTCGCTCAGCCGGGTCGGCAGGGCGGCGTCGCGCTGGTCGAAGAACCGGGCCGCGACCGCGAACGCCAGCCAGCCGACGACCACCGCGAGCACGGCGGCGAGCAGGACGCCGACCTTGGCCTGGTCCTGCAGCCGCTGGTCGGTGAAGGCGAGGCCGATGATGAGCAGGGAGACGGTGAACCCGATCCCGGAGAGCGCGGCGCCGCCGAGGGTGTGCCCGGCCGCGACGCCCTCGGGCAGCGACCCCAGCCGGAGGCGTACGGCGCCGAGCGCCCCGGCCCCGATGCCGACGAGCTTGCCAACCACCAGGCCCAGCACCACGCCCCAGGTCACCGGCGAGGACAGGGCGTCCCCGAGGACGCCGTCGCGCAGGTCGATGCCGGCGTTGGCGAGCGCGAACACGGGCACGATGACGAAGCTGGTCCAGCCGTGCAGCGCCTCCTGCAGCCGCTCGTTGACCGACACGGCGCGGTTGAGGCTGTGGCGCGCCGCGCGCTGCACCTCGGGCAGCGGCGACTGCTGGAAACGGCGGACCCGCTCCGCGGCCTGCTGCACGAGTCGGCGGTCCGGGTCGGCGGCCGGGACGAGGAGGCCGGACAGCATGCCGGCGATGGAGGCGTGCACCCCCGACTGCAGGGTCGCGATCCACAGCACGACCACCGTGGCGACGTACGGCGAGGCGCGCCACTCCCCCACGCGGTCGAGGACGACGAGCGCCACCAGGCAGGCGCCGGCCACGGCCAGCGCGGTCAGGTCGATCGAGTCGGAGTAGACGACGCCGATGACGGTGACGGCGACGATGTCGTCGATGACGGTGAGGGTGAGCAGGAAGATCCGCAGCTGCGTGGACACGCTGGGCCCGACCAGCGCGAGCGTGCCGAGCAGGAAGGCAGTGTCGGTGCCGATCACCACGCCCCAGCCGGCCGCGCTGTCGCCGGACGGGTTGAGCGCGAGGTAGAGCAGCGCCGGGACGACCATGCCGCCGATGCCGGCGATGACGGGTACGACGAGGCGGCTGCGCTCGGTCAGCTCGCCGACCGAGAACTCCCGGCGCACCTCGAGCCCGATCACGAAGAAGAACACCACCATCAGGCCGTCGTTGACCCAGTGGTGCAGGTCCATGCTCAGCCCGCCGCCGGCGAAGGTCAGCTCGAGGGTCTGGTGCCACAGGCGCTCGTAGCCGTCCGACCACGGTGAGTTGGCCCAGGCGAGGGCGACCAGCGCGACCGCGACCAGCAGTCCCGCGCTCGCGGCCTCGGTGTGGATGAAGTGCCGCAGGGACGGGGCGACGCGGGCGTCTCGCGCTTCCGCCGTCTCCGGCTCCCGCTCTCCGGACGTCGACGGCGAACAGGTGTCGCTGGCCACCTGATCAGCCTAGATGACCAGCTTCCGGATCCGCCGGTCCAGCTCGCGTCGGCCGCTCCGGTCGACGACCGCCTCGACCACCTCGATGCCGCCGTTGGGGCTGGCGAGCGCCTGGTCGAGCTCGGGTCGGGAGGTGACCCGCAGGTGGGGCACCCGGGCCGCCGCGCACAGGCTGGCGAGGTCGTGGCCGTGGGGCGTGCCGAAGAGCCGCTCGAAGGACGCCGCGTGCGCCGGCGCGCCCTGCTCCAGCATGGAGAAGATCGCGCCGCCGTCGTCATTGGGTACCACGATCGTCAGGTCCGGCCGGGGCTCCTCCGGCCCCAGCACCAGCGCGGTCTGGTCGTGCAGGAAGGTGAGATCGCCCATCAGGGCGAGGCTCCGGGTCGAGTCGCGCCGCCCGAGGGCCGCGCCGATCGCGGTGCTGATCGTGCCGTCGATGCCGGCGAGGCCGCGGTTCGCGACGATCTTGCGGCGGGTGCCGACGGTGGTCGGGCGGAGCATGAGGTCGAGGTCGCGGATCGGGCTGGACGCGCCCACGACCAGCAGCCCGCCGGCGGGGAGGGCAGCGTGCGTGGCCGCCGCGACGTCGTACGGCGTGAGGGCGGGCTCGCTCGCCAGCAGCCGGTCGACGCGCCGGGCGAGATCGCGGTCCGCCGTACGCCAGGCGTCGAGCCAGGCGGGGTCGTCGGGACCGTTCTCGGCCCATGCCGGGGCGTCGATCGTGCGGGAGCCCGGGGGCTGACCGGCCACACGCCCCGGCCGGGCACGACCAGCACCTCGACGTCGGCCCGCTCCAGGAGCAGGGTGACCGGCCGTGAGAGCGTGGGCCGGCCGAACACCACGACCCGCTCGATCGTGTCGCCGAGAGCGGTCTCCAGCAGCAGTCGGTAGGTCCGCAGCGCGTTCTCGCCCGTCCGGGACCCGCTCGACGGCTCGGCCAGCAGCGGCCAGCCCGCCGCCTCCGCCAGCCGCCGCGCCGGCGGCCCGGAGTCGTCCCCCGCCACCACGACCGTCCGCGGCCCCTGCCGCAGGTCGGTGTGCTCGCGCCCCATGCGAATTTGTCCCGATTCGGGTGTCTCCACGACGAATTCGCATGGGGCGCGGTGCGGGGGGAGGGCAGGCACAAGCGGGGCGTCGAGCTGCAGGTTGAGGTGGACGACGGCGCCCCACGGAGCGGGCACCGCCTCGAGAGCGGCGACCGACGCCACGTCGTACGACCTCACCAGGGGGCCGAAGATGCCGATCTGGTCGGTGGTCTGGTTGGCGCCGGTCCCCCGGAGCCGGGCGGGACGGTCGGCCGAGACGACGACCAGCCCGACGCCGGCGTGGACCGCCTCCAGGACGGCGGGGTGGAGGTTGGCGACCGCGGTGCCGGAGGTGGTGAGGACGGCGGCGCGCGAGCCCGACTTGGTCAGGCCGAGCGCGAGGAAGCCCGCCGTCCGCTCGTCGATCCGAGTGTGCAGCCGGAAGGCCCCGGCCTGCGCGGCCGCCCACAGCGCCATCGCCAACGGCGCGTTGCGCGAGCCCGGCGCGACCACGACCTCGCCCACCCCGGCGCGGAGCAGCCGCGCGACGAGGGCGTCGGCGAGCACCGCGGGGGTATCGGTCATGGACGCCGATCCTTCCGCACCGCCCGGACCGCGGCGAGCCGGGCCTCCCAGTGCGCGACCCGCTCGGGCGCCGCGACCAGGGCGTCCAGCCGTCCCTCGTCCACCATCGGCCGGACGACGGGCAGCGCGCCGTCGACCGGCAGCAGCGGCTCCCCGACGACGTCGGCGGTGAGCAGCTGCACGGTCGCCAGCCCGCAGGCGTACGGCAGCTCCGGCAGCGCCGCGGCGAGCGCCACGCCCGCGGCGATCCCGACCGAGGTCTCCAGCGCGCTCGACACCACGACGGGCAGCCCGATCCGCTCGGCGATCTCCAGGCAGGCCCGGACGCCGCCGAGCGGCTGCACCTTGAGCACGGCGATGTCGGCGGCCGCCAGGTCGCGCACCCGGTAGGGATCCTCGGCCCGCCGGATCGACTCGTCCGCGGCGACCGGCACGTCCACCCGGCGCCGCACGACCGCGAGGTCCTCGACGCTCGCGACCGGCTGCTCGACGTACTCCAGCCCGCCCGCCGCGCGGTCCAGCCGGCCGATCGCGGCCACGGCGTCGTCGACGGACCAGCCGCCGTTGGCGTCGACCCGGATCCGCCCGTCGGGGCCGAGCGCGTCGCGGACCGCCTCCAGCCGGGCCACCTCGTCGGCGAGGGTCTGGCCAGGCTCGGCGACCTTCACCTTCGCGGTCCGGCAGCCGCCGGCGCGCACGATCTCGTGGGCGCGCTCGGGGCCGACCGCGGGCACGGTGACGTTGACCGGCACCCGGTCCCGCAGTGGCGCCGGCCAGTCGTCGGCCGCCGCCTCCTCGGCACAGCGCAGCCAGGGCTCGGCGACCTCGGCCGGGTACTCCAGGAACGGGCTCCACTCCCCCCACCCCGCCGGCCCCTCCAGCAGCGCGGCCTCGCGGACCGTGATCCCGCGGAAGCGGGTGCGCATGGGGATCGACACCACCCTCACGGCGCCACCTCCCCGGCCTCCACGAGCCGCAGCAGCGCCTGCCGGTCGGGCTTGCCGTTGGGCAGCAGCGGCATCGCGTCCAGCCGGACCACCTCGCGCGGCGCCCAGGCCCGCGGGTGCGCCCCGGCCACCCAGTCCCGCAGGGCTTCGAGGTCGGGCGGCCCCACCACGAACGCCACGACCCGGTTGCCCCACTCGGGATCCGGTACGCCGAGCACCTCCGCCGCGCCCACCTCCGGGTGCGCCCGCAGCCGCTCGGCCACCGCGGGCCCCGGCACGTTGAGCCCGCCGCTCACGATCACGTCGTCGACCCGCCCGATCACGGAGAGCCGGCCGTCCTCGTCGAACCGGCCGGCATCGGCGGTGAGGAACCAGCCGTCCACGAGCACCTCCCGGGTCAGGTCCGGCTGCCCGTCGTACCCGCTGAACAGGGTCGGCCCGGCGATCCGGATCCGCCCGCCCTCGCCCAGCGCCACCGCGACGCCGTCGAGCGGCAGGCCGTCGTACACGCAGCCGCCGGCGGTCTCCGCCGACCCGTACGTCGCCACCACCCGCACCCCGGCGTCCTCGGCGCGCGAGCGCAGCGCGGCACCGATCGGCCCACCGCCGAGCAGCACCGTGTGCGCCCGCCGCAGCGCCGCCCGATCGGACGCCGAGGACAGCATCCGGGTCAGCTGGGTCGGCACCAGCGACACGAACCAGCCCTCGCCCGCGGGCCAGCCGTCGCGCTCCAGCAGCGTCGGCTCGTGGCCGGCGACGAGCGACCGGGCGACCACCTGCAGCCCCGCGACATAGGTCGGCGGCAGCGCGAGCACCCACGGCCCGCTCGCACCGAGCCGGGCGGCGGACGCCCGCACCGACGAGAGCAGCGCGTCACGCGTCAGCAGCACCCGCTTCGGCGTACCCGTCGAACCGGACGTCTCGACCACGACAGGCGCCTGGCCCGTCCCGTCCAGCCAGCCGCGCACCCGCGCCACCACCGCGTCGTACCCGCCCACCAGGCTCACCGCTGCCACACCCGCGAACCTATCGGCCGACACCCCGACCCGGATCTGGTACCACGCGGTACCACTGCTTGCTACGATCGCGACCATGGCGATGAACCTGCGGCTCGATCCGGCCGACGACCGGCTGCTCACCGAGCGCGCCCGGCAGGAGAGCCGCAGCAAGCAGGAGATCGTGCGGCAGGCCGTCCACGACTACCTGAACGACGAGGTTCGTCGCCTCGAGGATCTCGAGGACGACCTGGCCCTCGCCCGCTTCCGGCTGCGCGAGCAGCTTGGCCCGATCGCCTACGTACCCCAAGCCGAGGCTCGGGCACGACTCGGGCTCTGACCCCGCCAGATCTCGTGGTCTACGACGTCATCTGGGACCCCGAGGCGCTGGCGGCGGCCGAGCGGTTTCTCGTCAACGACCGCGAAGGTCTGGCCGCCGTCTTCGACCGCACCGACGCGCTCGCGCACGATCCCCGGCCCTCGACTGCCATGGCCGGGGGCAGCGACCACTGGCGACTCCGCATCGGGGCCTACCGGGTGCTCTACAGGATCACCGACACCACGGTGACCGTCGACGTGATCCACCTCGGCCGCGCCGGCTGACCGGCACCCCGGCTGCGCCGGCCGACCGGTCATCCACCTGACAGACGCCATCCGTCCCGGCGAGGATGATCCCGATGACCATCGGACTCTCGGGACGCATCGCCCGTCTCGCCGGACCCACCTCGCTCGTCCGCCGGCTCTCGGCCCAGTCGGTCCTGTCCGCCTTCGGCGACGGGGTCTTCCTGACCGGCAGCGCGGTGTTCTTCACCCAGATCGTCGGGCTCTCGGCGGCCCGGGTCGGGCTGGGGCTGTCGATCGCGGGACTGGTGACCTTCCTGCTCGCCGTACCTCTCGGCAAGCTCAGCGACCGGTACGGCGCCAAGCGGGTCTGGGCGCTCACCTCGCTGGTCGAGGCGGTGCTCTACCTCGCCTGGCCGGCCGTCGGCGGACTGGGCGCGTTCATCGCGATGATGATCGTGCTGGAGAACGTGTCGTCGGCGAGCCGGTCGGCCCGCAACGCCTACCGCTTCGACGTGTTCCCGCGCGAGGAGCGGGTCTCCTCCAACGCCTACTTCCGGGCCGCCCGCAATGTCGGCTACACCCTCGGGGCGCTGCTCGCCGGCGTCGCGCTCGCCACCAACGACGACAACGTGATCCGCGCCGTGCCCGTGGCCACCGCGGTGCTCCTCGTCCTCAACGCCGCCCTCGTGGCGCGGCTGCCCGCCGCCGTGCACCACGCCGAGGAGGCTCCGCTCGAGGCGGCGCTGGAGGACGCAGGTGATCGCCGCAGCGCGCTGCGCAACAAGGGGTACGTCGCCATGGCGGTCTGCGGCGGCGTGCTCGGCACCCACCAGGTGCTGCTCAACGTCGTCATCCCGCTCTGGCTGGTCGAGGCGACCGACGCGCCGCGGGTGCTGCTCGCCTGGCTGTTCGGCACCAACACGGTGATGGCGGTCGCCCTCCAGGTCGCCGCGGCCCGGGGCGTCACGACCGTCGCCGACTCGCTGCGCGCCCAGCGCCGCGGAGCCTTCTTCTTCGTGCTCTCCTGCGCGATCGTGCTGGTCACCCACGACACCATCGGCTGGGTCACGATCGCGCTGGTCTGGATCGGGCACGTCACCGTGACCGGCGCCGAGCTGTTCCAGTCCGCCGGCGAGTGGGGCCTGCAGGCGGAGCTGTCGGATCCCGCCCGCCGCGGGGAGTACCAGGGCGTCTCGCAGCTCGGGTACACGCTCGGCACCGTGTGGGCGCCGGCGGCGTACACCTTCCTCGCGCTGGAGTGGGGCACTCCCGGCTGGTGCGTGATCGCCGGGATCGTGGTCGTCGCGGCGGTGCTCATCCACCCGGCTGCCCGCGCGGCCGAGCGGCACCTGACCCGGTTGGACGCCTCCGCGAGCCAGCCTGCTTGAATCCCTCTTCATGGCCACAGCAGCGCACTGGATCGCGGGCGCCCGCGTCCGCACCCTCCCCGCGGCGGTCGCGCCGGTGGTCGTCGGCACCGGCATCGCGGTGTACGCCGACCGCGGCGTGTGGTGGAAGGCGCTGCTCGCCGCCGTGGTCAGCCTGGCCCTCCAGGTGGGCGTCAACTACGCCAACGACTACTCCGACGGCATCCGCGGCACCGACGACGAGCGGGTCGGACCGCTGCGCCTGGTCGGCTCCGGACTCGCCTCCCCCGCGGCCGTGAGGCGGGCGGCGTTCCTGGCCTTCGGCGTCGCCGCCGTGGCCGGGCTGGCGCTCGCCGCCACCACGTCGTGGTGGCTGGTCCTGGTCGGCGCGCTCAGCGTCCTCGCCGCCTGGTACTACACCGGCGGCTCGAAGCCCTACGGCTACCTCGGCCTCGGCGAGGTGATGGTCTTCGTCTTCTTCGGGCTGGTCGCCGTCGTCGGCACCACCTGGGTGCAGACCGAGGCGTGGGGGACGCCGGGCTGGGCGTCCGTCGCCGCCGGGACGGGCGTCGGCGCCCTGGCCTGCGCGATCCTGGTCGCCAACAACCTGCGCGACATCCCCACCGACCGGGTCGCGGGCAAGCTGACGCTCGCCGTGCGGCTCGGCGACCGTCGTACCCGCGGCTTCTACGCCGTCCTCGTCGCCGCCGCGGCCGCCGCGGTCGTGGTGCTCGCCGCCCTCACGACCTGGTGGGCGCTGCTCGGCCTCGGCTTCCTGCTCCCCGCCGGCGCCTCCGCGCGGACGGTGCTCGCCGGCGCCCAGGGGCCTGCGCTCATCCCCGTGCTGCAGCGGACCGGGCTCGCGGAGCTGGCCTGGGCGGTGCTGGCCGGCGCCGGCCTCGTCCTCGGCTGAGCCTCGAGGCCGAGCTGCGGCGGGCGGGGCTCAGCCCTCGCCATCCTCCTTGGAGCGCATCTCCTCGTACTTCCTGGAGATCCGCTCCGCACGCCCCTCGACCCGGGCGGCGAACGCGGAGCGCTGCCGCTCGAGCAGGACGTACGACGCGACGCCGCTGATCAGGAAGGCGATCACGATGACCCACAGCACGTCGACGGTGTCGGCGACGAGCAGCCACACCCCCGCCACGACGCAGAACGCGCCGACGAACAGCCCGATGCGCAGGCCCGTGTAGACCAGGAACTCCTTCACGACACCACCCTAAGCAGGGCCGACCTGTCCGCAGTCATCGGGAGGGGACGCGGGGCAACCATTCACGGCCTACTCTGGTGGTGTGAAGCTGTTGCTCGTCGTCCTCGTGTTCGCGGCCGCGACCTATCTCGCGGTCCGCTGGCTGCAGGACCACGGGTACGGCGACCAGCCCGCCCGCCGTCGTACCCCCAAGCCGCAGCCGCCGACCCGGCCGGTCGCGCCCGACGACGACGAGGGCTTCCTGCGCGACCTGGAGTGGCAGCGCCGACAGGAGGAGCGGCACCGGGACGATCATCCCCAGCCGCCCGACAACCCCGATCAGCAGTCCTGATCAGCCCTGATCAGTAGCCGTAGGGCGCGCCGTTCTCGTTGAGGTTCTTCGCGGGGACCGACGGCAGCTCCCACTCGTTGCGGTCGCCCTGGAGGTCGAGCATGGCGTCCTCGACGGCCTTGGCCCGGAACGGGATCTCGTCGGCGTGCTCGACGTTGGCGACGGTCTCGCCGTTGTAGAGGTCGTCCATCGCCTCGTCGTACTTGAGGTAGATCTTCTCGTACACGTGCTTCGTGATCGCCTGGTAGAGCCCGTTGGCCGTCCAGTCCTCGAAGGTCGCCGGCTCGATGTGCAGGTCGGGGGTGCTGTCGCCGGTGGCGATGTGGCCCACGAGGGAGGTGAGGCCCTTGATCGCCTCGATCCCGGTGTTGACGCCCTCGGTCGCGGTCTTGACCGCGGGGATCAGCCGGAGCAGCTTCCACACGTCGGCGGCGATGGCGAGGATGTTGGCGATGTCGACGTCGGCGCCGCCGGGGTTCGGCGGCGTCTTCAGGCCGCACTCGACCCAGAACGCCAGCATGATCTCCAGCGCCGCGCGCACGCTCTCGACGTAGGCCATCGCGGCTTCCTGGGTGCCGTGGATGATCCCGGTCGCGGCCGCGAAGCCGCCGGTGATCTGCGCCGACATCACCGTGAAGAGGGCGAGCGCGTCGTTGTAGTTCTCGTGGAACAGGAAGAACTGGGTGGCGCCCTCCCCCTGCCAGCGCTGCAGCATCTTGCCGATGTCGGTCCACTGGTCGCGCGCGCCCAGGCCCAGCTCGGTCACGACGTCCTGCTTGAGGTCGAGCACGGCGTTGGCCATCGCGTTGGTGTCGACGTGGGTGAACTGCTGGCAGAGGTTGTTGAGGTAGAGCGCCAGGCCGTCCGCCCACCCCAGGCCGTTGTTGTACGACGTGTTCAGGTTGGTCTTGATCTCGGAGGCGACCCGGTTCTTCTCCTCCTCGGTGACGTCGTACGGCAGCCACAGCACGGCCGACGACGACCCGCCGTAGTGCTCGTGCGCCTTGACCTTCCACTTGGCATCGGGGCACGGCGTCGACCAGTCACGGAGGCTGACCCCTGCTGCTGGTAGAGCTCGCGCAGCTCCGGGTCGGGCGGGTCGGAGTGGTTGACGGTCTCGAGGTACTCGGTCGCGAGCTCGTTGCCGCGCAGGTAGCCGAGGTACTTCTCGATGTCCATGCAGATCTTGAAGAACTCGATCCGGTCGAAGGCCATGTCACCAGTTCCTGTCGACGTCGGGTACGTCGGGCTGGTTCTCGCCGCCGTCGCCCCGGTCGGACTGGTCCTCGCTCGGCGGGGTCGGGTCCTCCTCGGCGTCGACGTGGTGCGTCGTACCCGGCGGGCCGTACGGCGGCGGGACCTCCACGTCGTACCCCGGGGCCTCCGGGTTCGGCAGCTCCGTCGTCTCGTGAGGCGTCGGCATGGGCGTGTTCTTGAGCTCGTCGGACATGGCGTCGAAGTCGGCCTTCGCCTGCGCGTCCGTGGCGACGTAGTCGTCGGCGGTGATCTTGATGGCGACCGAGCAGTTGTCCATGGTGGTCACCGCCCGGCCCAGCACCGCGTGCATGTCGCCGCCCACGTGGAGCATCGACGTCAGCACCGCCGGGTCACCGGCGTGGGCGGCCTCGACGTTGAGGGTGGCCAGGCTCGCCTGCAGCTTGTTGGTCAGTCGGGTCAGGTGGTCCGCCTCCGCCGGGATGTCCTTCTTGGCGGCCCGGTACATCATCTCGATCGGGGTCTCCACGTCTCGACGATCCCCGTCCGCGGCCGCGCGAAACCCGGTCCTCGGCGGGTCGGCCGTCCTCGGACGGGTCCGCCGGCGGCGTACCTACCGAAGGGGTCGCCAGGACGGCTGTTCGGCGACGGTTCCGGCGGGTGCGTCGACCACCCGCTCCACGGCGTACGAGTGCTGGCTCGTGGTCGAGAAGTAGTTGATGCCGATGAAGTTGAACCAGAGCGTGCCGAGGCCGACGAGCGCGAGCAGGGCGGCCTTGCGGCCCTTCCAGCCGGCGGTGGCGCGGGCGTGGAGGTAGCCGGCGTAGACGACCCAGGTGATGAACGCCCACACCTCCTTGGGGTCCCAGTTCCAGTAGCGGGACCACGCCTCGTGGGCCCAGATCGGGCCGGTGATGAGGACCGCGAAGGTCCACACGGGGAACGCGAAGGCGTGCACCCGGTAGGCGAGCCGGTCGAGGGCGTCCAGCTGGGGCACCCGGGCCAGCCAGCCGCCGAGCGCGCGCCCGGCCGCCTCCGCGCGCCGCTCGGCGCGCATCCGGACGAGGTAGACGATCGAGGCGATGCCGCCGAGGGTGAAGGCGCCGGTGGCGATCACGGCGGAGATCACGTGGATGACCAGCCACGGCGAGTTGAGGGCCTCGGTCAGCGGCGCGACCGCGTCGTACAGCCAGATCACGGCGACCATCAGCGTGGCGACGACGAACCCGACGACGAGCGGGCCCATCCAGCCGAGCCCGAACCTCTTGTAGAGCACGAGGTAGAGCAGCGCGACGACGAAGGTGCCGGAGAGCGTGAACTCGTACATATTGCCCCAGGGCACCCGGTTCGGGTCCGCGGCCATGCCTCGGCCCACGAGCCCCACGAGGTGCGCCGCGCACGCGATCGCGGTGAGCAGCAGGCCGAGCCGGCCCAGGAAGGCCACCCGGTCCGCCCTGGCCGGCGCACCGCCCGGCTCGCCCGGCTCGCCGGCCTCGTCCGCCGCACCGCCGGCGCCGACCAGCTCGCGCTCGGCGGCCGGCTGGCGCAGCGCGGCCCACTCCGCCAGGTAGACCACCAGGGCGAGGAAGTAGACGATGCCGGCCGTCGCGATGGCCTGGTTGCTGAGCGTCTCCCACGCGGTGTTGCTCACGACTGCCTCACGTTCTCGGATGTCTCCTTGAGCTCCTCGAGCAGGGCGGCCAGGACCTCGTCCATCTCGCCGTTGCCGGAGCGATCGAGTACGGCGACCTCGACCCGAGTGCCGCCGGTGCCGTCCATTGTGCCCGAGGCCCGCACCCACACCCGGCGCGGCCGGATGAACAGCGACGCGCACAGGCCGATCAGGGCGAGGATCACGCCGAGCAGGGCGAGCCCCTTGCCGGGCGTCTGGCTGATCTGGACCCGGATCCACGGGTCGACCCGCTCGAAGGTGACCGACCCGAGCCCGTCGGGCAGGTCGACGGTGTCGCCGGGCTGGAGGTCGACGCGCAGCGGCTTGCCGTCGTCCTTGGTGATCGGGGTGGCCTTGGACTTGTCGAGGACGTAGACCGACTGCGAGCGGCCGTCGTCGAGCCCGAGGTCGCCGGTGTAGGCCAGCATCGACAGGGTGGGGTTGAGGTCGTCGCCGAACACGGTGACCGGGTTGCCGTCGACCATCTCGAAGCTCGGGAAGAAGAGCCCGTCCAGCCCGATCTTGCCCGGCTTGGCGGACGAGGCGTTCACGACGCCGTACGACAGGAAGCTGGCGTCGCGCGGCAGGAACACCGTCGGGCCGGTGTAGGCGATGTCGCCGTTGCCGTCGCGGACGGTGATGACCGGGGCGTACCCGTGGCCGATGAGGAACACGTCGGTGCCGTCGATCTCGAGCGGGTGGTTGACCCGGAGGTCGTAGGTCCGCGGCTCCCCGTCGCCGACGCGGTAGGTCACCGCCGCGGAGAACTTCCGGGCCTGCCCGAACCGCGGGCCCTCCTTGAGCCAGTCGACGGAGAACTCGTCGACGCTGAACCGGAAGTTCTCCATCTGGCTCTGCCGGAACAGGCCGCCGGGCTTGAAGTCGTCGTACTGGGTGAGGTTGTTGCTGAAGGTCGTGCCCTGGACGAGGATCACGCCCCCTGGTAGCCCCACAGCCCGCCCATCGCGACGCCGGCGAGCACGATCAGCAGGGAGAGGTGGAAGACCAGGTTGCCGGCCTCCCGGAGGTACCCGCGCTCGGCCGCCACGAAGTCGTCGCCGTCGCCGGTACGGCGCAGCCGGTGCCGCCGCCCGAGCACGGCCCGGGCCCGGTCCAGGACGTCGGCGGCCGCGACCTCGGTCGAGTACGACGCCTGCACGGGCAGCCGGGTCAGGTGCCGGGGTGCCGCGGGCGGCTGGGCCCGCAGCGCGCGGTAGTAGACGAGCAGCCGCGGGATGATGCAGCCGACGAGTGAGAGCACGAGCAGCAGGTAGATGGCGGAGAACCACGGCGAGCTGTAGACCGAGAAGAGGTCGAGCCGCTCGTAGACCGGCGTGAGCTTGGGGTGCTCCTGCTTCCACCGGGTCACCGCCAGCGAGTCGACGCCGGACTGCGGGATGACCGAGCCCGGGATCGCGGCGAGCGCGAGCAGCAGCAGGAGCAGCAGCGCCGTCCGCATCGAGGTGATCTGCCGCCACGCCCAGCGGCCCAGCTCACGGGCGGTGAGCTCGCCGGGACGGCGCTCCGCGGCGCTCATAGCACCGTCTCGCCGAAGTCGACGGTACGCAGCTGGGCCCACTGCACGACGTGGTCCCACCAGCCGGTGACCATCAGCACGCCGATGAGGACGAGGAAGAGCCCGCCGACCCGCATGAAGGCGAGCTGGTGCCGTCGTACCCAGCCCAGGGCGCGGGAGAGGCGGTGGTAGGCGAGCGCGACGGCGATGAACGGCAGGCCCAGGCCGAGCGCGTAGCAGAGCGCCAGCAGGCCGCCGCGGGCCGCGGTCGCGCCGTCGGCGAAGGTGAGGTTGAGGATCACCCCGAAGGTCGGCCCGACACAGGGCGTCCAGCCGATCGCGAACAGCGCGCCGATCAGGGGGGCGGCGCCGAGCCCGACCGCGGGGACCTTGTGGATGCGCAGGTCGCGCTGGAACGGCGAGAGGAAGCCGGCGAACACCAGGCCGAGCACGATCAGCACGATGCCGAGGCCCAGCTGCAGCTCGTCCTGCCACCGGCGCAGCGACCGGCCGATGGACCCGAACGCCGTGCCGTAGAGCACGAACACGACCGCGAACCCGAGCACGAAGAGCACCGAGCCGAGCAGCATCCGGCCGCGCCTCCGGTCGCCCTCGCCGGCGACGATGTCGGCACCGGAGAGACCGGTGGCGTACGACAGGTAGCCCGGCAGCAGCGGCAGCACGCACGGGGAGAAGAAGGAGACCAGGCCGGCGATCACCGCCACCGGCACCGCCAGCCCGAGCGAGCCCGCGGCGGCCTGGTCGCTGAACCACTCACCCATCGCCGCGCCTCACGCCCCCTCGGCGAGGACGTCCTCGACCACGGTCGTCAGCGTGGTCTTCGACGGGATGGCGCCGTTGATCAGCGCCGCGACCCGGCCCTGCTGGTCGAGCACCACCGTCGCCGGCATGTACGGGGGCGCATAGTCGCCGAGCTCGAGCAGCGTCTCGCTGCCGGGGTCGTAGAGCGAGGGGTAGTCGACGCCCCGGTCGCGCTCGAACGCGGCGGCGTTCTCGGGCGCGAGGTCGCGGATGTTGATGCCGACGAACGCCACGTCGTCGCCGAGCTCCCTCTCGGCCTCGACGAGCATCGGCATCTCCGAGCGGCACGGCCCGCAGCCGGACCACCACACGTTGAGGACGACGACCTTGCCGCGCAGGTCGGTGACGTCCAGCGGCTCGCCCTGGACCGTCGTACCGCTGATCGCGACCGGCTCCTCGCGGTCGGCGGCCGCGACGGCGACGACCTTCCCGTTGCCGGCGACGTAGTCGAGGTCGCCGGTCCCCCCGATGTCGGTGCACGCGGTCATCAGGAGGAGCAGCGCGGCCAGGACGGCCGCGCGGACGGTGCGGCTCATTCCGGGGGCGTCCCCTCGGGCCGGTTCTCCTCCGGCGCGTCGCCCGCCGAGAAGGGGGCGGCGATGTCGCCGGTCGGGATCAGGTCGATCGCCGGCTCGGCGTACGAGATCTCGACGAGCTCCTCGCCGGCGAACCCGAAGGACGTGACCGAGCACAGCGTGCACTGCCGCTTGCGCGGGTCGTGGAGGTAGGAGCGCCGCTCGGCCGCGAGACGGGTGGTCCAGATCGGCAGCTGGTGGGACACCAGCACGGCCTCGTGGCCGGCGGCGTCGCGGCGTGCGTCGTGGACGGCGGCCATCATCCGCTCGACGATGGCCTTGTAGGGCTCGCCCCACGACGGCCGATAAGGGTTGTAGAGGTGGCGCCACAGCAGCGGGTTGCGCAGCGCGTTGTTGCCCTTGCCGAAGGTGAGGCCCTCGAACCGGTTGGCCGACTCGATCACCCGCGGCTCCGCGCCGACCTCGAGCCGCAGGGCGGCGGCCAGCGGCGCGGCGGTCTCCTGCGCGCGCTCCAGCGGCGAGGAGCGGATCACCGTGATGTCGTTGCCCTGCAGCGCCTCGGCGACCCGGTCGGCCATCGCCCGGCCGCGGACGGAGAGGTGGAAGCCGTCGCGGCGGCCGTAGAGGACGCCCTCCGGATTGTGGACCTCGCCGTGGCGGACCAGGTGGACGATCGTGTCAGGGGTGCTCACGCGTTGGCTCCGTACGTCGCGGCGGCGGCGCGGGCGGCCGCCGGGAGGGCGTCGAGGACCTGCTGGACGGCGCGGTCGTCGTGGGCGGACGAGACGAACCAGGCCTCGAACGCCGACGGCGGGAGGTGGACGCCTTGGTCGAGCATCGCGTGGAAGAGGGCGGCGTACGCCGGCACGCTGGTGCGCTGCGCCTCCGCATAGCTCGTCACCGGCTCCTCGGTGAGGAAGACCGAGAACATCGAGCCGGTCGACTGGATCACGTGGGGCAGCCCGGCGGCGGCGAAGGACTCGGCGATCCCGGCGCGCAGCGCGTCGGCGACGACGTCGAGGCGGGCGTAGACCTCGTCGGTCGCGGCGGTGAGCGTCGCGAGGCCGGCGGCGGTGGCGACCGGGTTCCCGGACAGGGTGCCGGCCTGGTAGACGGGACCCTCCGGGGCGAGCTGCGCCATCACGTCGGCGCGGCCGCCGAAGGCCGCGGCCGGGAGGCCGCCGCCCATCACCTTGCCGAAGGTCATCAGGTCGGGGATCCAGCCCTCGACGGCGCCGTCGGTGCCCCACTGGCCGGCCTTCGAGACGCGGAACCCGGTCATCACCTCGTCGCTGACGAACAGCGCTCCGTGGGTGCGGCAGGTCTCGGCGAGGAAGGCGTTGAACCCGGGCGCCGGCGGGACCACGCCCATGTTGCCGGGGCGGCCTCGGTGATCAGGCAGGCGATCCGGTCGCCGTGCTCGGCGAAGGCGGCGGTCACCGCCTCCCGGTCGTTGTAGGGCAGGACCAGGGTGAGCTCGGTGGAGCTGACCGGCACGCCCGGCGTACCCGGGATGGAGAAGGTGGTCAGCCCCGAGCCCGCCGCGGCGAGCAACGCGTCGACGTGACCGTGGTAGCAGCCGGCGAACTTCACGACCACGTCGCGGCCGGTGAAGCCGCGCGCGAGCCGGATCGCCGACATGGTCGCCTCGGTGCCGGAGGAGACGAGGCGGAGCCGCTCGACCGGCGTCCGGTCCACGATCGCCTCGACGAGCGCGACCTCGCCCTCCGTCGGCGTGCCGTACGACGTCCCGCGGGCCACCGCCGCCCGGACGGCCTCGACCACGGCGGGGTGCCCGTGGCCGAGCAGCATCGGGCCCCAGGAGCAGATCAGGTCGACGTACTCGTTGCCGTCGGCGTCGGTCAGCCACGGCCCGGTCGCCGACGAGATGAAGCGCGGGGTGCCGCCCACCGCGTCGAACGCGCGGACCGGGGAGTTCACCCCGCCGGGGGTCACCGCGCGGGCCCGGGCGAAGAGGGCCTCGGAGGCGGAGGTCAGGGGTGCGGACACCGCGCCATTGTCGCCGATGGGCCCCAACCGGCCGTCATCGCGGGGGTGCCTTTGTGCTCACGCCCATAGCACGCCCACGCTCTTGTGCGCGGGATCATGTGACACCCGTAACGTCGGTGTGTCACGATTCGTTGACTCGGTGCACAGGTGGGCACTGAGGGAGTGCCCACGCGATGGGGCCACTCGTGGCCAGGGGAGAGAGTCAGGGACATGTCGAGGAAGCGTCTGGGGCGGCTGCAGCGCGTCGCCACCATCATTCCGCTCGCTCTGCTGTCGGCGGCTTGGACCGCATCGGTCGCCGGCATCGGTGGCATCGGCTCGCCGGTCCAGGCGGCCGAGACGCCCGGTCAGGTGACCGACGGCACCAGCGTGCCCGAGGAGTCCATCGAGGACCCGGCCAGCCTCTCCGACCCGGCCTCGGTCGAGGGCCTGGAGGACGGCAACGAGGCCGGCATCGTGTCGGCGGCGTCCACCAACGCCATCCCCGCCGCCGCGCTCGCGGCCTACCAGCGGGCCGAGACGGTCATCAACTCCGCCGACGCCTCGTGCAACCTCACCTGGCAGCTGATCGCCGCGATCGGCCGCGTGGAGTCCAACCACGGCCGGGTCGGCGGCAACGTCCTCGACAACGACGGCGTGGCGACCCCCGGCATCTACGGCCCGGCGCTCGACGGCACCAACGGCACCAAGGCCATCTCCGACACCGACGCGGGCGTCTACGACAACGACACCCAGTGGGACCGCGCGGTCGGCCCGATGCAGTTCATCCCCTCGACCTGGCAGGTCGTGGGCGTGGACGCCGACGACGACGCCTCCCGCAACCCGCAGGACATCGACGACGCGGCCCTCGCCGCGGCCGTCTACCTCTGCTCCGGCGACGGCGACCTGTCCACGGTCGTCGGCCAGCGCGCCGCGGTCTACCGCTACAACCACAGCCAGGCGTACGTCGACCTGGTCCTCAAGATCATGAACGCCTACCTCGAGGGCGACTACACCTCGGTGCCGAACTACTCGACCGCCGCGGGCTACGTCGTTCCCGAGCCGCCGAGCTTCGACGTCCGCAGCCCCGGGACGATCAAGAAGGGCAAGGGCACCAAGAGCTCCACCACCGGCTCCCCCACCGCCGACCCGAGCACCGGCTCCAACGGCAGCACGGACGGCAACACCGGCAACGGCAACAGCGGTGGCGGCAACGGCAACGGTGGCGGCGGCAACAACGGCGGCGACAACGGCGGCAAGACGCCGACGATCCCGAAGACCAACACGCCCCTCGACCCGGTCGTCGAGGGCGTCGACGAGGGCGTCGGCGCGGTCACCTCGAACCTGATCAGCGGCGTCCTCGGCCTGCTGACCAAGCAGGACGCCGCCAAGGCCTGCCAGGCCCAGTATCCGAAGCTCACCCAGTCGGTGCAGCTCCTCAACTGCCTGCTGAGCTACGGCCTCAAGCCCTAGCCATCCCGCACGACCCGCGTGAGCCCCGGACCTCGATCCCCCCAAGGTCCGGGGCTCACGCGCGTCCTGGGCCGCCAGACGGCCTGTCACCGCGCCTGCCTCGACCGCGGGGCCGGCAGCGTGTCGCCCGCGCGAAGCGCATCGGAGGCAAGCATGGGCCCGGAGGGTCCGTGCGCAGCCTTCGATAGGCGACACGCTCGGCCAGATCAGAGCAGCCGGGCCACCTCGGTTGCCCAGTAGGTGAGGATGACGTCGGCGCCGGCGCGGTGGATCGAGGTGAGCGTCTCGAGGATGGCGGGCTCGCGCTCGATCCAGCCGTGGGCGGCGGCGGCCTCGAGCATGGAGTACTCCCCCGAGATGTTGTACGCCGCGGTGGGCACCCCGAGCGCGCCGGCGGCGTCGGCCACCCGGCGCAGCACGTCGAGATAGGCCAGGGCCGGCTTCACCATGACGATGTCCGCCCCCTCCTCGATGTCGAGCAGCGCCTCCCGCACGCCCTCGCCCGCGTTGCGGCGGCCGTCCTGCTGGTAGGTGCGCCGGTCGCCCTGCAGCGAGCTGTCCACGGCCTCGCGGAACGGGCCGAAGAAGGCGGAGGCGTACTTCGCGGAGTACGCCAGGATCCCGGTGTCGGTGAACCCGGCTCCGTCGAGGGCGGCCCGGATCACCGCGACCTGGCCGTCCATCATGCCGCTGGGGCCGACCAGGCCGGCGCCCGCCCGTGCCTGCACGACCGCCATGTCGGCGTACCGCTCCAGGGTGGCGTCGTTGTCGACCCGGCCGGTGGCGTCGAGCACCCCGCAGTGGCCGTGGTCGGTGAACTCGTCGAGGCACAGGTCGCCCATCACGACCAGCGCGTCGCCGACCTCGGCCACGACGTCGGCGATCGCGACGTTGAGGATGCCGTCGGGGTCGGTGGCGCCGGAGCCGGTCGCGTCCTTGCTCTCCGGTACGCCGAACAGCATGATCCCGCGCAGCCCCGCCTCCGCCGCCTCGACCGCCGCCTTCCGCAGCGAGTCGCGGGTGTGCTGCACGACGCCCGGCATCGAGCCGATCGGCGTCGGCTCGGCGGCGCCCTCGCGGACGAACGCCGGCAGCACCAGCTGGCTCGGCCGCAGCGTCGTCTCCGCGACCAGGTCGCGCATCGCGGCCGTGGTCCGCAGACGTCGGGGACGGATCACCGGGCGCTGGATCTCGCTCATCCCTCCATTGTCGCGCAGGGGCGTCAGCGCCACCTGGCCAGCCACTGGGTGGCGCCGGGGACCAGTCCCCGCGCGTCGGTCCGCTCGCCGTACGGCGTGTCCCAGAGCAGGTAGCCGTCGGGGCTCGGCCCGCCGACCGCCCACGACGAGACACCGTCGGTGACCCGGACGAACCGGCCGCTGCCGGGCTCGTAGACATAGGTCCCGGCGCGCTCCGGCTGGTACGAGGTCACCTGCACCACGCCGCCGGTCACCCAGCCGTCGATGCCGTCGCCCTGGATGGTGGTGACCGGCTCGCCGTCGGTCGTCAGCACCTGGACCCGGTCGTCGCGGCCGTCGGCGTAGGTGCCGCAGTACTGGCTGAGCACGATCCGGTCGTCCACCACGCCGAAGCCGAGCAGGTTGCACCGCTCCCCCGAGTGCGGGTCGAAGTCGTGCTCGGCGCCGGTGGCGAGGTCGCGGACGTGCACCCGGCCGCCCCGTCCGTTGGTGGCGTCGGTCCACACCATCGCGTCGTCGGTGAAGGCGACGTCGCCGACCCGCAGCCCCTCGTCGCGTACGTCGGCCGGGTCGGTCAGCGACACCGACCACAGGTCGTAGGTCTCCCCCTCGGCGCCGGCGTCGTCCGCCTCGCCGTCGGGTCCGGTGGGCCAGCCGCCGGGCGGCGGGGAGCCCACTGTGGCCGGCACGCCGACGTACATCCGTCCGCCCGGGCCGGGCTCGGCCTGGAACAGGTCGGCGCCCGCGGGCAGCCCCGGCCACTCGAGCGTCGACCAGGCGCGGGTCCCGCGGTCGTAGACCGACGCCCGGACCCCGTCCCCCGACTCGCCCCGCGCGCCGAGCAGCACGATCCGGTCGGTCCCGAGCACCGCCGGCCTCAGCTGCCCCTGCTCGTCGAGCGACGGCAGCCAGTCCTTGTCGCCGGTGGCCGGGTCGAGCAGCGCGTAGCGGACCGTGTTCTCGACGCCGTGGGGGCCGTCGCGGAACAGGATCAGCCCGTCGTCGGTGACCCCGTCGTAGTACTGGCCGTTGGCGGACTCCAGGTCCTCGTTGGTGTACTGCGCCAGCACGTCGTAGTCGACGCCCTCCTGGGCCCGGTCGGCGTCGGCGAGCCCGATCACCGGCCCGTCGGGACGAGGTACGCCGCCCGCCGCGGCGTCCCGGCCCGCGTCGGTCTGCCCGGCGAGCACCCCGGCGGTGGCGACGCCGACCACGCCGACCACGGCCGCGGCCAGTCCCCCGGCGAACCGGGCCCGGCGTCGTCGTACCTGCCGGCGGCCGCCCGCCAGCACGGCCGCCAGGTCGATGTCGTCGGCGGGCGGGGTCTCCGCAGCCTCGCGCAGCAGGGCACGCATCTCGTTCACCATGTCGTCACCACTTTCCGGCTCCCAGGGTCAGCTCGCCGAGCGACGAGTCCTCGAACACGGAGCGGAGCCGGTCCAGCGCACGCGCGGTCTGGCTCTTGACGGTGCCCTCGCTGCAGCCCAGCGCCCGGGCCGTGTCGGCGACGCTGAGGTCGTCGAAGTACCGCAGCACCACGCACGCCCGCTGCCGCGGCGGCAGCTCGGTCATCACCTGCAGCAGCGTCGCGCGGGCGCTCACCAGCTCGGCGACGTCGAGCTCGGCCGGTCGCTGGGGATCGGCCTCCACGACCAGCTCCGTGCTCGACCGCCGCCGGGCGTGGTCGAGCACGACGCTCACCAGCGCCCTGCGGGCGTAGGCGTACTCGCGGCCGGCCCGGGTCAGCCGCGGCCACGCGACGTACACCCGGATCAGCGCCTCCTGGACGTGATCCGCCGCCCGGTCCCAGTCGCCGCACAGCAGGTACGCCGTCCGGCGCAGCCGGTCCCGCGCCCCCTGGGCGAAGGCGACGAACTCGTCCTCGTCACGCATCGGTCATCCGCTCCATGACGCACCCAACGCAGTGACCACGCGATCAGGTTGCACGACCCGGCACAAACTCACCTCGCAAATACGCCGACCCGGCGCATCCTTACCTTCTCTCGAGGTAAGGATGCGCCGGGTCGGCGAGTTTTCGGGGTCAGGATGCGCCGGGTCAGGCCTTGCGACGGCGGGCGGAGGGCTTGCGGTCGCTCGGCTTGGTGACCGGCTCGCCGGCCTCGACCATCGCCGCCCGGCGGCTGGCGCCGAAGCCGGCGAGGGCCTCGACGAGCAGCTCGACGTCCGGCTTGGGGGCCAGTACGTCGACGCGCAGGCCGTGCTCCTCGGCGGTCTTGGCCGTGGCGGGCCCGATCACCGCGATGATCGTGGACGGGTGCGGCTTGCCGGCGATGCCGACCAGGTTGCGCACGGTCGAGGACGACGTGAACACGACCGCGTCGAACTTGCCGGTCTTGATCGCGTCGCGGGTCGGCGCCGGCGGCGGCGCGGCGCGCACCGTGCGGTAGGCGGTGACGTCGTCGCACTCCCAGCCGAGGTCGATCAGGCCGGCGACGAGGTTCTCGGTGGCGATGTCGGCGCGCGGCAGGAAGACCCGGTTGATCGGGTCGAGCTGCTCGTCGTACTCCGGCCAGTCCTCCAGCAGTCCCGCGGCCGACTGCTCGCCCGACGGGACGAGGTCGGCGCGCAGGCCCCAGGCGGCGATCGCGGCGGCGGTCTTCTCTCCGACCGCGGCGATCTTGAGGCCGGAGAAGGCGCGGGCGTCGAGGCCGTACTCCTCGAACTTCTCGCGGACCGCCTTCACGGCGTTCACCGAGGTGAACGCGATCCACTCGTAGCGGCCCTCGACCAGGCCGCGCACGGCCTTGTCCATCTGCTGGGGGTTGCGCGGCGGCTCGACCGAGATCGTCGGGACCTCCTCCGGGACACCGCCGAACTCACGGATCCGGTTCGACAGCGACGCGGACTGCTCCTTGGTGCGCGGCACCAGCACCCGCCAGCCGAACAGCGGCTTGGTCTCGAACCACGACAGCTTCTCGCGCAGGTCGACGACGGCGCCGACGACGGTGATCGCCGGCGGGGCGATCCGGGCGGCCCGGGCGTCGGCGGCGATCCGCTCCAGGGTGGAGGTGACCGTCTGCTGCTCGGTGGTGGTGCCGACCCGGGTCATCGCGACCGGCGTCTCCGGCGAGCGGCCGAGCGCGATCAGCTGCTTGGCGATGTCGCCGATCTGGCCGACGGCCGAGAGCAGGACCAGGGTCGGGGTGTCGGCGTACCGCTTCCAGTCGACCTTCTCGCCGCAGGTGACCACGGCCATCTCGCGGTGGTCCTTGGTGGTGAGCGGGATGCCGGCGTACGCCGGGACCGCGCCGACCGAGGAGACGCCCGGCACGACCTCGAACGCGAGGTTCGCCTTGGCGACCGCCTGGGCCTCCTCCGGCCCGGAGGCGTACAGGAAGGGGTCGCCGCCGAGCAGGCGGACGACGCGCACGCCGCGCTTGGCCTGCTTGACGACGACCTTGGCGCGGGCGGCGTGGGTGAGCGGCTGGCCGTCCTCGCCGAAGCCGCCGTCGATGATCTCCGGCTCCGCGGCCGGCTCGTCGCCGACCTGCTCGGCGCGGGCGCGCACCACCGCGACCAGGTCGGCGTGACCGGGCTCCTCGGTGATGACCACGTCGGCGTCCTGGATCAGCCTGACGGCGCGCACGGTCAGCAGGTCGGGGTCACCGGGGCCGGTGCCGACGAAGGCGGTGAAGCCGGGGCCTCCGGGCTGGACCTGGGCGGCGGGAGTCGGGGCAGCCTTCTTGGCTGCGGTGGCTCGCGTCATGGGTTGGGCACCTCTGCAGATCGTGCGGACGGGTGGGAGTTCGGGTCGGGGGAGCGGTTCGGCCGGGCCATCAGCTCGTCGGCGCCGTCGGCCAGCATCTCGGCGCCGAGGTCGCCGCCGAGCTTGGCGGCGTCGGCGGGCCAGGACGCGGGCTCGGGGCCGAGCGCGGCCGATGCGGAGCGGCGTACGGCGAGGGCGCCGTCCTCGGACAGCACGACCGCCCGCAGCCACAGCTCGGGGCCGTCGTCGCCCTCGGCGACCTCGGCGAGCGCACCGATCGGCGCGGCGCAGCCGCCCTCGAGCGTGGCCATCAGCGTGCGCTCGGCGGTGACGGCGGCGCGGGTGCCGGGGTCGTCGAGCTGGGCGAGCAGGCCGAGGGTGGCGCTGTCGTCGGCGCGGCACTCGACGGCCAGAGCGCCCTGGCCGGGGCCGGGAGCACCTGCAGCGGGTCGAGCACCTCGGTGACCTCGTCGAGCCGGCCGAGCCGGGCCAGGCCGGCGCGGGCGAGCACGACGGCGTCGTAGCGGCCCTCGCGGACGCGGCCGATCCGGGTGTCGACGTTGCCGCGTACGCCGACCAGGTCGACGCCGAGGCCGAGCGCCTCGATCTGGGCGACCCGGCGGGGGATCCGGTGGCGACCCGGCTGCCCTGCGGCAGCTCGCCGAGGGTGAGTCCGTCGCGGGCGACGACGACGTCGCGGGGATCCTCACGCGGGGGCACGGCGGCCAGCGCGATCCCCTCGGCGGCGTACGTCGGCAGGTCCTTGAGGGAGTGCACGGCGACGTCGACCTCGCCGGCGAGCAGCGCGTCGCGCAGGGCGCTGACGAACACGCCGGTGGACGGGACCCCCGCGAGCGGGGTGTCCGTGGCCTGGCTGCGGTCGCCGTCGGTGGTGATCTCGACCAGCGCGGTGGCGACGCCGCGGTCCTCGAGAGCCGCGGCGACGTGGCCGGACTGGGTGGTCGCGAGGGCGCTGCGGCGGGTGCCGATGCGCAGGGTCGTCATGACAGGCCCTCCTCGCTGACGACGGGGCGGGTCACGGCGTCGACCGCGTCGGGGTCGAGCGCGAAGAGCTCGGCCAGCGCGGCGGCGTACGAGACCGCGCCCTGCTCGTTGGCGAGCTCCTTGACCCGGACGGTCGGCTCGTGGAGGAGCTTGTCGGCCACCCGGCGGACGGTGTGCCGGATCTCGTCGCGGGTCGTCTCGTCGAGGTCCGGCAGCCGGCCCTCGAGCCGGGTCATCTCGGCGTCGACGACGGCGGTGGCCATCGAGCGGAGCGCGACGACGGTCGGGGTGACGCTGGCCTGGCGGCGGGCGGCGAGGAAGGCGGTGACCTCCTCGCCGAGGATCCGGCGCACCTCCTGGACCTCGCGGCCGGTGGCGCCGCCGTGGAGCAGCTCGGCGAGCTCGGCCAGGCCGACCAGGCGCACGCCCGGCAGCTCGGCGACGTCGGGGGCGACGTCGTGGGGCAGCGCGAGGTCGATCAGCGCGAGCGGCCGGTCGACGCCGGCCCGGACGCGGGACAGCAGCGCCCGGTCGATGAGGGTGCCCGAGGAGCCGGTGCAGCTGATCACGATGTCGGCGCGCGCGAGCTCCTCGCCGAGGTCGGCCAGCCGGACCGCCTCGCCGGAGTTCTGCACCGCCAGCCGGACCGCGCGCTCGACCGAACGGTTGACGATCGACAGGTGCCCGGCGCCGAGGCGGCCGGCGGTCGCGCTGGCGAGGCCCGCCATCGCGCCGGCGCCGACCACGACGACGTACTTGTCCTCGACCGGGCCGACGACCTTCGCGGTCTCGTCGAGCGCCGCGCTCACCAGGGTGGGGGCGACCTGGTCGATGTCGGTCTCGGCACGGGTGCGCTTGCCGACCCGGAGGGCCTGCTGGAACAGCATGTTGAGCGCCGGGCCGACGGTGCCGAGCTCCTGGCCGCGGCGCAGCGCCTCGCGGGTCTGGCCGAGGATCTGGCCCTCTCCGACCGCCATCGAGTCGAGGCCGGCGGCGACCTGGAAGAGGTGGGAGATCGCGCCGTCGTCGTAGTGGACGTAGAGGTGCGGGAGCATCGCCTCCGTCGACTCGCCGGCGCGGTCGACGAGGAGCCGGGAGATCTGCTCGATGCTGCCGTGGAAGCGCTCGACCTCGGTGTAGATCTCGAGCCGGTTGCAGGTCGCGATGACCGTCGCCTCGCTGACGTGCTCGCACGACGCGGCATCGGCGATCAGCTTGTGCACGCCGTCGCGGTCGAGCGCGACCCGCTCGAGCAGGGAGACCGGCGCGGAGTTGTGGGAGATGCCCACCACCAGGACGCTCATGCGGCACCTCCGTCGGCGGGCGCGACGCCGGAACCGTTGGCCTTGCGCTGCTCGTGGTAGGCGAGGATCTGCAGCTCGATGGACAGGTCGACCTTGCGCACGTCGACGCCCTCGGGCACCGCCAGCACGGCGGGCGCGAAGTTGAGGATGCTGGTGATCCCGATCGCGACCATCCGGTCGGCGACGTCCTGCGCGGCGACCGCCGGGGTGGCGATCACGCCGATCGCGACGTCGTGCTCGCGGACGATCTCCTCGAGATCGGCGAAGGGGCGGACGACGACGCCCGCCACGGTCTGCCCGACCAGGCCGGGGTCGGCGTCGAGGAGCGCGACCACCCGGAAGCCGCGGCTGCGGAAGCCGGAGTAGTTGGCGAGCGCGTGGCCCAGGTTGCCGATGCCGACGACGACGACCGGCCAGTCCTGGGTCACCCCGATCTCACGGGCGATCTGGTAGCGGAGGTAGTCGACGTCGTACCCGACGCCGCGGGTGCCGTAGCTGCCGAGGTAGGACAGGTCCTTGCGGAGCTTGGCGCTGTTGACGCCCGCACTCGTCGCGAGGTCCTCGCTCGAGCAGGTGCGGATCCCGCTGTCGGCCAGCGCCGTCAGTGCCCGCAGGTAGACGGGCAGGCGGGCGACCGTGGCCTCCGGGATGACCCGGGCGGCATCCGTCGAACTCCGTGTGGTCACAGCTCCACTTTCCAGCCGCGCAGCCGAACGTCAGTGGCGCGGCTCGTTCACTGTAGGAGTTTGTGAACGTGAGAACAAAATGCCCGCGGACGCAACTCCGCGCGGCGACGGATGGGTCACACCCCGCGGTCGTCAGGAGCGCAGCGCCGCACGCAGCCGGTCGGGGCTCACCCGCCAGAAGTCGTGCTGCCGCCCGTCGACGAAGGTCACCGGGATCTCCTCGGCGAACCGGTCGGCGAGTGCGGGGTCGTCGTCGATGGACAGCTCCTCGTAGCTCTCCCCCAGCTCGGCGCACACGGCCTCGATCACCGCGCGCGCGTCGTCGCACAGATGGCAGCCGGGGCGGCTGTAGAGGGTGATCCGGGGCGCCCGGCTCACTCGAGGATCCCCAGCGCCTTGCGCCGCTCGGCGCCGCGCAGCACGCCCTTGCGGATCTTGCCGGTGACGGTCCGCGGCAGGGTGTCGACGACCTCGATCCGCACCGGCCGCTTGTACGGCGCCAGCCGCTCCTCGGCCGCCGCGCGGACCGCCGCCCGGAGCGCCGTCGCGACCCCCTCGTCCGCGCTCCCGGTGGTCTCGTCGTCGGGGACGACGTACGCGACGACCGCCTCGCCGGTCTGCTCGTCCGGCACGCCCAGGACGGCCGCCTGGCGCACGCCGTCGACGTCCTCGAGGACGGCCTCGACCTCGGTCGGGTAGACGTTGAAGCCGGAGACGATGACCAGCTCCTTGACCCGGTCGACGAGGAACAGGTCGCCGTCGGCGTCGAGGAAGCCCACGTCGCCGGTCGACCACCAGCCGTCGTCGCCGGGACCGTCCTGCCCGTCGGGCCAGTAGCCGCTGAACAGGTTGCGGCCCCGGATCTGGATCTCGCCGGGGTCGTCGGCGGCGGCCGCCTCCAGCGGCTCGCCCTCCTCGTCGACCAGGCGGATGTCGATGCCGTCGAGGGCCGCGCCGACGGAGCCGGGCTTGATCTCGCCGGAGCGCAGCGTGCTGGTGACGACCGGCGAGGCCTCGGTGAGGCCGTAGCCCTGGTGGATCGGGACCTTCGCCAGCGCGCCGAACTCCTCGACCGTCTCGGCCGCCAGGGGCGCGGAGCCGGACAGGATCATCCGGACCGGGCCGAGCCGCTCGGCCAGGGCGTCGACGCCCCGCCAGGCCGGGAACACCGGCGGCGCGACGGGCACGACGCTGCACGCCTCGTCCTCGATCAGGTCGAGCGTGCCCTCGGGGTCGAACCGCTCGGCGAGCACCAGCTTGGCGCGGTGCCGGATCACCCCGCCGAGCACCGCGCCGAGGCCGTAGACGTGGAAGAGCGGCAGGACGCCGAGCACGACGTCGTCGGAGTGCATCATCGGCGGCTCGACGGCGGCGACCTGGTCGACATTGGCCAGCAGCGCGCGGTGGGTGAGCATCGCGGCGCGGGGGCGGCCCGACGTACCGCTGGTGTAGAGCAGGACCGCGAGCTTCTCCGGGTCCGGCAGCGGCGGCACGGGGACGGCGGGCTCGGCGCGGAGGTCGTCGTACGTGCCCTCGTCGGCCTCGGCCTCGGCGCCGACGAGGAGCAGTCGCGGGACCGGGCGGCTCTCGTCGCGGGCGGCGGTCGCCACCTCGCTCCGGGCCAGCGCCTCGCGCACCGCTCCCGCGGTCGCGGCGTCGGCGACCACGAGCCGGGCCCCGCAGTCGACGAGCATCGCGGCGAGCTCGGTGGGCGTGGAACCCGGATTGACGGGTACGGCGACCGCCTGGGCCCGCAGCACGCCGAGATAGGTCGTGACGAACTCGAGCCGGTTGCCCAGCACGAGCATGACCCGGTTGCCGGCGAGCACGCCGTAGCGGCCCAGGCCGGTCGCGATCCGGCCGACCTCGTCCTCCAGCTCGGCCCAGGTCAGGCCCCGTCCCCCGGCCTCCACGACGGCGAGCCGGTCCGGGTGCTCGGCGGCGGCGGACGCGACCAGCGCGGCCACGTCGGGAGCAGCGTCCGGCAACGACATGGAGGGATCCTACGCGCGGCTTCTCCCCACTACGCTGGGCCCATGGTGCCGCCCGCCGACCGACCCCGTCGGCTGAACCTGCAGCAGCGGTCGCGCCTGGCCGGCGAGGCGGCGGCCGCGGCCGCCGAGGTCGAGACCGCGCTCACCCACCCGGCGGACCCGCGCGCGGCGGCGTTCTTCGACGTCGACAACACGGTCATGCAGGGCGCGAGCATCTTCCACCTCGCCCGCGGGCTGTACCGGCGCAAGTTCTTCACGACGCGCGACATCGTGGGCGCGGCGTACAAGCAGGCGTACTTCCGCATCGTCGGGGTCGAGGACCCCGAGCACGTCGCCGAGGCGCGCAATTCCGCGCTCGCGTTCATCGCCGGACACACCGTGCAGGAGCTGGAGGAGGTCGGCGAGGAGATCTTCGACGAGGCGATGGCGCACCGGATCTGGCCGGGCACCCGCGCGCTCGCGCAGATGCACCTCGACCAGGGCCAGCGGGTCTGGCTGGTCACCGCCGCGCCGATCGAGATCGCCAGCCTGATCGCCCGCCGCCTCGGCCTCACCGGGGCGCTCGGGACGGTCGCCGAGCATGTCGACGGGGTCTACACCGGCAGGCTGGTGGGCGACATGCTGCACGGACCGGCCAAGGCGGTCGCCGTCAGGGCGCTCGCCGAGCGGGAGGGCCTCGACCTGTCCCTGTGCTCCGCCTACAGCGACTCCGCCAACGACCTGCCCATGCTGAGCCTGGTCGGCGATCCCTGCGCGATCAACCCCGACGCCAAGCTGCGCGCTCACGCCCGCGCGCACGGCTGGCGGATCCGCGACTACCGGACCGGTCGCAAGGCCGCCCGCGCCGGACTCGTCGTGGGCTCGGCGGCGGCCGGGGCCGCGGTCGCCGGGGCCGTCGTACGACGCAGGCTCCGCGGGTAGCCGCTGCAACCGGTTCTCGGGTTCCGGTACCACTGCGCAAGGATCCGCCGTAGGATCCCTGCCGGGGGCAGTAGGGAGGGGACCCGAATGACCTGGCAGCGCACTGACCTGTCGCGAGGGCTGGACGCCCTCCGCGAGGCTGTGCTCGCTGCCCTGTCCCCTGCGCCGACGGCGGCGCTCGCGGGAGGCGCCACTCCCTCCCCGCGCAGCGGGTACGACGCCCCGTGGCTGCTCAGCGAGGCCCACGTGGAGAGCGACGGCTTCGACCGCGACGGCGCGTCCGGCTCCGGCGGCTCCGGGGGCTTCGGCGACTCCACCCTCGCGACCTCCTCGGAGGACTCCCCCGAGGCCCGGGAGCGGCTGATCGGCCTGGTCGAGCTCGCCCGCGGCGGCGACGCGGAGGCCTTCGGGCTGCTCTACGACCATTACCAGCCGTCGGTCTACCGGTTCCTCTACTACCGGACCCGCTCCGTGGTCGTCGCCGAGGACCTGTGCTCGGAGACCTTCTTCCGCGCGCTGCGCAACATGTCGTCCTTCCGCTGGCAGGGCAAGGACTTCGGCGCCTGGCTGATGACCATCGCGCGCAACCTCGCCACCGACCACTTCAAGGCCGGCCGCACCCGCCTCGAGCTGACCACCGAGGACATGGGCCAGCACGACGACGCGACCGAGGGCCCGGAGAACGCCGTCCTGGCGAGCCTCACCAACGAGATCCTGCTCGAGTCGCTGACCAAGCTCCCCAACGAGCAGCGGGACTGCCTGATCATGCGCTTCCTGCAGGGCATGAGCATCGCGGAGACCGCCGCGGCGCTGGGCCGCAGCGACGGCGCCATCAAGCAGCTCCAGCTGCGCGGCGTCCGCAACCTCGCGAAGCTGATGCCGGAGGGAATCCGATGATCCGTTCGGACTATGCCGGCATGACCTTCCGGACCGTAACCAGCGGCACCGTCCTGTCGTTGGATGTCTGTAGGGACGGACGGGCCCCGATGGCCCCCCAGACACGAGGACGGACGTTGTGATGCGCGGGAACGGCTGGTCGCGCGGCGCCGACGAGTTCGACGCGCTGGTCTCCGGCCGCGCCGAGGACGAAGCGGACCGTGACGCGCACGCCGAGCTGCTCGAGCTCGTCGCCGCCCTGCGCGCCGTCCCACCGCCCACGGCCCGCCCGGAGTTCGTCGCCTCGCTGCGCACCCAGCTGGTCGCCGCCGCCGAGCGCGAGCCCGAGCGCGCCGAGGAGGACCTGGCCGTCCGGCTCACCCCGCGTCAGCGGCGCGGCTCCCGCGAGCGCCGCCTCGCCGCCGTGATCGGCGGCTTCGCCGTGGTGTCCGCCACCGGCTCGATGGCGATGGCCTCCCAGGACGCCCTGCCCGGCGACGTGCTCTACCCGGTCAAGCGGGCGATCGAGAACGCCCAGACCAACCTGCAGCCCGACGGCGCAGCGAAGGCCGACTCCCTCATCTCGCACGCCCGGGCCCGCCTCACCGAGCTCCAGGCGCTCACCGCCCGCGACGCGAAGGCGGCGGCGGTCAACGCAACCCTCCAGGACTTCACCGACCAGGCCCGGCAGGCGTCCGAGTTCGCGCTCGACGACTACGCCGCCACCGGCCGGCCCGAGCGGATCGCCGACCTGCGGGCGTTCGCCGCCGACAGCATGGACGTGCTCGGCGGCCTCGGCTCGGTCGTGCCCACCGACAGCCGCTCGAGCCTGATCACCGCGACGCAGACGATCCGCCAGATCGACGCCGCCGCGTGGGAGGCCTGCCCGAGCTGTGCCGAGGGCGGCATCGCCGAGATCCCGGAGATCGCCACCCTGCCGCTCAGCGCGGTCCTCAGCGGCGACATCACCGCCTCGGTCACCGAGCCGCTGGTGGAGCCGGACAAGAAGAAGGACAAGCCGGCCCAGGGCACGCCTCCGGCGGCGCCCCCGACCGACATCGCCGCGCCGCCGGTGCCGCCGGTCGAGACGCCCGGCACCACCGAGACCGACAAGGCCAAGACGGGCGTCGGCAAGACGGTCGACGAGGTCACCCGCGGCCTCACCGGCACGCTCGGCCTCGACGGCCAGAGCCAGACGACCGACGGCGCGACCGACCCCGGCCTGCTCGGCACCCTGGTCAACGGCGTCGGCGGCCTCCTCGGCGGCCTGCTCGGCACCAACCAGTAGGCCCCGCCGGAGGAGACCGGATCAGCGGAAGACCGACTCCCGCTGCATGAGCAGGCTGTAGAGCGTCTGCTGGATGGTCTCGCGGACCTGATCGGTCACGTTGAAGACCAGCATCGGGTCCTCGGCCGCGCCGTCGTCGTACTCGTCGGTGCGGATCGGCTCGCCGAACTCGAGCAGCCACTTGGACGGCAGCGGGACCAGGCCGAGCGGCCCGAGCAGCGGGAACAGCGGCGTGATCGGGATGTACGGCACGCCGAGCAGGCGGGCCAGCGACGGGATGTTGCCGACGAGCGGGTAGATCTCCTCGGCGCCGACCACCGACAGCGGCACGATCGGCACACCGGTGCGCAGCGCCGCGGACACGAAGCCGCCGCGGCCGAAGCGCTGCAGCTTGTAGCGCTCGGAGAACGGCTTGCCGATGCCCTTGAAGCCCTCCGGCCACACGCCGACCAGCTCGCCGCCGCGCAGCATCCGCTCGGCGTCCTCGTTGCAGGCCAGGGTGGCCCCGCCCTTGCGGGCCACCGAGCCCACGACGGGCAGCCGGAACACCAGGTCGGCGCCGAGCGGGCGCAGGAAGCGGCCGGTGTGGTCGTGGATCGAGACCATCGTCATCAGGCCGTCGACCGGGATGGTGCCGGAGTGGTTGGACACGACCAGGGCGCCGCCCTCGGTGGGGATGTTCTCGATCCCGCGGACCTCGATCCGGAACCACTTCTGCGCCACCGGCCGCAGCGCGGCCATGAAGAAGCGCTCGGTGACCTCGGCATCGAAGCCGTACTCGTCGACGACGTACTCGCCGGTGAGCCGGCGGCGCAGGAACGCCAGGAACCGGGCCAGCTGGGGCTCCCACTGGTCGCCGAACAGCTCCCTGCTGGCGTGCTGGAAGGCGGCCAGCCAGTCGCCGGCCGGGATGCCCGAGAGCGGGCTCGCGCCGCGCTCCTCGGTGCGGGCCGGGGCCACCACCGGCGCCGGTACGTCGGCCGGCGCGTCGAGCAGCGTCGGCGTCTCGATCACGGGGGCGTCGTCGGCGGGCGGCTCCTCGACCGGGGCGGTCTCCTTCGCCGGAGCCGGCTTCCTGGCGGACGCCTTGCGCGGCGTACCGCTCTTCGGCGCGAGCCCGCGGGCCGCGGCGGACGGGCGCTTGCCGGTGCCGCGGCCGGGCTGGCCGCGGGTGCCGATCGGGATGATCTCGGCGTCAGCCATCCGTGCCTCCAGCGAGGGTGAGCTGGGCGGGACGGTCCTCGTCGACCGCGGGGAGGCGCTCGGCGAGCGCGCCGAGCATCCGTTCGGTACGGTGCGCCCCGGGCGGGAGCGAGGCGGCGAACTCGGCGAAGGCCGAGGCCGTCGTGTAGTGCGGCTCGAAGCCGAGCTCGTTGCGCATCCGCGTCGTGTCGACGCCGCGGCCGTAGGTCAGGAAGGCGACCAGCTCGGGCGAGAGGTCGGCGCGGCGTACCGACTTGAGCACGGACCCGAGGCCGCCGAAGGCCACGCCGGGCACGGGGACATTGGGCCGCCCGGAGCGGCGCAGCGCCTGGGACAGCATCAGCAGGCCGTCGCCGGCGACGTTGAACGTCCCGGCCCGCTCCTCCCGGACGGCGTGGCGCAGCACCCGGTTGAGGTCGGACTCGTGGAGGAACTGCAGCCGCGGGTCGAACCCGAGCACCGTGGGGATCACCGGCAGCCGGAAGTACGAGGCCAGCGGGCTCACCACCCGCGGTCCGATCACGTTCGCGCAGCGCAACAGGGTCACGGTCACGTCGGGACGGCGGCGCGCGAAGCCACGGACGTACTGCTCGACCTCGGCGACGTCCTTGGCGTACCCGGCGCGCGCAGGACGCCGGGGCTCCATGTCCTCGGTGAACATCGCGGGATCGCCGCTGCTGGCGCCGTACGCGGTCGTCGAGGACTTCACGACCAGGGAGCGCAGGCCCTCGACCTTCTGGCAGGCCGCGAGGAGCTGCATCGTCCCGATGACGTTGAGCTCCTTCATGGTGCCGCGGGCACCTGCGGAGCCGGGGGTCGCGATCACGCTCATGTGGACGACGGTGTCGACGTCCTCCTTGGCGAGGACCTTCGCGATGACCGGGTTGCGGATGTCGGCGCGCACGAACGTCACGTCGCCGAGGTCGCCCCGCGGCGGGATGACGTCGACGCCGATCACCCGATCGATCCCGGGGTCGGTGGCCAGGGTGCGCGCAAGGGTGCGGCCGAGGTCTCGTGAGACCCCTGTGACCAGGACCGTGCGTCCGGCGCCCATCTCCACCGACTCCTCGGAATCAGGCCGGCGCGCCTCGGGCGCCGGCGATGGCTGCGACTGCGCGAGCTAGCGGCTCGCGCAGCTCACTTGCCGAGCTTGCGACGCTGGACGCGCGTCTTCTTCAGCAGCTTGCGGTGCTTCTTCTTCGCCATGCGCTTGCGGCGCTTCTTGATGACAGAACCCACGTGGAACCTCTCCGGATCACCGGGCGCGACCAGCACCCGGCGTGACGTACGACGCCCCGGGGACCCCGGAGCACCGGGTCAGCCTATCCGGACCCCCGTGGCCGCGGTGAATCAGCGCAGGAGATGGGACGGAGATCGCACGGCGCCGTGACCCTGGCCGGCGCGCTCGGCCTTCCGGGCGGCGGGCGGCGGCGCCTGCATGAATCCCCGGATGTCCGGGGATTCATGCACTTGTCAGGGGTTGCAACCCCCACTATGTGCATGGATCCCCGGATGTCCGGGGATTCATGTGCCGCATGAGGCCCCTGGGACCACCGACGGGGTCGTCCTCGGGCTAGCCGGCGGAGTAGAAGGACTTCCGGAGGTACTCGTTGACGTCGTCCTCGGTCACCCGGAACGAGCGACCGACCCGGACGGCGGGGAGCTCACCGCTGTGCACCAGCCGGTAGACGGTCATCTTGGAGACGCGCATCACCGAGGCGACCTCGGCGATGGTGAGGAATTTCGGGTCCGGGAGGGACTCGGCGCGCTCGCGCGACGTAGGAGCCATGACCAACCACGCTTTCTGTGCGCCCGTCACCGCCTTCCCCAGCTGTGATCTGCCGGGCGCCACTTGCGTGAGAATAGGGCCAGATGTGACTCGTGGGGAAGGGATTCATCAGTGAAACTTTTGGGATCCCGGCGTGTCGCCTTGACCGACCTCTGATCGCCGACGCCCCCGAAGCGCCCTCAGTACATCCCCGAGCGCCCTCTTTCACGCTCAGCAGGCCCGCCCCGGCCCACGCCGGCGCCTCCACAAGCCCCTTGTCGTACACCCGTGTTCGACTTATGATCTCGAACATAGGTGTCCAACTTGGAGGTCCCCATGAACGCACGACAGATCCGCAGGTTCGCACTGCACTACGGCGAGATGGTCGCCGCCATGCTGCTCGGCATGATGGTCCTCTGGCCGGTCTGGATGCTCGCGACGAGCGCCGCGGGCGACGGCTCGTGGCTGCGCTCGGCCACCGTCGAGACGCTGGTGATGGCGACGACCATGGCGCTGCCGATGGCGGGCTGGATGCGCTTCCGCGGGCACCGCTGGGCGCCGATCGCGGAGATGTGCGCGGTGATGTACGCCGGCTTCGCGGTCGCCGTCCCCCTCTACTGGGCCGGCGCCCTCGGCGAGCACGGCCTGATGATGGTCGGCCACATCGCGATGTTCGTGCTGATGCTGGTCGCCATGACCTGGCGCTGGCAGGAGTACGCCGGCTGCCACGACGCGGTCGCCGCGTGACCACCCGCCCGCTCCGCGCCGACGCCCGCCGCAACGTGGAGTCGATCCTCGACGCGGCGACCACCTGCCTGGCCCGCGACCCGGACGCGAGCATCAACGACATCGCCCGGGCCGCCGGCGTCGGCCGGGTGACGCTGTACGGCCACTTCGAGAACCGCGCCGGCCTGGTCGGCGCGGTCGTCGACCGGGCGATGCGCGAGTCCGAGGCGTCCCTGCGCGGCGTCGACCTCTCCGGCGACCCGGCGGCCGCCCTGGTCCGGTTGATCGAGGCGAGCTGGCAGGTCACCCTGCGGTACGGCGCCCTGGTCGTCGCCGCCGAGCGGAGCATGCCCGTCGCGGAGATGGACGCCGCCCACACCGAGCCCCGCGAGCGCGTCCGGCGGCTGCTCGAGCGCGGCCGCGCGGAGCACCGGTTCCGCACCGACCTCCCCGTCTCGTGGCTGCTGACGGCGATGCACACCGTCACCCACGCCGCGGCGGCGTCGGTGTACGTCGGCGAGCTGGCCGACGCGGAGGGTGCCCGCGCCATCGCCGCCACGATGCTCGGCCTGCTCACCCCGCCCGGGGCCGTGGTCCCGGACGTCGCGGCGCTCCGGAGCGTGCGATGATCGAGGCGTGTCGAACCGGATGACCTTCGCCTGGTGGCCCGCCTGACGGCGGCCGCCCCCTCGACACACCCTTCCACCGGCCGCCCTCGGGCGGCCGTCGTGCTTCTCCGGCCCGGTCCTGCCACCCGTGGGCCTCACTCCCAGGAGCACCCATGTCCCGACGCCTCTCCCTCCTCACCCCGAGCGGCCGCCTCACCCTCGGCAACCTGCTCGGCGCCCTGCGCCCGATGCGCGCCGCCCAGGCCGAGGCGGACTGCTTCTACGGCATCTCCGACCTGCACGCGCTCACCATGCCCCGCTCCCCCGACACATTGCGCGCCGCGATCGCCGAGCAGGCCACGCTGCTCCTCGCCGCCCGCCTCGACGGGAGCACGCTGTTCCGGCAGAGCCACGTGCCGGCGCACGCCGAGCTGGCGTTCCTGCTCGAGTGCGTCGCGACCACGGGCGAGCTGGGCAGAATGATTCAGTTCAAGGAGAAGTCCCGGCGCCGGGAGTCGGTGCGGTCCTCGCTGTTCACCTATCCCGTGCTGATGGCCGCCGACATCCTGCTCTACAGCGCCGAGCAGGTCCCGGTCGGCGACGACCAGCGCCAGCACGTCGAGCTCGCCCGCGACCTCGCGCTGCGGTTCAACACGACCTACGGCCCGGTGTTCACCGTCCCCGAGATCACGGTCCCGCCGGCCGGCGCGCGGGTGATGGACCTCGCCGAGCCGACCCGCAAGATGAGCAAGTCCGGTCCCGGCGCCGGCTCGATCGCACTGCTCGACCCACCCGACGTCGTACGACGGAAGGTGGCCCGCGCGGTCACCGACTCCGACACCGGGCTGGACGCGGTGCGCACGGACCGCGCGACCAAGCCGGGTGTCACCAACCTGCTGGAGATCCTCGCGGCCTGCGGCGGCTCGGCGGAGGGGATCACGACGTACGGCGCCCTCAAGGCGGCGGTCGCCGACGCGGTCGTGGCGGAGCTGGCGCCGCTACAGGAGCGCTACCGGGAGCTGGCCGCGGACCCCGCCCACGTGGACGAGGTCTACCGCCGCGGGGCGGAGCGCTGCCGCGAGGTGACCGCCCCGGTGCTCGCCGCCGCGAGGGACGCGATGGGGCTGTGAGGGCTGTCGGTGGCCGCTGGCAGACTGCTCCGCATGACGATCCGGGCCCTGCTCCTCGACCTGGACGACACCCTGGTCGACCACCGCGGCGCCGCCGACCGCGGCGTGCGCACGTGGCTGGCCGGACTCGGGCTGGCGGAGACCGAGACCGAGCTGGAGGGCCACGTCGAGCGCTGGTTCGTGCTCGAGACGCGCCACTACGAGCGGGCCCAGCGCCGCGAGCTGACCTACACCGAGCAGCGGCGGGTCCGCATCCGCGAGTTCCTGCCGGGCTGGGACCTCGCCGACGACGCGCTGGCCGACGACGTCTTCCAGGGCTTCCTGGGCTGCTACCAGGCCGCACAGCGGGCGTTCGACGACGCCGCGGCGGCGATCGACCGGGCCCGGTCCGCCGGGATCCCGGTCGGCATCCTCACCAACGGCGACCACGCCATCCAGACCGGCAAGCTGCGCCGGACCGGCCTGCTGCGCCCCGACGTCCCCGTCTTCGCCTCCTCCGCGCTGCCCGCCGCCAAGCCCGACCCGCGCTCCTATCTCACCGCCTGCGCCGGCCTCGGCGCCGATCCGGCCGCCACCCTCATGGTCGGCGACTCGCTGCGCCACGACGTCGTGGGCGCCCAGCGCGCGGGCCTGCAGGCGCGGCTGCTCGACCGGTCCGGGCGGTACGACGCCCGCCGGGCCGGCGTCCGAGTGCGGACCGTGCGTGGGCTGGCCGAGCTGACCGAGCTGGACGTCCGAGGCAGCGCCGGGGTCACTCGGGCCAGCAGCCCGCGGAGCCGGTGACGACGGCTCGGTCGCCCTCCCGGGACAGGCTCAGCACGATGTCCTCCCGAAGGAGGAAGCGGACCCCGAAGTCGCTGACCCGGGTGCGCCAGCCGTCCGCCTCGTAGGCCGCCGCGACCTCGGCGAGGTGGGCCTCGTCGGCGTCGTCGAAGTCGAGGTGGAGCACGTAGTCGAGCTCCTCGGACGCGTCGTCGGGCGCCTTGCCCCGGCAGTGCACGATCTCGTCCGCGACCGTCTCGGGCGAGGCGTCGAACTCGGCGGCGAACGCGTCGGCCAGCGGCCGGGCCCGGTCCGCGCCCCGCTCGGCGTGCTCCCGGATCTCGGCGTCGCCGGGCCCACCGCACGCCGGCAGGGCCAACAGCACGACGAGCGCGACCCCGAGACGCCTCATCGGCCGGACGTCAGCTGCCGAGCTCGCGCGAGCGGTCCCGGGCCGCCTCCAGCGCCGCCAGGAACGCCGCCCGCACGCGGTGGACCTCGAGCTCGCGCAGCGCCGCGGCCGTCGTACCGCCCGGCGAGGTGACCTGCTCGCGCAGCACGGCCGGGTGCTCGCCGGTCTCGCGGAGCATGGTGGCGGAGCCGACCAGGGTCTGCACGACCAGCTCCTGGGCGATGGTGCGCGGCAGGCCGAGGTGGACGCCGGCCTCGATCATCGACTCGACCATGAAGAAGACGTACGCCGGCCCGGAGCCGCTGATCGCGGTGACCGCGTCCTGCTGCTTCTCCGGCACCTGCACCACGCGGCCGACCGAGGCCATCAGCTCCTCGGCCTCGGCGAGGTGGCCGTCGTCGCAGTGGGTGCCCGGCGAGATCGCGGCCATGCCCTGGTCGACGAGGGCGGGCGTGTTCGGCATGACCCGGACGACGGCGATGCCGTCCGGCACACGGGACTCCACGAACCCGGTGGTGATCCCGGCGGCCAGCGAGACGAGCAGCTGGCCGGCGTGCAGGGTCGGCGCGAGCTCGGCGAGCACGTCGGCCATGTCCTGCGGCTTGACGACGAGGAGCACGGTGTCGGCCTCGGCGGCGGCGGCGACGTCGTCGACCACGCGCACGCCGTACCTCTCGGCGAGCTCGGCGGCGCGCTCGGGCCGCTTCTCGACGACCACGAGCGCCTCGGCGCTCCGGCCGGCCCGGATCAGGCCGGACAGCAGGGTCTCCCCCATCACACCCGCACCGATGACAGCGGTCCGCTTCTCGCCCACGCCCTGCTCACTCACCTTCTGGAGACCAACGACGTGAGGAAGAGTCTCAGGTTCGCGGGACGCTCCGCCACTCTGGCCGAGCGCGTCTTCGTCACAAGCCTGGGAAGCAAGCTTCCGTCGAAGTGACTCTCGCCGCGCTGCCGGCTGAACACTCTGCGCATCAGGTAGCCGTGCCACGCGGCGCCGTACGGCAGGTAGACCCGCACCCGCTCCCCGCTCGCGACCAGCCGCCGCTGCTCGGCGGAGCGGATGCCGTAGGGCAGCTGGAGCTCGTACGTCGACGGCGCCCGGCCGTAGCGACTGGCCAGGGCGCCGGCGATCTCGATCAGGCGCGGGTCGTGGGTGGCGATGACCGGGTACCCCTCGCCCGCGAGCAGCACCTTGAGGCAACGCACGTAGGCCTTGTCGACCTCCGCGGAGTCGGCGTCCGGGCCGCCGCGCTCGATCCGCACCCGGCTCCCGGGGACGGCGAGCGCCCGGCAGTCGTCCTCGGTGCGAGGCAGCGCAGCGGACAGCGCGACGCCGACGTCGGGGAAATCCTGCCGCAGCGCCGCGACCAGCGCGAGCGTCCGGTCGACCTCCCCCGCCTCGGGCGGGGCGATCGTCACGGTCGCGCCGACCCGGGCCGCCGTACGGCAGACCTTGCGGGCGACCGAGAGCGCCGACTCGCCCGGCAGGTCGGACCGGATCGTCACGTCGGCGCCGGCCGCGAGGCCCGCGTCGGAGAGCCGGTCGAGGAGCGTCCGGTACTCCGCGACGGCTGCGACCGCCTGCACCTCCGGGTGCGCGGGCGCACCGAGGTGGGCGACGCTGACGGGGAACCCGTCCGCCGCCAGCTCGGCGACGACCCGCACGAGGTCGTCGACCCGCTCGCCGGCCACGAACCGGCGCACGACCCGCCGCGCCGGCGCGCTGCGGGACAGCAGCGTCAGGGAGTCCCGGACCGGTCGCATGCCCCAAAACTACGGGCTTTCCGGCGATCTCCGTCAGTCGGTACGGCGTTGCAGCGTCGCCGCTCCGAGGGCGAGCGCGGCGAGGGCGAAAGCCACCACGATCGCGACATCGCGCAAGACCTCGCCGGTCCGGGTCGTGGTCGCGAGATGCTCCATCGCGTCGACCGCCCAGGTCAGCGGCAGCACGTCGGCGACCACCTCCAGCACCCGGGGCAGCCGGTCGCGCGGCACCAGCAGCCCGCAGAGCAGGATCTGCGGCACCACCACCGCGGGCAGGAACTGCACCGCCTGGAACTCGGTGCGGGCGAAGGCGGAGACGAACAGCCCGAGCGCGGTGCCGAGCACGGCGTCGGCGACCCCGACCAGCACCAGCAGGGCGTCCGGGCCGCGGAGGTCGAGGTCGAGCAGCCCGATCGCGACGCCGGCGGCGAGGGCCGCCTGCACCGCGGCGACCGCGCCGAACGCGAGCGCGTAGCCCGCCAGGAAGTCCAGGCGCCCCATCGGCATGGTGAAGAGCCGCTCCAGGGTGCCGCCCGAGCGCTCGCGCAGGGTGGTGATGCTGGTGACGAGGAACATCACGAAGAACGGGAAGATCGCCAGCAGGGCCGGCCCGATCCGGTCGAAGACGATCGGCGTGTCCTGGAAGATCCACCACAGCAGCGCCTGCAGGAGACAGGGCAGCACGAGCAGCATGGCCAGCGTGCGGTGGTCGCGCCGCAGCTGCGTCAGCACCCGTACGGCGATCGCGAGCGTCACCCGGGGCGTCATGCGGGGCCTCCCTCGACCAGGCCGAGGAAGGCGGACTCGATGTCGTCCACGCCCTGCGCCGCCTTGATCTCGGCGGGTGGACCGTGAGCGATGATCCGGCCCTCGCGCATCAGCAGCAGCGCGTCGCAGCGCTCCGCCTCGTCCATCACGTGGCTCGACACGAGGACGGCGGTCCCGGCGGCGGCGATCCGGTGGAAGAGCGCCCACAGATCGCGGCGGAGCACCGGGTCCAGGCCGACCGTCGGCTCGTCCAGCACCAGCAGCGCGGGCGTCCCGAGCAGCGCCACGGCCAGCCCGACCCGGGACCGCTGGCCGCCGCTGAGGCGCCCGACCACCGCGTCGCGGTGGCTGCCCAGGTCCACCGCCGCCAGGGCCTCCTCGGCGACGGCGGGCGGCAGGCCCAGCACCCGGGCGAAGAAGCGGAGGTTCTCGGCGACGGTCAGGTCGTCGTACACGCTGGAGGACTGGGTCTGGTACCCGACGCGGTCCCGCAGCGGCCGGCTGCCCGCGGGCCTCCCGAGGACCGTGACCGTGCCGGCCGCCACCCGCTGCACGCCGACGATGCTGCGCAGCAGCGTGGACTTGCCGCAGCCCGACGGGCCGAGCAGCCCGGTCACGCCGGGCCCGATGTCGAGGTCGAGGCCGGCGAGCACCACCCGGCCGCCGCGCACCACGCGCAGCCCGGCGATCTCGACGATGGAATTCACCATGTGATGAATAATGCGCCTCGGGGTGGGTCGGGCGCAACCACGACGGCCATGTAACACGTTGTCCACGTCGGTCTGGAACGTTCCAATGGGCCGTGAGCCGAGGAGAACGGGCGGGTAGAGGGGTGGACCACGTGTTACAGCGGGCCGGTGAGGAAGCCGTCCAGCACCGGCGCGTACACCGCCACCAGCGCGTCGACGTCCATGGCGACGAGGAGCTCGGCGTGGACGACATACCGCAGCACGAGCAGGCCGATCACCTGGCTGGCGACCAGCTGCATCCGCCGCTCCGGGGCGTCGACGCCGAGCGCGCTGCCGAGCGGCACGAGCACGACCGGCAGGAAGCCCTCACGGAACAGCGCGTCGCCGCCGGGCTCGAGCAGCCGGCGCACCATCGCCAGCAGCGCGGGCTGCACGGACGGGTCGTCCCAGACGCCGAGCAGCGCGCGGAGCAGCCGTTCTCCGGCGCCCTCGACCGGCCCGACGACCTGCTCGGCCAGCACCGACCGGGGGTCGACCGGCAGCTCCAGCGCGGCCACGAACAGGTCGTCCTTGGAGCCGAAGTAGTGGTGCACCAGCGCCGGGTCCACACCGGCATCCCCCGCGACGGCGCGGATCGTCGTACCCGCGAATCCGGCCGCCGCGAAGCGGGCGCGTGCCGCGGCCAGGATCGCCGCGCGGGTGTCGGGGCTCCCGGGCCGGCGGCCCCGGCCCCCTCGGACCGACGAGGTCACGCGCCGTCCCCGGCGTCGGCCGGTACGACGGTCAGGTGCTCGATCGCGAACTCCAGCGACTCGCGCAGGTCGGCCTCCCGCTCGTCGCGGTCCACGCAGCGCCGGGTGTTGATCTCGAGCACGACCTCGCCGGCGAAGCCGGTGCCCGCCAGGTGCCGCAGGAACTCCGCCGCGCCCATGTCGCCGCGCCCCGGCACGAGGTGCTCGTCCTTCGCGGAGTCGGTGCCGTCGGTGAGGTGGACGTGCCGCAGCCGGGGCCGAGTCGCTCGGCCATCGCGACCGGGTCGGACTGCGCGATCGCCGCGTGGGAGAGGTCGATCGTGGTGTTGGCGTACGGCTCGGAGGAGGGGTCCCAGCCGGGCAGGTACATCTCGAGCCGGCGCCGGGAGGCCCGCCACGGGTACATGTTCTCGACGGCGAACGCGATGCCCGAGGACTCCTCCAGTGCGGCGATCCCGTTGACGAAGTCGCGGGCGTACTCCCGCTGCCAGCGGAACGGCGGGTGCACGACGACGACCTCGGCGCCCACCGCCTGCGCCATCGCGGCCGAGCGCTCGAGCTTGCCCCACGGCTCCACGCCCCAGACCCGCTGGGTGAACAGCAGGCAGGGCGCGTGGATCGCGCTGATCGGCACGCCGTGGTGCTCGGACAGCTGCCGGACGGCGTCGACCTGCTGGGACAGCGCGTCGATGCCGACCATCACCTCGACCGCCTCGTAGCCGACGGACGCGGCGTACGCGAAGGCGTGGGCGGTCGACTCCGGGTAGACCGAGCTCGTGGAGAGCCCGATCCGGGGACGCCCCGGCCCGCCGACACTCATGACGGGTCGTTGACGCTGAGCTTGTCGATCCGCTCGAGGATCACGCCCTCGCGCAGGGCCCACGGGCAGACCTCCAGCTCGGGGAGGTCGAAGATGTCCATGCACGCCTCGGCGACGAGCGCGCCCGGCACGATCTGGTGGGTGCGACTGGGCGAGACGCCCGGCAGCGCCGCCAACTCCTCCGGCGTCATCGCCACCAGCTTGGGGATCCACTGCCGCAGCTCCGCCAACGGGAGCACGCGCGGCACCAGCTGTCCCTCGGCCGACGGCGCGGCGCCGCAGATCCGGGCCAGGGAGCGGAAGGTCTTCGACGTCGCCGACGCCCGGTGCGTCGCGCCCGCCCGCAGCAGGTGGCCGGCGTCGCGGGCGATGTCGGCGCGGATCCGGCGCCGGATCTGCCGCAGCTGGTCCTCGTCCGGCTGCGCCGCGAACTCCGAGCGCGCCAGCCGGGCCGCCCCCAGCGGCAGCGACCACGCGACGTCCGGCCGCTCGTCGGACCCGGCCGCGATCTCCAGGGACCCGCCGCCGATGTCGAAGACCGCCAGCCGCCCGGCCGACCAGCCGAACCACCGTCGTACGGCGAGGAACGTCAGCCGCGCCTCGTCCTCGCCCGGCAGCACCGCGATCCGTACGCCGGTCTGCGCCTCGACGTGGGCCAACACCTCCTCGGAGTTGCCGGCGTCGCGGACCGCGGAGGTGGCGAACGAGAGCATCTCCTCGCAGCCCTTCTCCTCGGCCACGACGAGCGCCTGCGCGGTGAACGCCGTCAGGGCGTCGATGCCGGTCGGCGACACGTCGCCGTGCTCGTCGAGGTGCTCGGCGAGGCGCAGCGGCTCCTTGTAGGAGTACGCCGGCAACGGCGCCGCGCCGCCGTGGGCGTCGACCACCAGGAGGTGGCCGGTGTTCGAGCCGATGTCGAGCACACCCAGACGCATACGTCCACGGTACTAGCGCAATGAGCCAGGATGACCAGGGCTCCACTAGATTGGGGCGAGTGCCCGAGGTCCCGCTCGATTTCCCCCGCGCGTGGGTGGAGTTCACCAACCCGGCCGACGAGACCGAGGTCCTCAAGTGCGACCTCACCTGGCTCACGTCGTCCTTCACCTGCATCTTCGGCAGCGGCTGCGCCGGCATCTACGCCGACTCCCCCGACGTCGGCTGCTGCACGCTCGGCGCGCACTTCGCCGACAAGGCCGACGAGAAGCGGGTCGAGGGCTTCGTGCGGCAGCTGACGCCGGAGCACTGGCAGTTCCACCCCGGCCGGCCGGTGAAGCGCAAGGACTGGGTCGAGAAGGACGAGGACGGCGAGCGGAAGACGCGCATGCACGAGGTCGGCGGCCAGCGCTCGTGCGTGTTCGCCAACCGCACCGACTTCGCCGGCGGCGCCGGCTGCGCCCTGCACGGCCTCGCGCTCGAGCTCGGGCGCAACCCCCTGGAGACCAAGCCGGACGTGTGCTGGCAGCTCCCGATCCGCCGTACCTTCGCCGAGATCGAGCGGATGGACGGGTCGTCGTACGTCGAGGTGACCATCACCGAGTACGACCGCCGCGGCTGGGGACCCGGGGGCCACGACCTGGACTGGTACTGCTCCGGCAACACCGAGGCCCACGTGGGCGTCGAGCCGGTCTACGTCACCAACGAGGCCGAGCTCGTCGCGCTGATGGGGCGGGAGGCGTACGACGAGCTGGTGCGCCACTGCGAGGCCCATCTGCGCTCGCGATCGGCGCTCGCACTGCACCCCGCCGACCCCCGTTGAGCGCTCCCGCAGCCTTCTCGACGTCAAGAGACAGCGACCCCGATTCGTCGGACCTCTGCGGGCATGCTCAGAATGTCTGGCATGCGCCTGGACCATCTCTCCTACGCGGCAGGACCCGACGGACTCGAGAGCACTGCTGCCCGCCTGGGCGCAGTGATCGGGCGTGAGTTCGTCGACGGCGGCGTGCACCCGCGCTTCGGCACCCGCAACATGATCCTCCCGCTGACCGACAGCACCTACCTCGAAGTGGTCGAGGTGCTCGACCACCCCGCCTCCGACAAGGCGCCGTTCGGCCAGGCCGTGCGCGCCCGCTCCGCCCTCGGCGGCGGCTGGCTCGGCTGGGCCGTGGCCGTCCCGGACATCGCGATCGTCGAGCAGCGGCTCGGCCGGTCCGCCGTACCCGGCTCGCGGCACCGCCCCGACGGCACCGAGCTGCGCTGGAAGCAGATCGGCATCAACGGCCTGATCGCCGACCCGCAGCTGCCGTTCTTCCTGCAGTGGGACGTCCCGGCCGACCTGCACCCCTCGACCGGCGCCGACGGCAGCGTGTCGCTGGCCGGCATCGAGATCGCCGGCGACCCGCAGCGGGTCAGCGAGTGGCTCGGCGAGACCGTCGAGGCGCCGCTGGAGGACGTGAAGGTCGAGTGGGTCGCCCCGCACGGCACGCCCGGCATCCTCGCCGCGCAGGTGCTCACCCCGGACGGCATCGTCCGCATCTGACGCTCGTCCGTTCGACCTGATGCAGCCCCGGGGCACCATCCCCAGCCCCAACATCTGGCACCACACGGCGACGTACGAGCTCGAGAACCGCGCCGCCGACCCGGACGGACGACTGTGGTCCGCGATGCGTCGGCGCGCCGACTGGGACGGCCGGGTCGTGCTCGACCTCGGCTGCGGCACCGGCTTCCACCTGCCCGCCTTCGCATCGACCGCTGCGAAGGTCGTCGGCGTCGAGCCGCACGCCGGGCTCGCCAAGCTCGCCGGCCGCCGGCTGCGCACCCGCGGGGTCGCCGACGCGGAGGTGCTGCGCGGCACCGCTCAGGAGATCCCCCTGCCCGACGCGTCCGTCGACGTGGTCCACGCGCGGTGGGCGTACTTCTTCGGCCGCGGCTGCGAGCCCGGCCTCGCCGAGCTGGACCGCGTCGTACGCCGGGGCGGGGTCGCGCTGGTCATCGACAACGACGGCTCCCGCTCGACCTTCGGCGGCTGGTTCCGGCGCGGGTACCCCCATCTCGACCCGCCCGAGGAGACCGAGCGGTTCTGGAGCCTGCGCGGCTGGACCCTCGACCGCGTCGACATGGGCTGGCGGTTCGCGTCGCGCGCGGACCTGGAGGCCGTCGTACGGATCGAGTTCACCCGCGAGCTCGCCGACGAGGTGCTGCGCGAGCACGAGGGCGTCGAGGTCGACTACGCCGTCAACCTCTGGTCGAAGACATTCTGAGCTGGTTTGGCCGAGCGTGTCGCCGGATCGAGGGCGCCGCACGGTCCTCGCTTCGCTCGGACCGCGGGCGTCCTCGATGCGCTTCGCGCGGGCGCCACGCTGCCGGCCACGCGGTCGAGATAGGCGTCATCCGAGGTTTCCTGGCGACAAGACGCTGGTGTCGGCGGTGAGCGGTGCGGGCTACCGGACGCTGGAGGTCCTCACCTGGAGGGCGGGCTGGAGGAGCACGCCGCTCTGGGCGGCGTGGCCGGGCGCCAGCAGTGTGCGGAGCGCCGCGACGAGGTGGACCGCCACCTCCTCCAACGGCTGCCGGACCGACGTCAGGCCCATCACCTGGGCGACCTGGGAGTCGTCGAAGCCGACCACCGCCACGTCGCGGCCCGGCTCCAGCCCGCGGTCGGACAGCGCCCCGAGCACTCCGACCGCGAGCGTGTCGGACGCGCACACGAACGCCGTCGGCGCGCTCGACTCGAGCAGCGACGCGGCCGCCCGGCCGCCGGCCAGCACGCTGTCCTCGACGGCCGCCTCCAGGCCGGCGGTCGGCAGGCCGAGGGCGGTCATCGCGCGGTGCCAGCCCGCCCGCCGGTCCTCGCCGATCCGCGAGCCGGGCTGCCAGCCCAGCCAGGCGATCCGCTCGTGTCCCTGCTCACGGACGTGCTCGGTCGCGGCCTCGACGCCGGCCGCGCCGTCGACGTCCACCCACGGATGGCTCGCCGCCGGGTCGTCCCACGGCCGCCCGAACGCCACGAACGGCGCCCTCCTCCGGGCCAGGCCGACCGTCTGCGGGTTGCCGAGGTAGGTGTCGGTCACCACGAACGCGTCCACGGCCGTGGAGCGGAGGAGGTCGTCGTACCCGCCGAGGGGGTCGGGCTGCTCCCCCTCCGCGACGCGGCCGCCGGAGAACAGCAGCACGTGGTAGCCCGCCTCGCGCGAGGCCTCCACGAGCGCGTGCACGAACCGGTCCATCGCCATGTTGGCGGTGAACTCCTGCGCCGGGCTCAGCCGCAGGCCGACCAGGTGCGAGGAGCGGGTGCGCAGGTGCCGCGCCGCCTGGTTGGGCGTGTAGTCGAGGTGCTCGATGGCCTGCTGCACCCGGGTGAGCGTGTCGGGTCGCAGCAGGTCGGGGTTGTTGATCGCGTTGGACACGGTCTGCCGGGAGACGCCGGCCCGCTCGGCGACGTCGGCGAGCGTCGCCGGCGGTCGAGGGGTGTCCACCGCACGATTCTGTCACGGCGTTTTTCCACAGCCACCGCGCGCCAGGGCGGTTGCGTCGGCACTCTGCTCTACTGTCGTGCCCATGGCTGGTTCGAAAACACGTTCGACTTACCGCTGCGGCGAGTGCGGCTGGTCCACCGCGCGCTGGGTGGGCCGCTGTGGCGAGTGCCAGGCGTGGGGCTCGGTGTCCGAGGTCGCGGTCGCCTCGTCCGGTTCGTCGAGCCGTACGACGGCCGCGCCCGTCACGCACGCCGCAGTGCCCATCGGCCAGGTCTCGGCGGAGCGGGCCGTCCACCACCGCTCCGGGGTGCCCGAGCTCGATCGGGTCCTCGGCGGCGGGCTGGTGCCCGGCGCCGCGGTCCTCCTCGCCGGCGAGCCCGGCGTCGGCAAGTCGACCCTGCTGCTGGAGGTCGCCGCCCGGACCGCCGCCGCCCGGCAGCGCACGCTCTACGTCACCGGCGAGGAGTCGGCCGCCCAGGTCCGGCTGCGCGCCGACCGCACGGGCGGCATCCACGACCAGCTCTACCTCGCCGCCGAGACCGACCTCGGGGCGGTGCTCACCCACATCGAGCAGGTTCGGCCGAGCACCGTCGTGATCGACTCGGTGCAGACCATCGGCGCCTCGGGGGTCGACGGCGTCCCGGGCGGGGTCACCCAGGTCAAGGAGGTCGCGCAGGCGCTGGTGCGGATGGCGAAGAGCCGCGACATCACCGTCGTGATGATCGGGCACGTCACCAAGGACGGCGCGATCGCCGGGCCGCGGGTGCTGGAGCACCTCGTCGACGTCGTCCTGCACTTCGAGGGCGACCGCAACTCCCGCTTCCGGATGCTCCGCGCGGTCAAGAACCGGTTCGGCCCGGTCGACGAGGTCGGCTGCTTCGACCTCGGCCCCGACGGCATCCGCACCGTCGAGGACCCGACCGGCATCTTCGTCGAGCGCCATCACGGCCGCGTCCCCGGCACGTGCGTCGCCGTCTCCATGGAGGGACGACGCCCGCTGCTCGCCGAGGTGCAGGGCCTGGTGACCCTCTCCCCCGCCGAGCGCCCCCGCCGTACCACCTCGGGCGTCGACGGCTCCCGGCTGGCGATGATCCTCGCCGTGCTCCAGCAGTACTGCGGCATCCGGCTCCACCAGCACGACGTGTTCGCCTCCACCGTCGGCGGCGCCCGGCTCAGCGACCCCGGCGCCGACCTCGCCCTCGCCGTCGCGATCGCCTCCGCCCACTTCGTCAGCGCGCCACCGGCCGGCGTGGTCGCGCTCGGCGAGATCGGGCTCTCCGGCGAGCTGCGCCGGGTCCGCGACCTCCCCCAGCGACTCGCCGAGGCCGCCCGCCTCGGCTTCGCGATGGCCGTGGTCCCCGCCGACCCCGGCACCGCCCAGGGGGTCCGACGCACCGGCGGCGAGCGGACCGTCGACGGCATGCGGGTCGTCGAGGTCCCCGACGTCGCCTCGGCGCTGGCCGCCCTCCACCTCGACCGCCGGACGAAGCACGCCTTGGAGGTGGTCGAGTAGCGGGCCGCCGCGTCGCCTGCGGCCGCCCGGCGCAGGGCAGGCGCGTCAGCGGCGGGCGCATCGGCGGGCGGCACGTCGGCGGGCGCGAGCGCAACGGCGTCGGCGGTGGCCCGCAGGCCGATGGGCGGGGCGGCCGAAAGCCGCGGCGCAGCGGACGGAGCGAAGCGACGGTCCTTGACGGCGGGGGACGGTCGGCTACCGTGCGGCTGCCCAGACCAACCACGAGACGAAACCAGCCCCGAGACCCACCAGACCCGGATATCCACGCATGACCACGGCACCGCGCGGATAGGGTGACCTACGTCCGAGCAGCACATCGAGCAGGGAGCAACCCAGTGGTCACGTCGGCCGACCCCCGACTCCGCGAGGCCCTCGCGTCCATCGCACCGGGTACGCCCCTGCGCGACGGGCTCGAGCGGATCCTCCGTGGGCGCACCGGCGCGCTGATCGTGCTCGGGCAGGACCGGCTGGTCGACAGCCTGTGCACGGGCGGGTTCGAGCTCGACGTGCCGTTCACCGCCACCGGCCTGCGCGAGCTCGCCAAGATGGACGGCGCGATCATCGTCGACGGCGGCGTCAACCGGATCATCCGGGCGGCCGTGCACCTGATGCCCGACCAGAGCATCCCGTCGGAGGAGACCGGCACCCGCCACCGCACCGCCGACCGGGTCGCCAAGCAGACCGGCCATCCCGTGATCTCGGTGTCGCAGTCGATGCAGATCATCGCCGCGTACGTCGGGGAGACCCGCCACGTGCTCGAGGACTCCGGCCAGATCCTCTCCCGCGCCAACCAGGCGCTGGCGACCCTGGAGCGCTACAAGCTGCGCCTCGACGAGGTCTCCAGCACCCTGTCCGCGCTGGAGATCGAGGACCTGGTGACCGTGCGCGACGTCGCCGTCGTCGCCCAGCGCCTGGAGATGGTCAGCCGGATCGCCCGCGAGATCGAGGACTACGTCCTCGAGCTCGGCACCGACGGCCGCCTGCTCGCGCTCCAGCTCGAGGAGCTGGTGACCGGCGTCGACACCGAGCGCGAGCTGGTCATCCGCGACTACGTCCCCTCCCGCCGCCGCAGCCGCGACCCCCTCGACCTGCTCACCAAGCTGGAGCAGCTCTCCTCCACCGACCTGGTCGACCCCTCGGCCGTCGCCCGGGTGCTCGGCATCGGCACCGGCGAGCACCTCGACGGCGCGGTCGCCCCGCGTGGGTACCGCCTGCTGACCAAGGTCCCGCGCCTGCCCACCGCCGTCATCGAGGGCCTGGTCGACCACTTCGGCACCCTGCAGAAGCTGCTCTCGGCCGGCATCGACGACCTCCAGGCCGTCGAGGGCGTCGGCGAGCTCCGTGCCCGCAGCGTCCGCGAGGGCCTCAGCCGCCTCGCCGAGTCGACCATCCTCGAGCGCTACGTCTGAGGCCGGTCACCGGCTCATCCCGCGTCGGCGCAGGTCCCGTTGGCGTAGTCGAAGAAGGCGATGACGTCGGCGGCGTCGTCCTCGTCGATCCCGTAGACGTCGGCGAGGCCGGACGCGTCCGCCGCCACCTGGTCGAGCTCCCTGAGCTGCGCCTCGTCGACCTCGCCGAGCTGCTCGACGAACACCTCGAACCCGTTCCGTGCCGCGTCGTCGATGTCACCGGGCGTCCCGACCTCGTCGAGGTCCTCGGCCCGGTCCCGTACGGCGTCGACGTCGTTCCCGGAGTCCGCCTTCCAGACGGCGCAGAAGTCCTCACTGCTGGCGTCGCCGGGCGAGCCACCGCATCCGGTCAGAGCGACGGCCAGCAACAGGCCGGCTGCGGTCCCGGCGATTCGCGACGTGTGCACAGACCGCTCCTCCCCCGGCTCCCGCGCCGCAAACGGACCCGGGAGCGAGTCGGTCAGTTCGTCGGCGTCTTCGGCTTCTTGGCCTTCTTGGTCCTCTTCTCCTTCAGCGTCACCTGGATCGTCTCCGGAGCCGGCGCGCCGAGCGCGAACTGGGCCTCCGCGGGCTCACCGCCGAGCGCGGCGGCGGCGATGGTGAACTTCCCGGGCTTCGCCCAGCCGGCGTTGCGGGTGCAGCCGTCGGTGGACTCGCGGGCCTCGGGCCAGGTGAGCTGGACGACGGTCGCCACGGCCTGTCGTACGACGACCGGCTGGGCGGGCACCGCCTTGGGGCACTGACGGGTGGTCCACACGTCCTTGCCGCCCTGGGAGACCTTCACGACGACACTGTCGCCGGCGACCTGCCAGGTGCACGCCTCCGACTTGCGGGTCTGCAGCGAGAGCGTCACCGGGACGTCGCGTCCGGCCACGGCGCCTTCGGCGATCGACGGCGTGACGAGGACGTCGGACGGGGTGCACTCCCCCTGGGGCTCGGCGAGGGTGGGCGTGGTGGGCACCGTGGCGGGCTCGGTCCCGCCCGGGTCGGCCGCGCCGACCGGGTCGGCCGGTTCCGAGCCGCCCGTCTCCGCGGCGGCGGCGTCCTCGCCGGCGGTGACGGTCCCGGTCACCTCGACCCGGCCACCGGCCTGCTCCGCCGCCGGCTGCTCGCCCGAGCGGCCGTCGCTGCCCGCGGTGAGCAGGCGGGCGATCACGAACACGAGCGCGAAGGCGAGGCCGAGCACGAACACCCGGCGCCGCCAGTACACCCCCGGCGGGAGCGGTCCTCGGGTCGCCGCACCGCGAGCGGCGCCCGGACGGCGGGACGTGGACATGGGACGACGGTAGCCAGCCGCGACCCGCGATCCTCGCTGACCCGCCGGTCCCGGCGTGGCGCGCCGTGATCGACAGGTCACAATGAACCTGCGATGACGACGAGCACCCTGGTCGAGCCGATCCTGCGCTGGTACGACGAGCACGCCCGCGACCTGCCGTGGCGGCGCCCCGACGCGACGCCGTGGTCGGTGCTGGTCAGCGAGTTCATGCTCCAGCAGACGCCGGTCGCGCGGGTGCTGCCGGTCCACGAGGCCTGGCTGGCCCGCTGGCCGACCCCGGTCGCGCTGGCGGCGGAGCCGTCGGGCGAGGCGGTCCGGGCCTGGGGACGGCTCGGCTACCCGCGGCGCGCGCTGCGGCTGCACGCCGCGGCGACGGCGATCACCGAGCACCACGGCGGCGTGGTCCCGGACTCCTACGACGACCTCCTGGCGCTGCCGGGCGTCGGCGACTACACGGCCGCCGCGGTCGCGGCGTTCGCGTACGGCCAGCGCCAGGTCGTCCTCGACACCAACGTCCGGCGGGTGCTGGCGCGCACCGTGACCGGCACGGAGTTCCCGGCGCGCTCGGTGACCCGCGCCGAGCGCGACCTCGGCGCGGAGCTGCTGCCGGCCGACCCGCCGACCGCGGCGACCTGGTCGGTCGCCGTGATGGAGCTCGGCGCCCTCGTCTGCACCGCCGACCGTCCCCGCTGTGGCGGCTGCCCCGTCACCGACGCCTGCGCCTGGCAGCAGGCCGGCGCCCCGGCGTACGACGGCCCGCCGCGCCCCGTGCAGACCTACGCCGGCACCGACCGCCAGTGCCGTGGCCGGCTGCTCGCCGTGCTCCGCGACACCCACGGCAGCGTGCCCAAGGAGCGCCTCGACGCCGCCTGGGACGACGTGCCCCAGCGGGAGCGCGCCCTCGCCTCGCTCATCGCGGACGGCCTGGTGGCCGAGCAGCCCGACGGCCGCTACGCCCTCCCCTGACCCACCGGGGCGGCGGGATCAGCGCAGGTGGGCCGCCACGAGCTCGCGCCACGGCGCGACCTCGGCGAACACCGCGGCCATCACCTCCAGCGCCGGCCCGTGCTGGGACTCCGGCGCCGAGACGCAGTCCGAGGCGACGAGCATGTCGAAGTCGCGCTGGTGGCCCGAGCGCACCGTCGACTCGACGCAGACACTGGTGACCACGCCGGTGACCAGGAGCCGGGTGATCCCCTTGCCGCGGAGCACGGTCTCCAGGTCGGTGTAGAGGAAGGCGTCGTACCGGCTCTTGTCGATGATCACGTCCCCGTCGGCGGGCGCGAGGTCGTCGACCACCTCGGCGTCCCAGGAGCCGCGGACGAGCGGGGCCGGCTCCATCGTCTTCAGCATCTCCATCCGCGCGGGCGCCTCGACGAAGTCGGGTCGGAACACGTGCCGGGTGTAGATCACCGGGACGCCGAGGCGACGCGCCTCCGCGATCAGGTCCCGGTTCTCGGCGATCACCGCGGCGGTGTTCGGGAGCCCGTTGCCGTTGCTGGGCAGCGAGCCCTTGTCGTGGACGAAGCCGTTCTGCATGTCGATGACGAGCAGTGCCGTGGTCATGTCTCTCCTCTCAGGCCGCGATTCTCAGGCCGCGATCGCCGGGACCGCGAGATGCCAGTCGGTGTCCCTCTGGAAGGCGTCGGCGGCGCGAAGAACGGTGGCCTCGTCGAACGGCCGACCGGCCAGCTGCATGCCGAGTGGGAGCCCGGCCCCGGTGAAGCCGATGGGGACGGTGATCACCGGGTGTCCGGTGACGTCCCAGTACGGCGTGTTGACGGTCCGGATCCAGGAGGCGCTGTCACCCTCGGTGAGATCCGCGATCGACAGCGCGCCCTGCCAGGCGGACGGCGTCAGCACCAGGTCGACCTGCCCGAACAGCTCGGCCACGGCCAGGGTGGCCACCCGTCGCACCCGCTGCGCCTGCACGTAGTCGGCACCGCTGAAGAAGGTGCCGCTGCCCAGGCCCAGCCGGATGGTCCGCGCGTAGTCGGCGAGCCGGGTCTGTGCGTCGGGGCGGTGGTAGGCGCCCGACTCGCCGGCGTTGATCGGCCACAGGCTGGCCATCGTCAGCTCGTAGTGGGGCAGGGTGACGTCGACGACGCTCGCGCCCCAGGCCTCCAGCTGCGCGATCGCGGCGTCGAGGGCCGGCGCCAGCGCCGGATCGACGTACGGCGCCAGGTCGGCGCCGCTGGTGCGGTCGACGCCGATCGTCAGTCCGGTCAGGTCGCCGGTGAGCGCCGCCGCGTAGTCCGGGACCGGCTCGTCGATCGCGCACAGGTCGCTGGCGTCGTACCCGGCGAGGGCCTGGAGCAGCACGGCGCAGTCGTGGGCGGACCGCGCCATCGGGCCGATGTGGTCGAGGCTGTAGCCCAGCGGCACGCAGCCCGACTTCGGCACCCGGCCGAAGGTCGGCATCAGCCCGGAGATCCCGCAGAACATGGCGGGGATCCGGATCGAGCCGCCGGTGTCGGTGCCGAGACCGCCGAGGAACATGCCGGCCGCGACGCCGCTGCCGGTGCCCGAGCTGGAGCCGCCCGGCCAGTGGTCGAGGTTCCACGGGTTGCGCGGGATCGGGAACGGCTTCTCGGGGTCCGGCGCGCCCATCGCGTACTCCATGGTGGTGAGCTTGCCGGTGATCAGCCCGCCCGCCTCCCGGAGCCGTCGTACGACGACCGCGTCGCCCTGTCCCCAGGACCGGTCCAGCACCAGCGACTGGGCGGTGGTCTCGCCCTCGCGGGTGGTGATGATGTCCTTGATGCCGAGCGGGATCCCGTGCAGTGGACCGAGGTCCGTGCCGGCCGCGAGGTCGGCGTCGGCGGCGGCGGCCGACGCGAGCAGGGTCTCGTCGTAGCGGCTGATATAGGTGCCGACCCGATCGTCGAGGCGGTCCGCGGCCGCGATCGCCTGCTCGGCGAGCTGGACGCTGGTGACGGTGCCGTCGCGCAGCGCCCGAGCAGCGTCGGCGATGGTCAGGTGCTCGGTGGTGGGGGTGGTGGGTTCGGTGACGGTCATGCCGCCGCTCCTTCCGTGAGCTCGGCCGGCGTCGGCACCCGCAGGTGCCAGTCCGTGGCCTGTTGGTAGGCGTCGCCGGCACGCAGCACGAGGGCCTCCTCGAACGGGCGGCCGGCGACCTGGAGACCGAGCGGCAGGCCGCCGGCCGTGAATCCCATCGGAACGCTGAGCACCGGGTTGCCGGTGGTGTCCCAGTAGCCGGTGAAGCTGGGGTTCCGCAGTCCCAGGAGACCCTGGGCGAGGTCCTCGAAGGACATCGCGCCGCCCGCGGCCGTCGGGGTGACGATCAGGTCGACCGTCTCGTAGACCGCGTTCAGCGCCCGGATCCCGACGGTGCGGGCGCGCTGGGCCTGGACGACGTCGGCGGCGGTGTAGAACACCGCCATGCCGACGATCTTGCGGAGCGCGGCGAAGTAGTCCTCCCACCGCGACTGCAGGTCCGGGCGGTGATAGGCGAAGGCCTCGCTCAGCATGATGACCATGTCCGCCGTCGACATCTCCGCGTAGAACGGCACCTCGACCTCGACGACCGTGGCGCCGCGCGCCTCCAGCACGGCGACGGCGGCGTCGAAGGCCGCCGGGAGCGACGGGTCCTCGTACGCGCCGGAGATCCGGGCCAGCCGGTCCACCCCGATCCGCACCCCGCTCAGGTCACCGCTCAGGTCACCGCTCAGCGCACCGGAGTAGTCATCGGCCGGCACGTCGATCGCGCACAGGTCGCTGGCGTCGTACCCCGCCATCACCTCGAGCATCACCGCGCAGTCCCTGGCGGAGCGGGCCATCGGTCCGATGTGGTCGAGGCTGTAGCCGAGCGGGATGCAGCCCGACTTCGGCACGCGGCCGAAGGTCGGCATCAGCCCGGAGATCCCGCAGAAGGACGCGGGGATCCGGATCGAGCCGCCGGTGTCGGTGCCGAGCGCGCCGAGCACCGCACCGGTCGCGACCGAGCTGCCCGAGCCGGAGCTGGAGCCGCCCGCCCAGTGCTCGAGGTGCCAGGGGTTGCGCGGGATCGGGAACGGCTTGGTCTCGTCCGGCGCGCCGATGGCGAACTCCATCGTGGTCAGCTTGCCCAGCACGATGCCGCCGGCGGAGCGGAGCCGGTCCACGACGACGGCATCGCCCGACATCGCGTCCCGGTCGTGCACCAGGCTCTGCCCGGTGGTGACGCCCTCGCGGGTGGTGATGATGTCCTTGATGCCGAGCGGGATGCCGTGCAGCGGCCCGACCTCCCGACCGGCCGCGAGATCCGCGTCAGCCGCCTCCGCCGCCGCCAGGGCGGACTCGGTGTAGCGGTCCACGAACATCCCGACCGCGGCGTCCTGGGCATCCGCGACGGCGACGGCCCGCTGAACCAGCTCGACGCTGGTCACCGTGCCGGCCCGCAGCGCGGCCGCCACCCCGGTCAGGGTCAGAGGAACGGTGCTGTCGTCGCTCATGCCACCACCGCCACAGAGGTCGTCGGCACCTGCAGGTGCCAGTCGGAGACCTGCTGGTAGGCGTCGCCCGCGCGGAGGACGAGCGCCTCCTCGAAGGGCCGGCCCGCGATCTGCAGCCCGAGCGGCAGCCCCTCGGCGGTGAGGCCGATGGGCAGGCTGAGCACCGGGTTCCCGGTGGTGTCCCAGTAGCCGGTGTAGATCGAGGAGAACAGGCCCTTCCCAGGGGCCGCCGCCATCCGGTAGAGCGCGTCGATGGCCGGCGCACCGGCGGCCGCGGTGGGCGTGACGATCAGGTCGACGGTCTCGTAGACGGCGTTCAGAGCCTGGACGCCGACGGTCCGCGCGCGCTGGGCCTGGACGTAGTCCATCGCCGAGTAGAGCGCGCCCTGCTTGAGCATCCGGCGCGTGGCGCTGCCGTAGTCGAGCCATCGTGACTGCAGGTCGGGGCGGTGATAGGAGAGTGCCTCGCTGAGCATGATCACCCAGTCGGCGGTCGACATCTCGTCGTAGAACGGCAACTCGATCTCCACGATCTCGGCGCCCCGCTGGGCCAGGGCGGCGACCGCGGCGTCGAAGGCTCCGGGCAGGGCCGGGTCCTCGGCGTCCCCGCCGAACCGGGCCAGCCGGTCCACGCCGATCCGTACGCCGGTCAGGTCGCCGGTCAGCGCGCCGGAGTAGTCGTCGGCGGGTACGTCGATCGCACACAGGTCGCTGGCGTCGTACCCGGCCATGACGTCGAGCATCAGCGCGCAGTCCTTGGCGGAGCGGGCCATCGGTCCGATGTGGTCGAGGCTGAACCCGAGCGGCACGCAGCCCGACTTCGGCACCCGGCCGAAAGTCGGCATCAGGCCGGTGATGCCGCAGTAGGCGGCGGGGATCCGGATGGAGCCGCCGGTGTCGGTGCCGAGGGCGCCGAGCACGCCGCCGGCGGCGACCGCGACACCGGATCCCGCGCTGGAGCCGCCCGGCGAGTGCTCGAGCGACCACGGGTTGCGCGGCACCGGCATCCCGCTCCACCCGTCGGGCGCCCCGATCGCGAACTCGGAGGTGGTGAGCTTGCCCATCACGATCCCGCCGGCCGAGCGCAGCCGCTCGACCACCACGGCGTCGCCCGCGAGGGCGGTGCGGTCGTGGATCATGCTCTGCGCCGTGGTCGGTCCCTCGGCGGTGGTGATGATGTCCTTGATGCCGAGTGGGATGCCGTGCAGCGGGCCGAGGTCCTTGCCCGCCGCGAGGTCGGCGTCGGCCGCCTCGGCCGCCGCGAGCGCGGACTCGGTGTAGCGGTCGAGGAACATGCCGGTGGCGGCGTCGAGCCGGTCGGCGACGGCGAGGACCTGGTTGACCAGGTCGACGCTGGTCGTCGTGCCGGCGCGGAGGGCAGCCGCCGCCTCGGCGATCGTGGCGATCCCGGAGGTGGCGCCGGCCTCGGCGGGGGCGGCACTGCCCGGTTCGAGCGTGGTCGTCATGGCAGGCTCCCGTTCAGACGCGCGGGTCGAAGGTGACGGCGGGCTCGGCGTACCGGACGCCGGGCATGGTGTAGAGCGCCTCGACGCCCTCCCGGCTCTGCGGGTAGGCGGCGACCATCTGGTCGACCTCCTCGGGCGTCGGGCTGATGCCGTTCATCGCGAGCAGGGCGGTCACGATCTCGCGGTCGGTGGGGGTGTTCTCGGGCATGGCGATGCCGTCCTTTCGGTGCTGCGGAGAGTGCTGCGGATGGGTGGTACGGCCGGCTCGATCAGCCGACGCTGACGGTGGTGAGGTCCACGAACCACGACTTGGGCTGGATGAAGCCCTTCACGTCGGGGCTCAGGGCGCGCGGGTTGCGGTCGTTGACGACGTCCAGCCAGGGCGCGTCCTGGTCGACGACGGCGGCGATCTGCGCGTAGATGTCGTAGCGCTTGTCGTGGTCGAGCTCGACCTGGGCCTCGCCGAGGAGCTTGTCGACCTCGGGGTTGCTGTAGCCGCCGACGTTGGTGTAGCCACCGGTCGCGAAGCCCATGCCCCAGAAGGCCTCCTGGATGAAGGTCAGCGAGATGTTGACCGCGTCGGCGTCGTCCGGGATCTTCCCGGTTTCGAACTCGGTGAGCATCGCGGCCCACTCGATCGGCTTGAGCTCGACCTTGACGCCGACCTTCGCCAGGTCGCTCTGCAGCAGCTGGTTCATCGGGCCGGGCTGCATGTTGCCGGAGCCGGACGTCGGGTACGAGACCGACATCGAGAAGCCGTCGGGGTAGCCGGCCTCGGCGAGCAGCCGCTTGGCCTCGGCGGGGTCGTAGGAGAAGGTGTCGTTGTCCTCGCGGTACGCCGCGCTCGCCTTCGGGGCGACCTGCAGGGCCGGGTCCGCGGTGTCCTTGAGCAGGTCCGTGGCCATCGACTCGCGGTCGATCGCGAGGTTCAGCGCGCGGCGCACCTTGGCGTCGCTGAGCGGTCCGGTCCGGACGTTGAGGATCCACGGCCAGATGTGGTCGTAGGAGTTGGTGAGGACCTGGTAGCCGTCGCTCTCCAGGCCGGCGATGTCGTCGGGGTTGGGCGCCTCGACCCAGTTCACCTCGCCGGCGCGGAGCGCGGCCAGGCGGGCGGAGACGTCGGGCATGGCCTTGAGGACCAGCTTGTCGACCTTCGGCGCGCCGCCCCAGTAGTCCTCGTTGGCGACGAGGACGGCCTGCTGGCCGCGGGTGAGGGACTCGAACGCGAACGGGCCGGTGCCGGCCGGGTGGTCGGCGTAATCCTTGCCGTAGGTCTGGATCGCGGTCGGGCTGGCGATGTAGAGGAACACGATGTCCTCCAGCAGGTGCGACCACACGCCGTTGGTGGTGATCTCGAACGTGCTGTCGTCGACCTTGCGGTAGGACTTGACGCCGGCGGCGGTCAGCCCGGCCCGGCCCGAGACGGTCTGGTCGTACTGCGGCGCCTCGGGGTTCATGTACCGGTCGAAGTTGTAGACGACCGCGTCGGCGTCGAACGGGGTGCCGTCGTGGAAGGTGACGCCCTCGCGCAGGTGGAAGGTCCACTTCGTCCTGGTCTCGTCGATGTCCCAGGACTCGGCGAGCCCCGGGATGATCCCCGGCGTCTCGTCGCCCTGCTGGAGGTCCCACTTGGTGAGGGAGTCGTAGAGCGAGTTGCCCATGAACCGGTAGCCCTCGTAGCCCTGGCCGCCGGCCAGGATCGTGTCGGGACTCGGTACGTCGGCCGCGGTCATCGCGATCGTGAGGACGCCCTTCTCGCTGGCCGGTGCGGCCGCGCCACCGCCGCCGCACGCCGCGAGGGGACGACCAGCAGGGCGGCCGCCAGCGCCAGCAGCAGGCGGCGGAGGGGACGCGGAGGACTCGCGTGGGGCGGGCGCGGTGTGGACGAGGGCATGCGGATCGACCTTTCGGGCAGGTCCGACCGCCCGACCTCCGAGAGCGGTCGGCGTTCGGCGTGGAGAGGGAACTCGGGCGGCAGCGCTGCCGCGGGGTGGGGTCAGGCGGGTCGCATCAACGGAACCGGGTCCTGGTGGACGCACGACGCGTGGTGCAGCGGGGTGCGGACGGTGAGGGTCGGCCACTCCTGCGCGCAGACGTCGGCCGCGAGGGGGCACCGGGTCCGGAACCCGCATCCGGAGGGCGGGGCCGCCGGGTTCGGCAGCTCGCCGTCGAGCACGATCCGGGACCGGTCGGGGCCGGGTGTGGAGGACAGCAGGGTCGCCGTGTAGGGATGGCGTGGGTCGTTCCAGATCTCCTCGGCGGCGCCCTCCTCGACCACCCGGCCGAGGTACATCACGGCGACCCGGTCGGAGATGTGCTCGACGACCGCCAGGTCGTGACTGATGAACACATAGGCGATGCCGAGCTCGCGCTGCAGGTCGGCGAGCAGGTTGAGCACCTGCGCCTGAACGCTCTTGTCGAGCGCGCTCACAGCCTCGTCGCAGATCACGACCTCCGGGTCAGTGGCCAGCGCCCGCGCGATCGCGGCGCGCTGCAGCTGGCCGCCTGACATCTGGTGCGGGTGGCGCTCGCCGTACGACGGGTCGAGGCCGACGCGGTCGAGCAGGTCCGGGATCCGGCGGGCCCGCTCGGCCCGGGAGAAGCCGTGCGCGCTCATGTTGAACGCGATCGACTCGGCGATGGTCAGCCGCGGGTTGAGGCTGGTCTGCGGATTCTGCGGCACCACCTGGAGGCGGCGGCGCAGCGCCTTCAGCTCCCTGCCCCGCAGCCGGTGGATGTCGGCCCCGTCGAAGAGGACCTCGCCGGAGTCGGGCTCGAGCAGCCGCAGCATCATCTTCGCGGTGGTGGACTTGCCGCAGCCGGACTCCCCGACGATGCCGAGCGTCTCGCCGGCGTACAGGGTGAGATTGACGTCGGACACGGCACGCACGCCGTTGCCGAAGGTCTTGGTGAGGTCGTTGACCAGGATCAGTGGCCTCCTGCGTCCCGAGGTGGGCGCGACCTCGGGGGTCTCGAGCACGGTGCTCATGCCGCGCCCTCCTTCCAGGCCTCCTGCTGGCCGTTGACGATGGGGCAGGCCGCGTGGCGGCCGGGGCCGACCGCGACGAGGGGCGGCGGGGTGGTCCGGCACGACGACCGGACCTCGGTGCAGCGGGCCGCGAAGGAGCATCCGTCGGCGACCTCGCCGGTCAGCGGCGGGCGGCCGGGGATCACTTGCAGCTGACCACGGGCCACCCCGGGGAGAGGGAGGGAGGCGAGCAGCCCCCGGGTGTAGGGGTGCCGCGGCTGCGCGAGCACCTCGCTGATCGGGCCGGTCTCCATCATGGTGCCGGCGTACATCACGCCGACGGTGCCGCCGAGCTCCTCGGCCACGCCGACATCGTGGGTGACCATGAGCAGCGAGGTCCCGAGCGAGCGCTGCAGCTCGCGGAACAGCTCGAGGACCGCAGCCTGGACGGTCACGTCGAGCGCCGTGGTCGGCTCGTCGGCGATGAGCACGTCCGGCTCGCAGGCGATCGCGATGGCGATCACCGCCCGCTGCCGCATGCCGCCGGAGAGCTGGTGCGGGCGGGCGCCGGCGATCCGCGCCGGGTCGGCGATGCCCACCTTCTCGAGCAGCTCGACCGCGCGGGTCTTGGCGGCCTTGCGGTCCGCTACCACGTCGTGGGTGACCAGCACCTCGACGAGCTGGGAGCCGATGGTGCGCAGCGGGTCGAGCGCGCCGGTGGGGTCCTGCGGCACCATCCCGATCCGGGAGCCGCGCAGGGCGCGCATCTCACGCTCGGAGAGGGCGGCCAGGTCGACCCCACCCAGCACGACCGATCCGGTGATGGTCGCGTTCCCCCCGTAGAGGCGCAGGATCGAGCGGGCGGTGACGGACTTGCCGCTGCCGCTCTCGCCGAGCAGCACGAAGGTGCCGCCGGGCTCGACCTCCAGGTCGACGCCGCGCACCGCACGGACGGCGCCGTCCCCCTTGCCGAAGGTGGTGTGCAGGCCGGTGACCTGCAGGTGGCTCTCGGTCACGTCGTCACCGGCCCTTCCGTCGTACGTCGAGGACGTCGCGCAGCGCGTCGCCGAGCTGGTTGAAGACGAGCGAGGCGCCGAAGATCACCAGAGCCGGGATCAGGGCGGTCATCGGCGCGGTGTACATGTTCTGCCGTTGCTCGTTGATCATCTGGCCCCACTCGGGGTGCGGCGGCGCCACGCCCAGGCCGAGGAAGGACATGCCGCCGGCGAACACCAGGGCGAGGCCGATCAGGCTGGTGGCATAGACCAGCAGCGTGGGCAGCACGTTGGTGAGCACCTGCCGGCGGGCGATCGCGAACGTGCCGGCCCCGCTGGCGTACGCCGCCTCCATGAAGTCCATCCCCTTGAGCCGCATGGTCTCCGTCTCGGCGATCCGCGCGATCGGCGGGACGAGGACGACGGACAGCGAGATGACCGTGGTCATCGTGCCCGGGCCGAGGGCGGCGGCGATCGCGATCGCCAGCAGCACCGCGGGGAAGGCGTAGAACACGTCCGCCGTCCGCATGATCAGCGAGTGCAGCCATCCCGGCCCCATGGCGGCCAGGATGCCGATCGCACTGCCGACGAGGGCGCCGATCGCCACCGGCAGCAGCGCGGAGACCATGCTCGGCCGGGCGCCGGCGACCACCCGCGCGAGGACGTCGCGTCCCTGGCCGTCGGTGCCGAGGAGGTGTCCGGCCGAGCCCGGAGGGAGCAGCCGCTGGGTCATCACGTTGGTGGTGACGTCGCCGACGAGCCACGGCCCGACGAGTCCCAGCAGGACCAGGAGCCCGGCGAGACCGCCGTAGATCCAGAGGGCGAGGGGCCGGCGGGTGCGGGCGCGGGTCCGACGCCGCCGGCTGACCGGCCGGGCGGGCGATGCGGTCGAGGCGGCGATGTCCGCCGTGGTGGTGGTCATGCGTTCCTCACTCGGGGTCGATGAGCGCGTGGGCGGTGTCGACGGCGATGTTGACGAGGACGAAGGCGGCGGCGCTGACGAGCACGCCCGCCTGGGTGACCGGCAGGTCCCTGGTCGAGATGGCGCTGAACAGCAGGCTGCCGAGGCCGGGCCAGCTGAAGATGGTCTCGACGAACACGACGCCGCCGAGCAGGTAGCCGACCTGCAGGCCGGCGACCGTCAGCAGGGAGGGCAGGGTGTTGTGGATCGCGTGGACCAGCACCTGGCGCGGGGACAGCCCGCGGGCGCGCAGCGCCTCGACGAAGTCCATGCCGAGCACCTCCAGCAGCGAGGCCCGGAAGACCCGGCCGATCATGCCGGCCGGCACCAGGGCGGAGGTGAGCGCGGGCAGGAAGCCGTGCCAGAGCAGGTCGCCGAAGCCGCCGCCGTTGACGTCGTGCATGCCGGAGACCGGGAACAGGCCGGTGCCGAGCGAGAGGTAGATGATGAACAGCAGCGCGACGGAGTACTGCGGCGCCGACACCGACACCGAGCTGATCGCGCCGCAGATCCTGCCCAGGACCGTGGTCGGCCGCAGTGCCGCGACGGCTCCGAGCGCGATGCCGAGCACCAGCGCGAGGACCAGCGCGTACGCCGCGAGGACCAGCGTGTTGCCGAACGCGGAGACCACCAGCTCGCGGGCCGGGCGGTGCTGGGCGATGCTGGTGCCGAGATCGCCCTGGACGGCGTTGGTCAGCCAGTTCCAGAACTGGACCACGATGTTCTGGTCCAGCCCGAGGCTGCGGCGTACCTGCTCCTTGGTCTCCTCCGACGCGCCGGTGCCGGCGAGCAGCGCGGCAGGATCGCCGGGGATCAGCTTGACGGTGCCGAAGACGATCACCGCCACGCCGAAGAGGACGGGAACGCCGTAGCCGAGCCGGCGGAGGACGAATCGGGTCATCGGTCAGCCTTTCCGGATGCCGAAGGTCGGGCTGATGGCCTGGGACAGGACGGACATCCGGTCGCCCCGGCTGCGCAGGACCGCGTAGTTGAAGGCGTCGCCCGCGTCGTCGCGGATCACCTGCTCCATGGCCAGCACGGGCCGGCCCACCTCCATCTCGAGGATGCCGGCGAGCAGCTGGTCGGCGGCCATGACCTCGATGAGGAAGTCGGTCTCCCCGATGGTGATGCCGGCCTTCTCCAGCAGCGCGTACCAGTGCGTCCGGAACGGCGTGGTGCGGACGGACTCGGCCTGCGGGAAGCGGACGTAGTTCGAGTAGAGCCCCAGGATCTGGCCGTACTGGTAGCCGACGTACTCGATGAGGAGCGCGTCCTCACCGGGCTCGCAGGCGAGACGGCGGGCCGCGGCGCGCGGCATGGGCACGATCTCGTGGGCCAGGACGCGGCTGGCGGTGCCGGGCATGGCGCGCTGCACGCTGTCGCCGAAGCCGTGCGCCTCGACCAGCTTCATGGTGTTGCGGTGGGCGACGGCCAGGGTGCCCGTGCCCTGGATCCGCTCCACGATCCCCTCGCGCCGGAGCAGGTCGATCGCCTCGCGAACGGTGGACCGCGAGGCGCCGTAGGACTTCATGAGGTCGGCCTCGCGGGGGAACAGACCGCCCGAGAAGCCTCCGCTCATCACCTCCGACCACAGCGCGTCACGCAGCCAGCGCACCGCGGGTCGGTGCGGGCCACGACGGTGGAGTGTGTTCGACCGGGTCATGGCGAGGATTGTTCGTAGGCCACGTTTCCGACTGCCTGTTCGCCCCGTAACGCCGAAGTTTCGCCGCGCTCCGCCGCCCTTCCCCGCGTGGAACGAGCCGATCGCGGGCCATAACGCCGATCGCGGGCGGCCCAGCGCCGGGGCTCCGCCGGGCGAACGCCGAGCCGGACCGGGTCGGTCAGGCTCCGGGGACGGCCGTCGAGAGGCTCTCCCGCGAGAACAGGGCCGTCTGGCGGCGGGTGCGGCAGAACGCGACGTCGAACGGGCGGTCGGCGCCGTCGTACACGACCTCCTCGAGCACCATCACCGGCTCGCCGGCGACGATGTCCAGGATCTGCGCGTCCTGGTGGTCCGCGAGCGCGGTCTCGATGTGGAAGGTGCTGCGGCCGACCTCGATGCCGGCTCGGGTGAGCATGGCGTAGAAGTCGTTCTCGATCATCTCGGGCGACACACGGGCGGCCTCCGGCTCCGCCATGTAGTTGGTCGCGTAGCCGGTCGAGACGCCGTCGAGCAGGGCGACGTAGTCGATCCGCAGGACCGGCTCGCCGTCGTCGACGGCCAGCAGCCGCGCGACCGGCGGCATGGCGGGGACCGTGCTCCAGTCGATCAGCGTGGTCTGCATCCGGCCGCTCCAGATGCTGTCCTCCTGCGGGTCCTCGACCCCGTGCAGCTCCCGCATCGAGTACCACGTCCGTCCGCCGTGGAGGAAGGTGCCCTGCCCGCGGACCCGGTCCACCATGCCCTCGTCCTGGAGCAGCAGCAGCGCCTCGCGGATACAGGCGCGTGGTGCGTCGAACTCGGCCCGCAGCTCCTCCTCCGACGGGAGCACGTTCGACGCGTAGTCGCCGGCGACGATGCTCGCCCGCAGCAGGTCACGGATGCGCCGGGTCTGGTCCTCGGTACGACGAGGTGCGTGCATGCCCATGACGGCATGGTGCAGGACGCGCGTGACAGCCAGGTTTCGCGGCCGCCCGGCCCCGAGAACGCACCGACCCGTCGCGTTCGAACGCGACGGGTCGGTGCGGATCAGGCGTACGGGCGCGCCGGGTCAGTCGTTGCCGGCGGCGGGCAGGTCGCCCTCGCCGGCGTCGCCGCCCTCGCCGACCGTCTCGAGCGGAGGCAGGTCGGGGAGGTCGCCGACCTTCTGGCCCTCGAAGGTGAAGGTCGCCGCGGCGCCCTCGCCGTCGACGTCCACGAGCACGATCTGGCCGGGGCCGACCTCGCCGTACAGCATCTTCTCGGCGAGCACGTCCTCGATCTCGCGCTGGACGGTACGCCGCAGCGGCCGCGCACCGAGGACCGGGTCGAAGCCCCGCTCGGCGAGCAGGTTCTTCGCGGCCTGGGTGAGCTCGATCTTCATGTCGCGGTCCTTCAGCCGGACCTCGACCGCGGCGATCATGTTGTCGACCATCGCGACGATCTGCTCCTGCGACAGCGGCGGGAACACGATGATCTCGTCGACGCGGTTGAGGAACTCGGGGCGGAAGTGCTGCTTGAGCTCCTCGGACACCTTGCTCTTCATCCGCTCGTAGGAGCCTGCGGCGTCGCCGGCCTGGTTGAAGCCCAGGTTGATGCCCTTGGCGATGTCACGCGTGCCGAGGTTGGTGGTCATGATGATGACGCAGTTCTTGAAGTCCACGACCCGGCCCTGGGAGTCGGTCAGGCGACCTTCCTCCAGGATCTGCAGCAGGCTGTTGAAGATGTCGGGGTGGGCCTTCTCTACCTCGTCGAAGAGGACCACGGAGAACGGCTTGCGGCGCACCTTCTCGGTGAGCTGGCCGCCCTCCTCGTAGCCGACGTAGCCCGGAGGCGAGCCGAACAGCCGCGAGACGGTGTGCTTCTCGCCGAACTCCGACATGTCGAGCTGGATCAGCGCGTCCTCGTCGCCGAAGAGGAATTCCGCCAGCGTCTTGGACAGCCAGGTCTTCCCGACGCCGGACGGGCCGGCGAAGATGAACGAGCCGCCGGGGCGCTTGGGGTCCTTCAGGCCGGCACGGGTACGACGGATCGCGCGCGAGAGCGCCTTGACCGCCTCGTCCTGGCCGATGACCCGCTTGTGGAGCTCGTCCTCCATCTTGAGCAGCCGGGTGGACTCCTCCTCGGAGAGCTTCACGATCGGGATGCCAGTCGCCACGGCGAGCACCTCGGCGATCAGCTCCTCGTCGACCTCGGCGACCTCGTCCATGTCGCCCGCGCGCCACTGCTTCTCGCGCTCGGACTTCTTCAGGATCAGCTGCTTCTCCTCGTCGCGCAGGCGCGCGGCCGCCTCGAAGTCCTGCCCGTCGATGGCCGCCTCCTTGCGCTGGCGCACCTCGGCGATCTTGTCGTCGTACTCGCGCAGGTCGGCGGGCGCCGTCATCCGGCGGATCCGCAGCCGCGAGCCGGCCTCGTCGATCAGGTCGATCGCCTTGTCCGGCAGGAACCGGTCGGAGATGTAGCGGTCGGCCAGGGTCGCGGCCGAGACCAGCGCCTCGTCGGTGATGGTCACCCGGTGGTGCGCCTCGTAGCGGTCGCGGATGCCCTTGAGCATCTCGATCGTGTCGGCGATCGACGGCTCCGGCACCTGGATCGGCTGGAACCGGCGCTCCAGCGCCGCATCCTTCTCGAGGTACTTGCGGTACTCGTCGAGGGTGGTCGCGCCGATCGTCTGCAGCTCGCCCCGGGCCAGCATCGGCTTCAGGATCGAGGCCGCGTCGATCGCGCCCTCGGCCGCGCCGGCGCCGACCAGGGTGTGGATCTCGTCGATGAACAGGACGATGTCGCCGCGCGTACGGATCTCCTTGAGCACCTTCTTCAGGCGCTCCTCGAAGTCGCCGCGGTAGCGCGAGCCGGCGACCAGCGCACCCAGGTCGAGGGTGTAGATCTGCTTGTCCTTGAGCGTCTCGGGGACATTGCCCTTGACGATGTCCTGGGCCAGGCCCTCGACGATCGAGGTCTTGCCGACGCCGGGCTCGCCGATGAGCACCGGGTTGTTCTTGGTGCGCCGCGACAGCACCTGCATCACGCGCTCGATCTGGGCGGCCCGGCCGATGATGGGGTCGAGCTTGCCCTCGCGGGCGTCCTGGGTCAGGTTGCGGCCGAACTGGTCGAGCACGAGCGAGGACGACGGCGTGTCGCCGCTGCTCGAGCTGCCGGTGCTGGCCGCCGCGGCGGTGCCCTCCTTGCCCTGGAAGCCGGAGAGCAGCTGGATGACCTGCTGGCGGACCCGGTTGAGGTCGGCGCCGAGCTTCTGCAGGACCTGGGCGGCGACGCCCTCGCCCTCCCGGATCAGGCCGAGCAGGATGTGCTCGGTGCCGATGTAGGAGTGGCCGAGCTGCAGCGCCTCGCGCAGGGACAGCTCGAGGACCTTCTTGGCACGCGGGGTGAAGGGGATGTGGCCGGACGGCGCCTGCTGGCCCTGGCCGATGATCTCCTCGACCTGGGCGCGCACCGCCTCCAGGGAGATGTCCAGCGACTCGAGCGCCTTGGCGGCGACACCCTCGCCCTCGTGGATGAGACCGAGCAGGATGTGCTCGGTCCCGATGTAGTTGTGGGAGAGCATGCGGGCCTCTTCCTGGGCCAGCACGACCACCCGGCGGGCACGGTCTGTGAACCGCTCGAACATTGCACGCTCCTCACACGTCACACGGGGCTGTTCTCAGGGTCTACAACCCCGCTCACACCCTACGCGTTCCGGCCCAAGGACCCTGATCCGTCCGCTGTCAGCGAACGGAGCCTCACACGCCCATGGTTTGGCAACCCCGGGACCGGGCACCTGTCCAGGCATTTGACACGGGGGCCAGGAGGAGCAGCGTGACCGCGTACTCGAGCCAGGCGATCACCAATTTCAAGAAGACGATCGCCCACAACGCCATCAAGATGGACCTCCAGGTGAGGGAGCCCGGCTGGGAGGGTGACGCGACGACGGGGTTCGGGGGCGTGTTCGCGCCGTACCCGGCACTGGAGGGTCCGACCCTGCCGCCGGTGAGCGGTCCGACCGGCAACGTGCAGTACTTCGTGCTGGGGCCGGCGATGAACGCCTACGGGGGCCTCGACCGCGACCCCGGGAGCCCACTCACCCACAACGTGTTCCCGCCCGGCAGCACGATCGTGCGCGAGGAGGAGATCAACGGGTTCCCGGGCTACGTGTGCCAGACGGATCCGTGGACGTCCCTCTACCACCCGTGGCTGGAGCGGATCGACGCCGCCCTCGAGGGGTGGGACACCCTTCCCGATCACAGCCGCTTCGCCCAGGAGGCCGCGAAGGCCAACGCCGCCGTCCAGGGGCTGACCCCCACCAGCGGCTTCGGCGGCCAGAGCGCGGAGGAGTGGCGTCCCACCTTCACCGATCCGGACCGGACCACGGCGTTCGACCTGTTCTCCGAGTACGTCGGCGCCGACGTCGACTCGAACATGGTCTACGCCTTCCGCAGCAAGTACGGCCCGGTCCGCGCCGGGACCGTCATGCAGAACCAGGGCCAGATCGCCTACGGCCTCACCCTCATCCTGGGCGGCGAGGCCAAGCTGTGGGAGGAGGCCGGGGTCGACATCATGAAGCTGTGCGAGGCGGCCGAGGCCGCCTTCCACTACGAGCCGCCCGCCTTCGACTTCAACTTCGACCTGAAGATCTTCAAGGCCTTCACGGATCTCGCGGGGACCTTCGTCCCGGCCCCCGCCGGCACCGTCCTCAAGGGCGCCTCGGCGGTCGCCGGATTCCTGCAGGCCGTCATCCCCGAGAACACCGAGGACACCACGCCTCCCCCGCCGCTCTCGGCCTCGACGGCCGAGCAGGTCGCGACCAACTTCGAAGAGGCCATCCTGACCCTGCGCCGGGCCACGTTCCACCAGGAGGAGGTGCTCTACCACTGCGCCCGCCGGCTCAACGAGGACATCGGGAGCGTGAAGGTCGACTACCTCCACATCCACCCCGGCGCCGGCCTCGACCCGGGGATCACCACGGCCGAGCAGATCAGAGTGCACACCGGCGCCCTGCAGGACATCGGGATCAACCAGGTGCCGATCATCGCCACCATCTTCGCCCAGGCCGCCGACGACACCTACGGTCTCGCGCCCGCCGACATCTGGACCCGCGGCTGGCCGCTGGGCTACGGCACCAGTGGCCCGCAGGAGAACGTCGCCGAGATCCTGGGCGAGTTCGACAAGGTCGCCACCGGATCCGCCCGGGAGCTGGTCGACGCCGGCAAGGAGCTCGCGATCGCGGCCGGGTGGATCGAGGGCGCCGACCAGGGGAGCCAGGCGGACTTCACCGGCCTCAACGACGAGCTCGAGCGCGGCAGGACCGAATGGGAGCACCCGCCGCCGGAGCCGGTCCTGCCTCCCGGCCTGCGCTGAGCGCACCACGCCGCGCGGCGTCAGCCGCGTGACACGAGTCCGTGCTCGTAGGCGTAGACCACCGCCTGGATCCGGTCCCGCAGCCCCAGCTTGCGCAGCACCTCCGCGACGTGCGACTTCACCGTCTCCGGGGCGATGTGGAGCTCGGCGGCGATCTCGGCGTTCGAGCGGCCCGTGGCGAGCTCCAGCAGCACCTCCCGCTCCCGCGGGCTGAGGTCGCGGGCGGCGGCGGGCTCGGGCCGGGCACCGGGTACGTCGGCGAAGCGGGCCGCGACCAGCTGGCGGCTGACCGCGGGCGCCAGCAGCACGGCCCCCTCGGCGACCATCCGCACCGCCTCGACGAGGCGCTCCGCGGTGGCGTCCTTGAGCAGGAACCCGCTCGCGCCGGCCCGCACGGCGTCGTACACGTAGGCGTCGAGGTCGAAGGTCGTGAGGATGAGCACCTTCGTCGGGTGGTCGGCGGTGATCAGCCGGGTGGCCTCGATGCCGTCCAGCTCCGGCATCCGTACGTCGACCAGCGCCACGTCGGGCCCGGTGCTCGCGACCAGCGCGATCAGCGCGCGCCCGTCGCCGGCGGTGCCGACCACCTCGATCCCGGGCTGGGCGTCGAGCAGCGCGGCGAAGCCGGAGCAGATGACGGGCTGGTCGTCGGCGACGACCACCCGGATCGGGTCATCCGACATCCGGCCCTCCCGTGGGGATGGTGGCCTCGACGACGAACCGCTCGCCGGCCGCCTGCACCCGGAGCCGGCCGCCGAGCGCCTCCACCCGCTCCCGCATGCCGGCCAGGCCGCGCCCGCCGCCGAGGTCGGTCGGTGGCGTCGCGACGGGGTTGGCGACGGCGACCTCGAGCAGCCGCGGTGTCGTGCTCACCGTGACCTCGACCGGCGCCGCGGGGGCGTGCTTGCGGGCGTTGGTGAGCGCCTCCTGCACGACGCGGTACGCCGCGTACCCGGCCGCCGCCCCGACCGGGGCCTGCACGTCGCCGGCGAGGCGGACCTCCTGGCCGGACCTGCGGGTGCGCTCCACGAGCGCCGCCACGTCGGCCAGGGTCGGCTGCGGGGCCCGCTCGGCGTCCCCGGCCCGGCCGAGGATGCCGAGCACCCCGCGCAGCTCGTCGAGCGCGAGCCGCGCCTCGGCCGCGACCTCGGCGAGGACCCGCCGGCCGGCGGGCTCCAGGTCGGGCTCGGTGTACGGCGCGGTCTCGGCGCGCACCGCGATCAGGGACACGTGGTGGGCGACCACGTCGTGCAGGTCGCGGGCCAGCCGGGCCCGCTCGGCGACCACCGCGCCCTGCTCGCTCACGGCGCTCTCGTGCGCCACCAGCCGCACCCGGTGCTCCTCGCGCATCGCCGTCGAGCGGAACCACAGCACGAAGGCGAGCAGGAGGCCGAACCCGATGCCGTAGGCGATGGCCACCGAGAGCGGCCCGCCGCCGTACTCCAGGTCGATATGGGACCCGAAGGGCGCCTCCATGTCGCCGCCGGTCACCACCCACACCAGGACGACCAGCATCGCCAGCGCGATGGCGCCCACCGCGATCCGCGGCCGCCGCCACGACGTCGTGAGCGCGACCGCCCCGAGCGTGGCCAGGACGCCGAAGTGCAGCGGCGCGGTCCAGGGGCTCAGCACCGTCGGCACCAGCGGCAGGCACGCGACCGCGATCGCGAAGGCCGGCCAGCGGAACGCCAGCCACGGCGCCGACGGCATGAGGACGACGAGGATCAGGACCAGGAACCCCGCGACCACGTCGCTCGGTCCCACCGACCAGGACATCTGCTCGACGAACCACGGGTACCAGGCGGCGGTGGCGAAGCAGACGAACACCACCAGGCTCGCCGTGATCGCGGCCACGCGGTACGACGCCGGCACCGGCCGGTCGTGCGGGGTCAGGAGGTCGTTCGGCATGACCTCATCCTCGGGCCGCGCGCGCCGGCCTCACCACCCTCGCCGGAGCGGATCCGGCGCTCCCCCGGGCGGGGGATGGCGGGCGGGGCGGGTGCAGGAATCGCCGCTGAAGCGGCGATTCCTGCACCCTCCACGCACCGTCAGTGCTTCGCGTCGTACGCCTCGCGGACCTCGGCGGGGATGCGGCCGCGCTCGGGGACGGTGAAGCCGTTGTCGCGGGCCCAGGCGCGGACCTCCTTGGCCGAGGCGCCGCCGGCGGCGGCGACAACGGCGCGGCCACCGCGCTTGGCGCCGCCGGCGCGGCCGACCTTGCGGCCGTGCCCGACGTACGCCGCCAGCGCGTCGCGCAGCTTGCCGGCGTTCTTGTCGTTGAGGTCGATCTCGTAGTTGGCGCCGTCGAGACCGAAGGAGACGGTCTGGGTCGCCTCGCTGCCGTCGATGTCGTCGACGAGGACGATGTTGACCTTCTGTGCCATGTATTCCTCGCTGGGCGAATAGAGAATATGGAATCGGGTCCGATAAACGAATCGGATTATCGACTCTTCGCACACTAGCAGCATTTCCGGAATCATCGCATTAGCGGTGAACGCGCGCGTTGCGGGAAATGCGGATTCGCCTGGAGGCTCGCATTCCCGGCGCCATCACTATCCTGACCGCGTGACGACTTCTGCCGCGCTTCCGCCGGGGGCACGCATCCTGCACGTCGGCCCGCACAAGACCGGGACCACGGCGCTGCAGAGCGCGCTGCACCAGGCCCGCGCCGAGCTGGACGGCCAGGGCGTGAGATATCTCTCCCGCAGCCGGCACGACGCGTCCGCGGCGCGGTGGGTCACCCGGCGCCTGGTCACCGGCTCGAACGCCCGGGCGGCCGAGGAGCGCTGGGAGCGGATCGTGGCCGGGCTGCGCGGGCCCGGGGTGGAGCGCCGGCTGTTCAGCAGCGAGTTCCTCTCCGACGCGACGGACGCGCAGATGGACGAGATCATCGAGCGGGTCGGGCGCGAGGACCTGTGGGTGGTGGTCACGCTGCGCCCGCTCGCCCGGATCCTGTCCTCGCAGTACCAGCAGGGGCTGCAGAGCGGCGGGCGGCGCGAGTACGACGAGTGGCTGCGCTCGATCTTCGACCCCGGCCACCCGCGGTCGGCGCCGCGCCAGTTCTGGCTGCGGCACCGGCACGACGCGCTGGTCCGCCGGTGGGCGGAGCGGATCGGGCGCAGCCGGGTCGTGGTCGTCGTGCTCGACCCGTCGGACCGGCAGTTCCTGCCCCGCACCTTCGAGGACCTCCTCGGCCTGCGCGCGGGCACGCTGACGTCGCAGGAGGCCCTGGAGAACCGCTCGCTCACGGCCGCGGAGGCGGAGGTGGTCCGCCGGTTCAACGCGCAGTACCGCCGGCTCGGGCTGCGCCCGGAGGCGCACGCCCGGATGCTGATCGACATCGGCGCCCACCTCAAGGACCGGGTCCCGCCTCCGGACGAGCCGCGGATCGTCACGCCCGACTGGGCCATCGCCCGGGCCAACGAGGTGGCTCGGGAGATGGCCGACGGCATCCGCGAGCTCGGCGTCGACGTCCGCGGCGATCTCGCCCAGCTGACCGACGTCCCCCTGACGGGCGCCGACGCCACCGTCGTCACGACGAGCGTCGACCCCGAGCTCGCCGCCCATCTCGGCATCGGCGTGGCGCGGGGGCTCCAGCGCCTCGACGCCCCGCGGCCGTCCGCCCCGTCGGCGGGCCGGAGCCTGCTGTCCCGGATCCGCGCCCGCCTGCGCCGCTGAATGCGGGCTGAGCTCCGTCACAGCGAGGTGGCGCGCCGGGCGGTGAGCAGCAGGGCGATCGACAGCACGATCAGGCCGGGCATCGGGACGGGGAACAGCGAGACGACGCCGGCGACGACGAAGGCGACGGCGGCCGGCTTCGGGAGTGCCCTGCGGCGCAGGCCGGTGACGCCGATCGTGACCAGGCAGACCAGCAGGATCGCCGACTTCGCGAAGAGCGGGACCAGGATCGCGGTGCTCTCGAAGGTGAGCTCGCGGAAGGTCGCGTCGTCCGTGCCGGCGGCCACGGCACGGAGCGTCGAGAGGATCTCGTACGACGAGCAGGCCGCGAGCGCGACTCCGACGGCGGCGCCGAGGACGGCCCAGGTGGGGACGTCCGCGCGCCAGCGGGCCAGGCCGAGGGACAGCACCAGGCAGCCGGAGACGACGGCGACCGCCGAGGGGATGGTCACGGGGTGTTGGAAGGCCTCCCGCGGCTCCATGCCGTTGAGAGCGATGTAGCCGACCGCTCCGAGGATGGTGAGCACGCTGCCGACGGTGAACGGCAGCGCCAGGGATCGTGAGGTGGCCGGAGCCGCGAGGGGCGCGGTCGCCGATGCGTTCGTCATGGTTGCCTCCAGGGCGTTCGGGGACGAGGTGGACGCCCACGACGCTAGGAATCCCGCCGGCCCGGCACATCGCGGCGACCACCCGATCCGGGGTCGTGGGCAGCACGGAGGCGCACCCCTCCGAGAGCGCCCACAATGAGCCCATGACGGGGCAGCGACGGGCCACCTGGGCCTTGGCCGTGGTGGCCGCCCTGTGCCTGGCGACGGCGGTCGTCTTCGCCCTGCTCGCGCCCGGCAGGTCCGCGGCCCTGATGGTGGCCGTCGGCCTCGTCGCCGCACCCCTGACCGCCGGGCTGTCGGTGATGATCGCCCGGCGTCCCGACGGCTCAGGAGACCCGGGCAGCGGTCGGGTCGCCGTGCTGCTCGCCCTGGTCGGCGCGACGGCAGCGCACGTGTGCGCGAAGGAGAACGTCCGCTCGTGGCTCGCGACCGACCACGAGCGGGCGGGGTCCTTCGTCTGGCTGGAGGCCGCGTGGGACCAGAGCGCACTGGCCTGCATGGCGGCGGTCGGCCTCCTGCTGCTGTACTTCCCCGACGGCCGGCTCCCCGGCCGCCGGTGGCGGTGGCTGCCGCCGGCCCTCGTGGCCGTCGCCCTCCTGGCGATGGCGTGGGCCGCGCTCGCGGGCGAGCCGTTCCGCCCGCCGCTGGACTTCCTGCCCCGCAACGAGCCGCCCGGCCTCCTCGCCGGGCCGTCCGGCAGCGACTCTCCCCCGTTCGTGCTCGTCCTCGTCGTCCTGGTCCTGGCGAGCGCGGTCTCGCTGGTCGTGCGCTACCGGAGGGCCGGGGCGGTGCAGCGCCTGCAGGTCAAGTGGCTCGCGCTGGGCGGGTTCGGGGTCGCGCTCTACCCCGTCGTCTGCCTGGGGGAGATCGCGATCTGGGGCGAGCCCCGGTGGGGCAGCCTGGCAGTGCTCGCGGCGGGCATCCTCGGCATCCCGGTCGGCGTCGGGATCGCGATGCTGCGCCACGACCTGTACGGCGTCGACCGGGCGCTCGTCGCGGTGGTCACCTGGACCCTCGCCACCGCCGTCCTCCTCGCCTTCTACGCCACCGCCACCGGGCTGGCCGGGGCCACCGCCGGCAGGGGCTCCGTCCCGGTCGCCGTGACCGTCACGGTGCTCGCCGTGCTCGCCTTCGCCCCGCTGCGGGCGTGGCTGCAGCGCCAGGTCGACCGCCGGCTCTACCCCCGGCGTCGCGCGGGGAACGCCGCCGTCGACCAGCTGCACCGCGACGTCGCGGCCGGCCTCGCGCGTCCCGAGCAGCTCGAGGAGCGGCTGCGGACCGCCCTACGAGACCCGGCGCTGCGGGTGGTGCTCGACGACCGCGACGGGCCGGGCGACGGCGTCCCCGTCGAGCTGGGCGGCGCGGTGATCGGCCGCCTCGTCCCCGGACCGGGCGGCCCGTCGGTCGAGGTGCTGCGCGATGTCGCCGCCCGGGCCACGACCATGGTCGAGGTGGTGCGCGTGCGGGAGGAGCTGGGCCGTGCGCTGCGCGAGGTCGAGGCGAGCCGGGCCCGCCTGGTCCAGATCGGGTACGACGAGCGGCGGCGCCTCGAGCGCGACCTCCACGACGGCGCCCAGCAGCGCCTCGTCGCGCTGGGCATGTCGATGCGGCTCGCGCAGCGTCACCTCGCCGACGGCACGGTCGACGTACCGGGGCTGTTCGACGAGGCCGTCGCGGAGATCGGGACGGCGGTCGCCGAGCTGCGCCAGATCGCCCACGGGCTGCGTCCGAGCGCGCTCGACGACGGGCTCCCCGCCGCCATCTCCCGGCTGGTCCGCAGCCTGCCGATGCCGATCGACCTGGCCGTCGAGGACGTGCTGCTGCCCGACGACGTGGCCACGACGGCGTACTTCGTCATCGCCGAGGCGGTCACGAACGCGGTCAAGCACGCCGACGCGACCCGGATCGTGCTCCGGGTGGCCCGGGACGGCGGCGCGGTGACGGTGCACGTCACCGACGACGGCCGCGGGGGCGCCGTCATCGCGCCGAGCTCGGCGATGGCCGACCGGGTGGCCGCCCTCGGCGGCCGGCTGTCCGTGCGCAGCCCGGCCGGCCGGGGCACCACGGTGGAGGTGATCCTGCCGTGCGCATCGTGATCGGCGAGGACTCCGCCCTCTTCCGCGAGGGCCTGGCCCGGCTGCTGGAGGACGCCGGGCACGAGATCGTCGGCAAGGCCGCCGACGCGGTCGCGCTCGTGGATGTCGTCACCGAGACCACCCCCGACCTGGTCGTGGTCGACGTACGGATGCCTCCCGACGGCACCGACGACGGCGCGCGGGCCGCCAAGGCGCTGCGGGCGAGCCACCCCTCCCTCGCCATCGTCCTGCTCTCCCAGCACGTGGAGTCCAAGCACTCCGTGGAGCTCGCCGGCTCCGGGCGGTTCGGCTATCTGCTCAAGGACCGGGTCCTCGACGTCGACGACTTCCTCGACGCCCTGCGGCGTGTGGCCGGCGGCGGCTCCGCGCTCGATCCCGAGGTCGTCTCCTCATTGCTGGGCGCGAGCCGGGACGGGCCGCTCGCGCGGCTCACGCCACGGGAGCGGGAGGTGCTCGCGCTGGTCGCCGAGGGGCGCACCAACGCCGGCATCGCGGCACGGCTGTTCCTGACCGACCGCACCGTGGAGTCCCATGTCACGAGCATCATCGACAAGCTCGGCCTGAGCGACTCGACCGAGAACCGGCGGGTGGTCGCGGTGCTCACCTGGCTCGGCGTCCGCCCCGGCTGAGGCGGCGGGCCCGCGCCGGGCGCCGGCTCAGCGCTTGCGTCGGACCAGCTTGCCCTTGACGGTGACCGGCTGGCCGCCCACCTGCGGGCTCAGCGTGATGGTCACCTTCACCACGCGCCTTCCTCGCAGCGCGGCCCGGCCCGCCTTGGTGAGGCGCACCTTGACCTTCGCGGAGGCGCCGGCCGGCAGCGCGTACGCCCCCCGGGCCACCGTCACCTCGACCTTCTTGCGGCCCTTGCGCACCTTCTGCTGCAGCCGCGCCTTGCCCACGCAGCCCGAGACCGCGGTGGCCGGGCAGGTCAGCTTCAACGTGGCCTTCTTCCCGGCCGCCTTCACCTTCTTGCCCACGACGCCTGCTCCGCCAGTGCGCTGGTAGCGCAGCACCTGGCCGTCGCCGAGGACGTACATCGTGGAGCCGTCGGCGGAGAAGTCCACGTCGTCGTTGTCGCCGTGCGGCGTCACGAGGGTGGCGAGGTAGGTCCCGTCGGCGGCGAACTCCTGGACCCGGTCGGTGCCGTCGACCACCGCGATCGTGCCCGACGGCGAGAACGCCAGCCCGACCGGCGTGCTGAACCGGCCCGGCTCGCCGCCGAGCTGGCCGAACCCGCCCGCGACATTCCCGGAGGCGTCGTGCACGACGATCCGGTCGGCGGCCGGGCTGGCGACATAGGAGGTGCCGCCCGCGCCCGCGACCACCTCCGTCTGCTCGGCCATGATCCCGCCGGCGGTCGTCGAGCCCCTCTTCCAGAGCCGGTGCCCGGTCGCGTCGTACTTGGCGAGGAACTCGTCGTGCCAGCCGGCTCGGAGGTCGGACTCGACGAGGAACGCGTTGCCGGCCGGGTCCAGCCCGATGTCGGTCGGGTCGAGGTCCACGTCGCCGTGGGGACCTCCCGCGGGCCCGAAGGGTGCATAGGAGCGCACCACGGCGCCGCCCGGCGACAGCACCTGGACCGCATCGGTCGCCTCGTCGTTCCAGCCGACGAGGTGGACGTTGCCGGCCGCGTCGACGTCCATCGCGGGCGCCACCCCGCTCGGCGCCGGGAAGCTCGCGAGCTGGGCACCGGCGGCGGAGTAGCGCACCAGCCGGCCGGGGTAGGGCTGGGAGACCCACACGTCGCCCGTCGGCGAGACGGCCAGCCGGGGGGACCAGGCCGCGACGTCCCAGGCGCCCACGAGCCGCCAGCCCGCGGCGGCGCGGGCCGGCACCTCCGCGGCCGCGGGGACGACCGCCTGCGCCGGGACCGGCGTGACGACGGCGCTCAGGGTCATCGCCAGGGCCGCGGAGGCACCGGCGGCGAGGACGCCGACGCGGCCGGCGGTCGAGGTCGGGCTGGTCATTCGAGGGCCTCCTGAGAAGGGCGGTCGTGGCGACGGACCCGATGCTGCCGCCGCGCGACCGGCGCGGTCAGCCCGCTCGGACAAACCCGAACAGCAATCCCGATACCGGCCGGCCGGTCAGCCGGTCGGGCCGTCGTGTCCGTCGAGCTCGTGCAGCGCCTCGGCGGCCCGGTCGCGCTCGAAGACGTTGCCGATCTGCTCGGCCACGACGCGAGCGGCGAGGTAGTGCTCTCGGGCCAGGTCGGGACGGGTGGCGCGGAGGTAGTCGCCGGCGTTGCTCAGCGTCATCGCCTCCAGCTCCCGGACGCCGACCTCGCGGGCCAGCCGGAGCGCCTCGTCGTTGACGCGCATCGCCTCGTCCAGGTCGCCGAGGTCGTAGCGGACCGAGGCGAGGGTGGAGGTGGCGTACGCGATGCCCCGAGGACGCCGCAGCCGCCGCGCGAGCCGGAGCGCGCGGGTGGCGGCCACCTCCGCCTCCCGGATCCGGCCCGCCTCCTGGAGCAGGGTGGTGACGTTGTTGGCGGCGAGCTGCTCCCCGGCGACCCAGGCCTGCGTCTCGGCCAGCGCGCCGGCCTCCTGGAGTCGGGCCAGTGCCTCCTCGCTCCGGTCCATGCGGGTGAGGACGACGCCGAGGTTGAGCAGCGCGTTGGTGAGGTGGACGTCGGCCGCGGCCCGACGGTCCTCGACATTGGCCGCGAGCAGCCGGACGGCCTCGTCGTTGTCACCGCGCATGTGCACGACATTGGCCAGCGCGTTGCGGGCCTGGACGACACCGAGCCGGTCGCCCAGCGCCTCGCTCGCGGCGAGGGCCTCCTCGAGCATCGGCCCGGCCTCGTCCGGACGACCCAGCCTGCCCAGGGTCTGCCCGAGGTTGCGGCGGCACACCGAGACCCCGAGGGCGTCTCCCGCGCGCTCCGCCGCCGCGAGGGCGTGGCGCTGGAGCACCAGGTTGGTCGCGGCCTCGCTGCGGTCGGCCAGATAGGCCCAGAGCACGGTCGCCAGCCGCACCGTGAGCTCGTCCCAGCCCGCCTCGGCGGCCCAGGTGACGGCGTGCACCAGGTTGGCCTGCTCCTCCCCCAGCCAGTCCAGCGCGCCGACCTCGTCGGTCGTGGCGGCGGTGTCGTGGGGCCAGTACCAGTCGGCGATCGAGCGCGGGTAGATCACCGCCACCGCCCGGGTCGCCTCCGCGAGGTAGTGCTCGAGGAGCCGCCGACCGGCCTCGGCGAGGGTGCTGGGCGGATCGACGTCCAGCGACATCCGGCGGGCGAACCGGCGGACCAGGTCGTGCAGCTCCCACCGACCCGGCCGGACCGACGAGACGAGGCTGGCGGTCGCCAGCCCCTCGAGCGCCGTCCGGCTCGCCGCGCCGTCGCCGGTCCCGGCTCCCAGCAGCTCGCGCGCCGCGTCATCCCCGAGATCGGTGCCCGGAGCCAGCGCCAGCAGCCGGAGCGCGGCGGCGGCGTCGGGGTCCAGGGCCGCGTAGGACTGCGCCAGCGACCCGTGCAGCCCGTCGTCGAGGGCGAGCAGCCGCAGCCGCTGCTCGTGGGCGTCGCGGTGGTCGGCCAGTGGCCAGTCCGGGTGCTCACGGACCCGGCGGCCGAGGAGGGTCAGGGCGAGGGGAAGGCCTCCCGTGGTCGCCGCCAGGGCGTGGAGGTCGGCGTCGTCCACCCCGGACGGCCGGCCCGACACGGTGGCCAGCAGCAGGGCCGCCGCCTCGGCGGGGAGCGCGGGGAGCCGGGCCCGAGTCAGCCCCTCCGCCTCCGGGAACTCGACCCGGCTGGTGACCAGCGCGACGCTCGCGTCCCCCGGCGGCAGCAGCTCGGCGACCTGCTCCGGGCCTGCGGCGTTGTCGAGGACCAGGAGCACCCGTCGCGCGGACAGCAGGTCCCGGTAGTGCTGGAGCGGGTCGCCGACCGCGGCCGGTCCGCCCAGCAGGCACCGGAGCAGGCCGTCGAGCACGGTCGCCGTCTCGGGCGGGATCCGGCCCTCGGTGAAGCCGTCGAGGTTGACGCGCAGCACTCGGTCGAAGCGCGGAGCGATCCGCACGGCGACCGCCAGCGCCAGCGCGGTCTTGCCCACCCCGGGCATCCCGCTGACCACCACGTTCCCCGTTCCGCCCGCGAGCTGGTCCACGAGGTCGTCGCGACCGATCAGCAGCGGCGGATCGGGCAGTCCCTCGTCCACCCGGACCACCAGGCTGGTCCCGGCCCGCTGCCGCTCCACCAGTGCCTCGCGCCACCGGCCGAGGGTGCCCTCGTCCGCGTCCAGGGCGGCGGCGATCTCCAGCACCAGCGGAGCGTTCAGCCGCGACCGGCCCGGGCGGAAGCAGTCGTAGACGGTGCTGCGCGACACCGCCGTCTCGCCGGGCGCCAGTCCCCGCCGCTGCCGGGCCGCGGAGATCCGCAGCGCGATCTGCTGGTACGACGGCGAGCCGGCCCGCGCCCTCAGCTCGCCCAGCGCCGCGGCGATGCTCGCCGGCAGGTCGGCATCTGCCCGCCCGGTCGCACCCACCACGTCGCCATGCTCTCACCCGGGCTCAGGTGTTGCGGAGGAACACCCGCTCCAGCCCGCGCAGGGTGAGCCAGGGCGCGCGGTGGGTGAAGCAGCGGCACTCCTCGACGACCAGCGGCGCGAGGTACCCGGTGGCGATGACCGAGACGTCGGCGGGCGAGCAGTCGAGCGCGGTGGTGAGTCGCTCGACCATGCCCTCGACCTGGCTCGCGACGCCGAACACCATGCCGGACTGCAGCGCCTCGACGGTGTTCTTGCCGATCACGCCGCGCGGGCGGACCAGCTCGACCATCCGCAGCTGGGCGCCGCCGCGGCTCAGCGCCTCGAGGGAGATCTCGATCCCGGGCGTGATCGCGCCGCCGACGTACCGGCCCTGCTCGTCGACCACGTCGTACGTCGTGGCGGTGCCGCCGAAGTCGACGACGATCGCCGGGCACTCGAAGTCGGCGGCCGCGGCGAGCGCGTTGACGATCCGGTCGGTGCCGACCTCGCGCGGGTTGTCCACGAGGATCGGGACGCCGGTGCGGATGCCGGGCTCGACGATGACGCAGGGGATGTCGGGGAAGTGCGCGGGCAGCATCTCGCGCCACACGTTGAGGACGGCCGGCACGGTGGCGCACACCGCGATCCCGGTGACCTCCTGCTCGCGGCTGCCGAGCAGCCCGCGGAGCAGCACCGCCCACTCGTCGGCCGTCCGGTGCTCGGCGGTGGACACCCGCCAGTCGGCGTGCACCGCGCCGTCGGCGACGAGGCCGAGGACGGTGTGGGCGTTGCCGATGTCGGCGGCGAGCAAGGGCATGGCCGCTAGTCCGTCCGGAAGTCCAGGCCGAGGTCGAACACGATCACCGAGTGGGTGAGCGCCCCCACCGAGATGAAGTCCACCCCGGTCTCGGCGACCTCGCGGGCGCGCTCGAGGGTGAGTCCGCCGGAGGCCTCCAGGGTCGCCGGCCGTCCGGCCGCGTCGTTGATCCGGACCGCCTCTGCCATGTCGGCGGTGCTCATGTTGTCGAGCAGGATCTCGGTGCAGCCGGCGGCGAGGACCGCGCGCAGCTCGTCGAGGTCCATCACCTCGACCTCGACCCGCAGGCCGGGATGGGCGGCGACGACGGCCTGGTACGCCGCCACGACGCCGCCGGCCGCGACCGCGTGGTTGTCCTTGACCATCGCCCGGTCGACCAGGCTGAGTCGGTGGTTGACGCCGCCGCCGCAGCGCACGGCGTACTTCTGCAGCGCGCGCCAGCCGGGCAGGGTCTTGCGGGTGTCGAGAACCCGGGCGCGGGTGCCGGCCAGCGCGTCGACCCAGCGAGAGGTCGCGGTCGCGACGCCGGAGAGGTGGGAGGCGAAGTTGAGGGCGGTGCGCTCGGCGGTCAGCACGCCGCGCACCGGCCCGGAGACCGTCAGCACGACGTCGCCGGGCGCCACCCGGGTGCCGTCGGGCACTCGATCGGTGACCTTCACGGTGTCGCCGAGGGCGTAGGTGAAGGCGAGCTCGGCGATCGCGAGACCGGCCACCACGCCCGGCTCCCGGGCCGCGATGTCGGCCACCGCGTGGCCCATGTCGGGCATCGCGTCGCTGGTGACGTCGTCGACGCCCCCCGGCAGGTCCTCCTCGAAGGCCAGGACGACGTGGTCGTAGACGGCTCGCGGGTCCAGCCCGGCGCCGGCGATCTCGTCGACGAGCGCGGCCGGCAGGTCGTCGTACGGGGTGCGGGCGATCAACCGAGACCGCCGTCGGTCGCGGGGCGGGGACGAACGCGACGGTGGTGACGCCGTCGTCCATGGTCACGTCGAAGTGCCCGGCCCAGTGCGCGTCGTCGCGCTCGGGGAAGTCGTCGCGCCAGTGGGACCCGCGGGTCTCCTCGCGCAGCGCGGCGGCGCCGGCGAGCGCGGCGCTGATGGTGAGCAGGTTGGTGGCCTCCCAGGAGGCCTGGTCGACGGCCTCGGCGGCGTGGCCGGCGAGCTTGTCGAGCACCGCGGCGCCCTCGGCCAGGCCGGGCGCGGAGCGCAGCACGCCCGAGCGCGAGGTCATCGTCTCCTGCAGCTCGCGGCGGATGTCGCCGGCGACCAGGCCGGCGGTACGGCGGTCGGCGGACGGCTCGCGCCAGGCCGGCAGCTCGCCGGGCAGCACCTCGGCGATCCGGCGCGAGAACACCAGGCCCTCGAGCAGGGAGTTGGAGGCCAACCGGTTGGCGCCGTGGACCCCGGAGCAGGCGACCTCGCCGGTGGCGTAGAGGCCCGGCAGGTCGGTGCGGCCGTACAGGTCGGTGCGCACGCCGCCCGAGGCGTAGTGGCAGGCCGGCGCGACCGGGATCAGCTCGGTCACCGGGTCGATGCCGTGGGAGCGGGCGGTGGCGAGGATGGTCGGGAAGCGGCGCTCCCAGAACTCGGCTCCGAGGTGCCGGGCGTCGAGCCACATGTGCGGACGCCCGGTCTCCAGCATCCGCTTCATGATCGCCTTGGCGACGACGTCGCGGGGCGCCAGGTCGGCGAGCTCGTGGACGCCCTCCATGATCCGGGTGCCGTCGTCGTCGACGAGGAAGGCGCCCTCGCCGCGGACCGCCTCGGAGATGAGGGGCTGCTGGCCGCGGGAGTCGGGGCCGAGGTACATCACGGTCGGGTGGAACTGGACGAACTCCAGGTCGCGCAGGGTCGCCCCGGCCCGCAGCGCGAGCGCCATCCCGTCGCCGGTCGACACCGACGGGTTGGTGGTCTGGGAGAACACCTGGCCGAGGCCGCCGCTGGCGAGCACGACCGCCCGGCAGTGGACGGCGCCCACGCCGTCGCGCTCGCCCTCGCCGATGACGTGCAGGGTCAGGCCCGCCACGCCCGTCGTACCCGCTGCGTCCTCGCCGAGCAGCAGGTCGACGGCCAGCGCGTGCTGGATCACCTCGATGTCGGGAGCGGCCTCGATCGCGGCGATCAGCGCCCGCTGGATCTCGGCGCCGGTGGCGTCGCCGCCCGCGTGCGCGATCCGGTCGCGGTGGTGGCCGCCCTCGCGGGTCAGCGACAGCTCGCCGTCGTCGGTGTGGTCGAAGTTGGTGCCGAGCGCGATCAGCTCGCGGACCGCCTCGGGGCCCTCGTTGACGAGCACCCGGACGGCGTCGAGGTCGCAGGCCCCCGCGCCGGCGACGAGCGTGTCGGCCTCGTGCTGCTCGGGGGTGTCGCCGGGACCGAGCGCGGCGGCGATCCCGCCCTGCGCCCACTGGGTCGAGCCGGCGTTGAGCACGTCCTTGGTGACGACGAGGATCCGGTCGACGGACCCGCGCAGCCGGAGGGCGGCGGTGAGGCCGGCGATGCCGGAGCCGACGATGACGACGTCGGCGCGCGTCGTCCAGCCGGGGCTGGGCGCGGTGAGGCGCCCGGGCAGGCGCAACGTGTCGGGCATCCCAGCAGACTACTCAGCGCGTCGCCGTCACGTCCCCGCGGGCGAGCGCCGGGTCGCCGAAGGTCTCGGCGGGGTCGAACCCGGTCGCCATGATCTTGTTGTCGGCGTCGACGAAGACGACGTGCGGCTGGTGCTCCTTCGCCTCCTCGGTCGTCATCTGGCCGTAGCCGATGAGGATCACCAGGTCGCCGGGGTGGACCAGGCGGGCGGCGGCGCCGTTGATGCCGATCACGCCGCTGCCCCGCTCGCCGGCGATGGTGTAGGTCTCCAGGCGGGCGCCGTTGGTGATGTCGACGATGTGCACGAGCTCGCCGGCCAGCAGGTCGGCGGCCTCGAGGAGGTCCTCGTCGACGGTGACCGAGCCGACGTAGTGGAGGTCGGCCTGGGTGACCGTCGCGCGGTGGATCTTGCTCTTCATCATGGTGCGCAGCATGGGAGTCTCCCTGGAGGGTTCAGAACTGCAGAGGCAGGTTGTCGATGAGCCGGGTGGTGCCGACCCGGGCGGCGACGAGGATCCGGCCCTCGGTGCCGGGCTCGGGGTAGTCGGGCAGCTCACCGAGGCCGGTGGTGGTCAGGGCGAGGTAGTCGAGCTCGACGCCGGGTGCGGACTTCAGGACGCTCATGGCGGCCCAGCGCGCCGCCGGGACGCCGTACGACGCCCGCTCCTGCGCCGCGCGCAGCGCCCGGCTGAGCGCCACCGCCTGCTGCCGCTGCTCGGCGTCGAGGTAGCGGTTGCGGCTGGAGCGGGCCAGGCCGTCGGGCTCCCGGTCGGTGGCGGCGCCGACGATGTCGATGCCGAGGCACAGGTCGGACACCATCCGCCGGATGAGGGCGAGCTGCTGGTAGTCCTTCTCGCCGAAGACCGCGACGTCGGGCCGGACCAGGCCGAAAAGCTTGGCGACCACGGTCAGCACGCCGCGGAAGTGGCCGGGCCGGCTGGCGCCCTCGAGGAGATCGGCGAGCGGTCCGGGCTGGACGGTGACCGCCTCGGAGGGGACGCCTTCGTGGGGCACGCCGTCGGGGTACATCTCCCCCACGACCGGCGCGAACACCACGTCGACGCCCTCGGTGGCGGCGAGCTCGAGGTCGGCGTCGAAGGTCCGCGGGTAGCGGTCGAGGTCCTCGCCGGGCCCGAACTGCAGGGGGTTGACGAAGACCGACACGACGACGGTGCCGTCGGCGCCCGCGCGCTCGCGGGCGATCCGCATCAGCATCGCGTGGCCCTCGTGCAGGGCGCCCATCGTGGGCACCAGCACGACCGAGCCCGAGCGTGCGCCGAGCAGGCCCGCGAGATCCGCCCGGCTGCGTGCGACAGCCGGCAGGGTGAGGGTGGTCATGCCGACTCCACCCGGGGCGAGAGGACGCGACGGTCGCCGTACGCGCTGAGCACTCCTGCGATCGCCTGGGCCCGGATCGGCAGCAGCCGCCCGTCGGTGACCGCGCGGTCGAGGGTGGCCCACGCCATCGCGACGTACGACGGCACGGTGTCGGGCGCGTTGGCGGAGATGTCCTTCAGGTGGGCCGCGACCGTCTGGACGTCGCCGCGGACGATCGGGCCGGTGAGCGCGGCGTCGCCGTGGGCGAGCGCGTTGTCGAGGGCCGCGTCGAGCAGGGGGCGCAGGGTGCCGGCCGGGTCGTCGACGCCGGCGGCGCCGAGCAGGCCCATCGCCTCGCTGACGAGGGTGACCAGGTGGTTGGCGCCGTGGGCGAGGCCCGCGTGGTAGAGCGTGCGCATCTCCTCCGGCACCCAGGTCACCCGGCCGCCGAGGTCGGCGACCAGGCCCTCCGCGATCGCCCGCTCGTCCGCGCCCGCGGTGAGGCCGAAGACGCAGCCGTGGAGCCGCTCGAGGTCGACGGAGGTGCCGGTGAAGGTCATCGCCGGGTGCAGCGCGATCACCCGGGCGCCGACCGCGGCGGCGGGCGCGAGGACGGCGAGGCCGTGGCGGCCCGAGGTGTGGGCGACCACCTGGCCCGCGTGGAGGGCGCCGGAGTCGGCGAGCACCTTCACGACGTTGGGGAGCATGTCGTCGGGGACCGTCAGCAGCAGGAGCTCGGCCTCGCGGGCCACGTCGCTCGGCTTGCGGAGCGGGACGCCGGGCAGGAGCTCGGCGGCGCGCCGGCGCGAGGCGTCGGACTCGCCCGCTGCGGCGACGACGGGGTGGCCGGCTGCGCGGAGACCCGCGGCCAGGACGGCGCCGACCCGGCCCGCGCCGATCACACCCACACGGAAGAGGTGGGACATCGTGAACCTTTCGTTCCCGTCCCTCCGACCACTCGCCGCCCCGCTCGGCGGGTCGGGAGCCGGTGTGGGTACCGGACGTTGTGCTCAGTGGTGTCGTCCCGGGGTTCCGGGACACCTCAACGGTACGCCTGCGCGCGGGGCCCGGGAACGGGTCGGTCCGGTGGCCTGCATCACACGGGCGTGGCCTGGCCTAGGGTCGGTCGCATGTCGACGCCGTCCCCGCTGCCCCCGGGGCCCGGCTGCTGCACGTCGGGCCGCACAAGACCGGGACGACGGCGCTGCAGAGCGCCTTCCACCAGGCGCGGGCGGACCTGGCCGGACAGGGCGTGCGGTACGTGTCGCGGAGCCGGCACGACGCGAAGGCCGCACGGTACGTCACCGGGCGGATGGTCGCGGGGCGCGACCCGGTCCGGGCCGAGCGGGCGTGGGGCGCCGTCGTCGGCGACCTGACCGCGGACAGCGACGAGCGGCGAGTGTTCAGCAGCGAGTTCCTCTCCGACGCCTCCGACGAGCAGATCGCCCGGGTGGTCGCCGACGTGGGCGTGGCCGACCTCTGGGTGGCGGTCACGCTGCGGCCGCTGGCCCGGATCCTGTCGTCGCAGTACCAGCAGGGCCTGCAGCGGCAGAGCCCTCACCGGTACGACGACTGGCTGCGCATGGTGCTCGCCGACGACACCAGCGCGCCGGAGCCGCGGGAGTTCTGGACCCGCCACCGGCACGACGAGCTGGTCCGGCGCTGGGCCGCGCACGTCGGCGCGGACCGCGTGGTGGTCGTCGTACTGGACTCGGCGGACCACCGGTTCCTCCCCCACACCTTCGAGCGGCTGCTCGGTCTGCGGCCCGAGACCCTGGCCGGCCAGGACGCGCGGGAGAACCGCTCGCTGACCGCCGACGAGGCCGAGCTGCTGCGCCGGTTCAACGTCGACTTCGCGGCGCTCGGGCTGGGGCCGGACCACTACGTGCGGCTGTTCCGCCACCTCAAGGACCACGTCAAGGAGCGCGAGCCCGCCCCCGGCGAGCCCGGGCTGGTCACGCCCGACTGGGCGGTCGCCCGCGCCAACGCGATCGGGCGGGAGATGGCCGAGGCGATCCGGGCCCTCGGCGTCCCCGTGTACGGCGACCTCGACGCGATCGCGGCGACCGGGCTCGCGGGGGTCGCGTCCACTCCCGAGCCGCCGGCGGCGATCGATGCCGGGGTGGCGGCGTGGTTCGGCGCCGGGCTCGCCCTGGCGGCCGAGCGGCTCGCGCGGACGACGGCTCCCCCGCCGGAACCGGAGCAGGCGCCGCGCCGCAGGTTCAGTCGCCGAGCGTGAAGGGGTCGTCCTTGCGGACGTCGTAGACGTGTCCCGACTGGTCGGAGATGAGCACGTCGACGGAGGTGTGCGCGACGGTCTGGGAGTCCAGCAGGGTGCCGGGCGCCTCCTGGCCGAAGGCCTTGGTGCGCATCGGGGTGGCGGTCCGCTCGGGGTTGATGCAGTTGACCCGGACGCCGGAGTCGGCCCACTCGTCGGCGAGCGCCTGGGTGAGGTTGACCGTGGCGGCCTTGGCCGAGGAGTAGAGGCTGTAGCCGCTGCGGCCGCGGGTGTAGGAGCTGGAGGTGAACAGCAGCAGCGCGCCCTGTGTGGCGGCGAGGTGCGGGTAGAACTCCTGGGCGATGAAGATCGGGCCGAGGTAGTTGATCTCGGTCGCGGCGTAGACCGTCTCCTCGGTGGTCTCGATCAGCTCACCGCGGGGCAGCACACCCGCGGTGTTGACGACGAAGTCGATCGAGCCGGCCTTGGCGACCGCCTCCTTCGCCGCGGCCGCGACGTCGGCGCGCCGGCCGACGTCGGTGTCGGTGGTCGACCGGCTGAAGGTGAGCACCGTGGCGCCGTACGACTCGGCGAGCTCGGCGATGTCGGCGCCGATGCCGTAGCTGCCGCCGAAGACCACCATGGTCCTGCCCTCCAGGGCCGCGCGGTAGCCGGCGTCGTCCTTGGCGCGGGGCAGGTCGATGCCGGTGAGCTGGAACAGCTTGTCGGCGATGAACACGTCGATCGGCTCGGTGACCTTCATGTTCCGGTCGTCGCCGTGGACCACGATGATCGGCTCGTCCGGCAGGTACTTCAGCACGACGCTGCAGTCGTCGGTGGCGGTGAAGTGCGGGTCGTCGGCGGCGATCTCGTAGGCGCGGGCGAGGACGTCGAGGCGGAACGCCTGCGGGGTCTGGCCGCGGCGCAGCGAGGCGCGCGGCGGGATGCTGCGGATGGTGTCGTCGGCGGCGACCTCGATGATCGTGTCGGCCGACGGGATGGCGACGTCGACGGCCGGGTAGCCGTCGAGGGCGGTGAAGCACTCGCCGATGATCCGGGGCGTCACCAGCGGCCGGACCGCGTCGTGCAGCAGGATCCGGGTGGTCGCGGCGTCGCCGGTCGCGACCAGGTGGTCGATGGCGCGCTGGGTGGTGTCGTTCCGGGTCTCGCCGCCCTCGAGGATCGCGGCGACCTTGGGATACCCGCCCCCTCGGGTGATGTCGCGGACCGCGTCGGTGTGGCCGGGCGTCATCATCACGACGACCTCGTGGACGTCGGGGTGGTCGTGCAGCGCGAGCAGGGTGTGCTCGAGCAGGGTCTTCCCGGCGACCTTGATGAGCTGCTTCGGGATGTCCAGTCCGACCCGGGCTCCGACACCGCCGGCGAGCAGGACGGCGACATTCCTCGTCATGGGCCGCAGTCTCCCACGGGCGGTCAGCGAGAGCGGATTCGGCGGAGCGCCCGCCGGCGCAGCTCCTGCAGGATCGCGGAGCCGCTCGCCGATGCGAGGGCCGACGACGGCGAGGACGACGGCGCGGGTGTCGGGGCGGGCGGCGGGGCGGGGGCCGGCGGCAGCTTCAGGCCGACCCGGAAGTAGGCGTCCATCATCCGGCCGGCGGAGGCGACGTCGAGTGCGGTCGGCACCTCGAGCCGCTCGGGGTACGCCGCGGGGTCGACGCTCAGGTGGGCGATGTCGCCGACGAGCGTGGCGTCGGAGCGGGTGATCGCCTCGACCCAGTCGGCGACGTACTCGTTGGCCTGCTCGGCCGCCCAGCGCGGCACCCGGGTCGGGTGCCTGGGCGCGGCCTGGACCACGCCGCGGAGCTTGACGGCCCGGGGGTCGCCGGCCGTGGCCATCCAGGCGCCCGGGTCGCCGTCGTGCTCGGCGTACGCGATGGCGCAGTGGCGCAGCATCTCGGCCTCGGGGAACGGCAGCGAGATGTTCCCCGACGCGGTGAGCTCCAGCACCTCGTCGACGCCGAGCAGGGCCTCGAAGGAGCGCAGCAGCCAGTGGTGGTCGGTCGGGTCGAGGACGACGAAGACGATCCGGTCCTCGCCGAACACGCTGCCCCACTGCGCGATGATCCGGCGCGGGTCGATCCGGCGCAGCGCCTGGCCGGACCGGAGCGGGGCGTGCACGTCGGCGTCGCGCGGCTCCTCGGCGAAGCGGGTGCGCAGCCAGTCCTCCAGCGGATGGACCGAGCCGCGGCGCAGCCCCTGCTGCCACCGCGAGGCCAGCTGCGGCGCGAGGGCGCGGATCGTGCAGACGAGATACGACGGCCCGAGCTCCTCGCGCAGCCCGCGGATCCGCTCCACCGACGCCAACGACAGCGCCTCGCTCGACCAGAAGCTCACCCGCGCGTCGGAGGTGCGGAACTCCTGGGTGAGCTCCTGGTAGCGGCCGGGGCGGGGCACCCAGTAGTCGCGGTCGCTGCCCGCCGCGGTGAGCGCCACCTTCTTCTCGTGGGCGCGGCGGGAGACGTTGTGCGCGCCCTGCGCCTCGAGCGCCTCCCGGGCGGCCCACAGGGAGTGCTGCAGCGCCGTGGTGCCGGTCTTCGGCATCCCGATGTGCAGCAGTCGCGCGCCGTCGGGCAGCGCTGCGGGCAGGCCGGTCGAGGTGGACATCGCAGGAATCCTACGAGCCGCGCAGCCGGCGCCGGCCGCGGCGTCCGAGCTCGCGCAGCACCGCGCGGGACGTCGTGTCCTGGGCCTGCCGCTCCAGCTCCTCCGCGACGGCGCGGTGCCGCGACCAGGCGGCGCGCTCGACCGGTCCGGCGAGGTCGCGGTGCTCGGGACGGGGGTGCACGCCGGTGAGCTTGGTGATGATCCCGACGGCGAGGGCGGCCGCGGCGCCGGGGTCGATGGCGCCGACCGGGGTGTTCTCGCCCTCGGCGGGCGCGAGGGCGCGGTCGGAGAGCAGGCCGAGGTCGCCGATCACCCGGGCGCCGGAGGCCGCGATCCGCTCGGCCATGCCGGCGCCGGCCGCGAGCGCCCGGTCGATCGCCCAGCCGGGGGTCAGCAGCCGCTCGGCGTCGGGGTCGGGCGGCGCCGCCTGCAGCCCGCGGGCCGCCCCGAAGCGGATGAACCGCCCGTGGTCGGCGCTCGACCACGGCGCCTGCGAGGTGCGGTCGACGAGCTCCTGCATCAGCGCTGCCTCGGGATGGGTCAGCGACCGGTTGGTCTTGTCCGCCGGTGGGCGCAGCAGCCCCTCGGGCAGGCCGAGCAGCGCCTCGAACGCGGCGGGCAGGCCGCGGTGGTCGCGGTCGTCGACCACGATCACGGTGACCCGGTCGCCGCCCACCAGGCCGACCCAGCGTTCGACCAGCCGGTCGTGGCGGTGCCGCTGCCAGAAGGACGGCGTGACCGTCCCACCGTCAGGGACGTCGAACTGGTCGAGGATCGCGCGCAGCCACGCGTCGTACGGCGGCACGGGGACGTTCTGGCCGTACTGCTGCCACTGGGAGCCGAGCAGCCGGACGATCGGCCGCGCGGTGATCACGACGTGCGTGCGCGGCCCGAGCGCGTCGAGGACGGTGCGCGCGCCGGCGTCGGTGGCCTCGCAGTAGACCTCGCTGCTCAGCACCCCGATCCGGGGCCGCGTCTCGTGCAGCGCGGCGACCAGGTCGTACCAGCGCTGCCGGAAGGCGTCGATGTCCTTGCCCGGGTCGACCCGGCCGAGCGCGACGGCCATCGAGGCGTTCATCTCGTGGGCGAGCTCGCCGGGATAGGCGACGCCGTGCCCGGCGAGCGCGTCGCGGGCCTCCCACAGCGCGCCCTGCATGGCGGTGGTGCCGGTCTTGTAGGGCCCGATGTGGACCAGGGTGGTGCCGTCGGGCAGCGGCTCGATCATCGGGGTCCCCTCAGCCGCGCCACGAGCTCGCGGGCAGGGACCCGATCGAGGGGTACGACGACGGGCCGGTCGGGCGCGAGATCGGCCGGCCGCTCGAGCTGGCCGAGCATCACCTCCAGCGCCGTGTCGGCCGCGACGTCGATCGGGACCAGCCCGTGCTCGGCGGGGACCGGCCACAGCAGGGCGTCGCGCGGGCCGCTGATCGTCACGCCGTCGGCCTCCAGGCCGGCGAGCGCGGCCCGGCAGGCGTCGCGCAGGACCCGGGCCTCGGCGGGACCCACGTCGGGGTCGGTGTCGAGCGCGCGACTGATGCAGGCGACGGCGTCCGAGGCGCCGTCGGTCGCGGTCTGCCAGGCCGGCGGGAGCAGCACCTCGACCTGGGCGACGAGCGCGTCGGCGTAGGCGCGAGCCGTCTCCTGGCCGCCGGGGACGCTCTGCGGCGGCACCGGGTCGGCGGCGGTGTGCGTGGCCGCGGCGACGGCGTCGAAAGGGGGCCAGCGGCGGCCGGCGGCGAGGGTGAGCAGCTGCTCGAGGGAGGTCACCTCGTCGAGGGAGACCGCGAGGTGGACCGGCGCGGCGGCGGTGTGGAGCGCACGGACCTCGCCCACCCAGGCGGCGAGGGCGTCGGTGGTGGGCTCGGGCAGCAGCTCCGCGACGGCGCCGACCACGAGCAGCGTGCGGTCCGCCGGCAGCACGGCCGGGTCGAGGTCGACGACCGTGACGTCGGGCAGCTCGTCGTCGTCGCGGGCGATCCGCTCGTCCTCCAGGGACGCCCACCAGGTGGGCACCGCGAAGGCGTTCATCCCCGCCCGGGCGTCGGGGACCTGGAGCAGGCTCATCGGCTCACCCGTCGCCGGGCGCGGCGGCCGAGCTCGCCGAGCAGCTGGCGGCCGCCGTACGTCGTGAGGTCGGGCGTCGTGAGGTCGGGCGTCGTCAGCTCGGACGTCGTCGCCGGGGCGCTGTCGTGCTGGCGGGCGGCGTGCCGGAGCGCCGCCGTGAACGCGACGTCCATCAGCCGGCCGGCGCTCTCGACGTCGACGGTGGCGGGCACCTCGACCTCCTCGGCGTAGCCGGCCGGGTCGACGAGCAGGTCGGCGAGATCGCCGACGACGGTGACGCCGGAGTCCTCGACGGCGGCGTTCCAGGCGGCGGCGTACTCGTTGGCGCGCTCGGCGACCCACCGCGGCGCGCGGATCGGGTGGGGAGTGAGCGTGTTGGTGTAGTCGCGCAGCGGGACGCGGGCGAGCACGCCGATCGCCTCCATCCAGGTGGGATGGTCGCCGCCGTGGTCGGTGTAGGCGCGGTTGAACTGCCGCAGCATCTCGGCCTCGGGGTAGGGCAGCGACGCGTTGCCCTCGGGCACGGCCTCGAGCACCTCGGGGACACCCATCAGGGCCTCGAAGACCCGGAAGGTGCGGTCGCGGTCGACCGGATCGGGGACGACGAGCACGATCCGGTCCTCGCCGAAGACCGGTCCCCACTCCTCGATGATCCGGCGCAGGCTGAACCGGTGCAGCGACGGCATGAAGCGGATGTAGTCGATGGTCACCTCGCCCTCGACCGTGACCGCCGCGAACTGGTTGGCCGCCCACTCCTCCAGCGACTGCGTGCCGCGGCGGCGCAGCCACTGCTGCCACTGGGACACCATGAGCGGCGCCAGCGGGCGGAGGGTGACCACGACGTGGGTGTCGGCGCCGAGCTGGTCGGCGAGGTACTGCACCCGGTCACCGGTCGCGTGGCTCAGCGACTCGCTCGACCAGAACGTGCACCGCGCCTCCGAGCCGCGGAACTCCGCCGCGAGCGCCTGCCACCGGTCCTCCCACCGGCCCTGCCAGAACTCCGCGAGCCCGCCCGCCGCCACCTGGCCGACCCGCATCTCGTGCCGGCCCCGGCCGACGTTGTGGGCGCCGAGCTCCTCCAACCGCGGCCGCGCGCGGTCGAGCGCGCCCTGCAGGGCCGTCGTACCGGTCTTGGGCAGGCCGATGTGGATGAACCGCGAGCCGTCCGGCAGGGCGTCCGGCAGGTCGACTGGGCGCATGGCTGCGGCAGCTCCTTCGGTCGGTCGGGACCCCCGATCCTAGATGCCGGTGCTCGGCGGCACGCCTCTGCCCGCTGTAAGCGGCAAGCCTCTGCCCGCTGTAACACGTCGTTCGCTGCTCTGGCCGCCGCGAGCCTGCTGTAACACGTCGTTCGCCCACCTAGCCGCCGCGTACCTGCTCCAGCAGCCCGGCACAGACCGCTTCCACCGACGTCATGCGGCTGGTAGAGCAGCGAACGACGTGTTACAGCGCCGGGGGCCGGCTGCCCGCCCCCGCCCCGCACACCCAACGACGCTCAGGCGTCGCCGAAGAAGGCGGCCGCGACCCGTTCCGCGGCGTGACCGTCCATGAACCGGTTGAACCGCTGGTGGAAGGCCTCCATGGCGTCGGCGTACCTGCGCTGCAGGCCGTCGATGTCGCGCAGCAGCTCCACGACCTGCTCGGCGGTGTCGACGTGGGGGCCGGGGGCGGTGGGGCCGTAGTCGTAGAGGAAGCCGCGCACGCCGCCGACGTACGTCGCGAGGTCGGGCACCAGGAACACCATCGGTCGCCGGGTGAGGGCGAAGTCGAAGCGCAGCGAGGAGTAGTCGAGCACCGCGGCGTCGGCGGCCAGGATCAGGTCGTTGATCTCGGGGTACTCGGTGACGTCGAGGAAGCGCGTCGCCCCCGCGCCGTCGCCGGCGGGGTTGTGGAAGCGGTGGCCGCGCAGCAGCAGGACGTAGTCGGGGCCGAGCTCGCGGGCGGCGGAGGCGACGTCGAGGTGGTGGACGGCGTCGGCCGCGCGCCAGTTGGTGGCCTGGTCGTCGCGCCAGGTGGGGGCGTAGAGGATCGCCCTCTGGTGGTCCTCGATGCCGAGGCGGCGCCGCACGTCCTCCCGTACGACGGCGGCGCGATCGCCCACGAGCGCGTCGTCGCGGGGGTAGCCCTCGCTGTGGATCGGGCCGTCGTAGGCGTACTCACGCCGGTAGTACTGGTCCATGTCCGGCTCGGGGGTGAGGATCAGGTCCCACTGCTTCGACGTGCGGGCGAGCTCCAGCTCGATCCGGCGCGGCGGGTAGTGCTTGGCGTCCCACATCCGGATGCCCATCGACTTCGACGGGTAGCCGTGGAAGGTCTGCAGCAGCCGCTGGCCGGGGCGCTTGCGGAACCAGCGCTCGGGGTCGATGTTCATGCACAGTCGCCCGGCGGCGGCCATCACCCGGTACCACTCGCGGGTGGTCATCACGACCGGCACGCCGCCCTCGGGCACCCAGGACGCCGCCGACGCGACGCCCCAGTAGAGCGTGAGCTCGGGCCGGGTACGCCGCAGCTCCTCGTGGAGCGCGCGCTGGCTGTCGGTCGCGGACGCGCCGACATAGGACTGGAAGTAGACGGCGTCGGGCTCGAGCGGGATGTCGCCGTCGGCGTACCACTCCTGGAGCCGGGTCTGGCCGTAGGGCACCCGGTCCTCGACCGGCACCGGCGGCAGCAGCTCGACGCCGGCGACCCGGCCCTCCTGCACGACGCGGGCGGAGTAGCCGGGGTGCTCCGTGCCGACCATGAAGTGGTGCAGCCGGTCGATGCCGCGCTCGCCGAGGAGCGCGCGGGTGGTCGTGCCGTTGCCGGTCACGGCGAGCCAGAGCCAAGCAGGGGCGAGGGGACGCGCGCCGAGGCCCCAGCGGTCGACGGTCAGCTCGACGCTCGCCCGGACCTCGCCGGGAGCGTCGCCGGGCTCGAGCTCGGTGGTGAGGACCTCGGTGCCGCCGGCCTGCGTGAGGAGGGCGAGGCGGACATCGCCGGAGGGAGGTACGCCGAGCCAGTGGCCGGCCACGGTGAGCCGCAGGCCCTCGACGACGAGGTCGTCGACGACGAGGGTGTCGGCCGTCTCGTAGAGCTCGGTGTCGCCGCTGGCGGTGCGGGAGCCGACGACCTCACCGGTGCCGACGCCGAGCCACTGGGGGGCGGCGGCGGGCCAGCCGAGCACGACCTCCTGGCCGTCGGCGGTGAGCGCGCGCACCTGCCAGCGGCGCTGGCCGGTCCAGGCCGCGGGCAGCTGCAGCCGGAAGGCCGCGCCCTCGGGGGTCGTGCTGATCTCGGCGCGGACCTGCTGAGTGCCCTGGGTGACGCGTACGCCGGTCACCCGGGTCGTGCCGCCGGGCGGCTGGTCGAGGACGCCGGCGACGGTACGGCCGTCGACCTCGAGCGAGCGCAGCCGGGGTCCGGCATCGGGGCGGACCCGCAGGCCGACGACGTCCGAGCGCGGGTTGAACGCGACCACGGCGCCCGCGACCG